>NZ_JAEOHX010000003.1:0-396446 GCF_019366485.1 Escherichia sp. GZ89 | reverse complement strand
AGTGAAACGCCGTAGCGCCGATGGTAGTGTGGGGTCTCCCCATGCGAGAGTAGGGAACTGCCAGGCATCAAATTAAGCAGAAGGCCATCCTGACGGATGGCCTTTTTGCATTGGTGCAGAAAATAATGCCGGGTGCAACGCATGGCGCGTTTTATCCAGCCTACTCTTGCTTATCCGTCCTGATTTTGCATCCACTCCACTACAAAATCAGCCAGCCCCTCAACATCATTGATATCCAGTAATGTGGCATTAAGCTTAAGCGGCACATCGCTGGCCACAGCAATAACATGTCTGTCTATTACTAATTCTTCCGGTCGATGTCCGGCCCCTTCACGAAAAAGCACAATCTTTGCGATCTCTTCATGCTTAAACCCTTCGACCAGAATCAAATCCAGCTTTGAGGTATCCATCCGGCTTGCGAGAAAATGTAGATCCAGTTCTTCTTCGTCTGGCGTTTCCGTCATCAAAGCCCATCGTTGCTGGCTGGCAACGATGGTTTGCGCCGCGCCAGCCTTGCGCAGTTCATAGCTATCTTTGCCTGGCTTATCAACATCCATATCATGATGCGTATGCTTAATCAGTCCCGGACGGATCCCTCTGGCGCATAATGCCGGGATCAGTTTTTTCAGCAGCGTAGTTTTTCCAGTGCCACTCCACGCGGCAAAGGCGAGTAGCGGTATCATTACTTTTCTTGCCATCGGGCAAGCTCCTCTGGCGTATTCACGTTCACAAATGCATCTTTATGATCGCTGAAATCAACCGCATGGCCGCCAGCCAGACGCATAAATGCCATTACCCGGCGTTCTCCTGCTTGCAGATATTCTAGTAATAAAGGCTCAATAGCGCGGTTTACCAGAGCAATAGTCGGGTGATCACGTTCACCGTCATGGACCCACACGACAGGCGCATCTTTGCGCTGATGATTAAGCCGGGCGGCTAAATCAGGGGGAATGTAAGGCGTATCGCACGGGCAAAACAAAAACCACTCACCAGGTTCCTGCTGCATTACTGAAAGCATTCCTGCCAGAGGGCCTGGGTAATCCGCCAGTGAATCTTCAATCACTTTCAGACCGCTTGCCTGATAGATTTCCTGATGACGATTAGCATTAACCACGACGTGAGAGAGCTGCGTCATAAGCGCGTCAGCGACATGTTGCCATAATGGTTTGCCGTTTAATTCAAGCAATCCTTTATCTACGCCGCCCATTCGTCTGGCTTTACCGCCCGCCAGCACAACGCCTGTTATCGTCGTCATCAGATTCACCGATATCGCCTCTTTTATTGTGGGATTGACCCTGCTAACGTGTCTGTCTCAAGAGTAAGGAGCATTACTATGAAATGTAAACGTCTGAATGAAGTTATTGAACTCCTCCAGCCAGCCTGGCAAAAAGAGCCAGACCTTAACCTGCTGCAATTTTTGCAGAAACTGGCGAAAGAGTCAGGTTTTGACGGCGAACTGGCGGATTTGACGGATGACATTCTGATCTATCACCTGAAAATGCGTGATTCCGCGAAAGATGCGGTGATCCCGGGTTTGCAGAAAGATTATGAAGAAGATTTCAAAACGGCGCTATTACGCGCACGTGGCGTAATTAAAGAGTAAAAGCTTGTAAGCGGCGCAACCAAAATCATCGTGAAATGATATCCTTCATCATTCGTAATGTTTTCCGGATGATGGGATGAACAACAGCGCTTTTACTTTCCAGACACTACACCCGGATACCATCATGGACGCTCTGTTTGAGCATGGGATCCGGGTGGATTCCGGTCTTACCCCGCTTAACAGCTATGAAAACCGTGTCTATCAATTTCAGGACGAAGAGCGTCGACGTTTTGTCGTCAAATTTTATCGCCCTGAACGTTGGACAGCCGATCAAATCCTCGAAGAACATCAATTTGCGTTGCAGCTGGTTAACGATGAAGTTCCGGTCGCAGCACCTGTGGCCTTTAATGGTCAGACTTTATTGAATCATCAGGGATTTTATTTCGCTGTTTTTCCAAGCGTCGGTGGTCGCCAGTTCGAAGCTGATAATATCGATCAGATGGAAGCGGTGGGGCGTTATTTAGGGCGTATGCACCAGACGGGGCGCAAACAGCTTTTTATCCATCGCCCGACCATCGGTCTGAATGAATACCTCATTGAGCCACGCAAGCTGTTTGAGGACGCTACATTGATACCTTCCGGGTTAAAAGCGGCATTCCTGAAAGCGACAGATGAGCTGATCGCCGCCGTTACAGCACACTGGCGGGAAGATTTCACCGTTCTGCGGCTACATGGAGACTGCCACGCCGGGAATATTCTCTGGCGCGATGGTCCAATGTTCGTTGATCTGGATGATGCACGTAATGGTCCAGCCGTTCAGGATTTGTGGATGTTGCTCAATGGCGATATAGCTGAGCTGCGGATGCAACTGGAAACTATTATTGAGGCTTATGAAGAATTTAGCGAGTTCGATATCGCTGAAATCGGACTGATTGAACCTTTACGCGCCATGCGTTTGGTTTATTATCTTGCCTGGCTAATGCGGCGTTGGGCTGATCCCGCGTTCCCGAAAAATTTCCCGTGGTTAACCGGGGAAGATTACTGGCTGCGACAGACGGCGACTTTTATAGAACAGGCAAAAGTTCTACAAGAACCCCCTTTGCAATTAACACCTATGTATTAATCGGAGAGAGTAGATCATGAAAAAGATTTGGCTGGCGCTGGCTGGTTTAGTTTTAGCGTTTAGCGCATCGGCGGCGCAGTATGAAGATGGTAAACAGTACACCACCCTGGAAAAACCGGTTGCTGGCGCGCCGCAAGTGCTGGAGTTTTTCTCTTTCTTCTGCCCGCACTGCTATCAGTTTGAAGAAGTTCTGCATATTTCTGAGAACGTGAAGAAAAAACTGCCGGAAGGCGTGAAAATGACTAAATACCACGTCAACTTCATGGGTGGGGATCTGGGCAAAGAACTGACTCAGGCATGGGCAGTGGCGATGGCGCTGGGCGTGGAAGACAAAGTGACTGTTCCGCTGTTTGAAGGCGTACAGAAAACCCAGACCATTCGTTCTGCATCTGATATCCGCGATGTATTTATCAACGCAGGTATTAAAGGTGAAGAGTACGACGCGGCCTGGAACAGCTTCGTGGTGAAATCTCTGGTGGCTCAGCAGGAAAAAGCCGCAGCCGACGTGCAATTGCGTGGCGTTCCGGCGATGTTTGTTAACGGTAAATATCAGCTGAATCCGCAGGGTATGGATACCAGCAATATGGATGTTTTTGTTCAGCAGTATGCTGATACTGTGAAATATCTGTCCGAGAAAAAATAATTCATTGTGAATTACATAAGGCCCGTGAATATTCACGGGCTTTTTTATTATTTAATAAATATAAATATATTCTGATATTTTACGTCGTTGCTGGACAATATAAACTCTGTAGAGGATATTCGCATAGCGATATACCAAATCGCGTTACTCTTCAGGGATAAAATATGATACGTAAATCAATTGCTGGTTCGGTTATTGCTGTTGTTGTCATTCTGGGTGGTGGTACATGGTTTTCTGGTATGAAAACTCAAACCAGTGTTGAGCAGTTTATTGTTGGTTTTAATAAAGCTAATAAAAGTAGTAATGGCGCTCATGATATGACGCTAAGTTGTAAAGATTATAAAAGAGGTTTTTTTAGTTCATCTTTTCAAGTAGCTCTGACCTTTAATAATGGTATTACAGATAGCGAAATTAAACCGGGTCAGAATATTATACTGGATGTAAATGTTGATCATGGACCATTTCCACTGGGTCAGCTTTCAAAGGGTAATATAAAGCCAACTATGGCAACGGCAAAGGTATCTCTGGCTAAGAATGAGGTTACACAATCCTACTACACTGCAACGAAAGGTAAGTCACCGTTCGTTGCTGATATCGTGGTTGCAATGGGTGGGGCGCTAACCACTGAAGTGAATATCACTCCGGCAACATTTCAGGAAGTCTCTTATAAAGATGGTAAGTTCACGTTTCGTGGTGATGACAGTTCGCCGTCAAATATGGAAGTAACTGGATACCTGAATAATATCATTGTAAATCTGGACTCCATAACCAAACTTACTGCAAAGTCGATGACTTTTAATTCATTATCTCGTATAGAGGAAATGAGATATCCAGTAGGAAAAGGTGATGTAAAATTTAATCAGGTTACGCTTCAGGGACTTGATGATGACATTACTAAAATTAATTCTTTTGCTTCAAAAATAATATTTGAACGCGCTAAGGATAAAAAATATATCAATACAAATTTCTCCTACGGCATTGATACCTTAAAAAAAGGCGATCAAAATTTTGGCAGTGGAGATATGTCGTTGCAATTTAATGCTATTGATCCACTCGCTTTTAGAGTTTTTATTGAACACTACAATATTTTATTACGCAAGCAATTGGCAAATAATCCAGATGTAATGAAAGATGAAAATGCGATGGATGATCTCCGGGTTGGGGTACTTGCAGAGAGTTTACCAATCTTGTTCAAAAGTGAACCTGTTATCCAGATCCCTGTTAAATGGAGAAATGCTGTAGGGGAATTGAAAGGTGATCTGAATATTGCGATGGCTGATGCTAAATCTGTTGATAATAGTATAAAGTCGTTAGATCTGAATATTTCTCTGCCACTTAACGTTATCGGGGAATTAGCGAAACAAATTCGTTTATCAGAAGGTAACAGCAGAGAAGCAGCACAGATAAAGGCCGAACAGGCGGTCGCAGAATTTAAGGATGTGGGTCAACAACTCGATTTACTTAAGTTTGATGAAAATACGGGGTCATTGCAAATTCACTATGGACAGGGAAAAGTAAATTTTAACGGTAAAGAAATGACGGATATGGAGTTTTTCATGCGCATGGCACGTTTGATGCCTTAATATTTATTACTCGCCTCGGGGATTTTCGGGGCGAGCAACTATGGTCAATCTCGCTGTTCGGAAGAGATAAGCGTATTCAGATACTGATCTTTCTCATGCCAGAGTGTATTTAACCATAGCTGAAAGCGGCGCTTAAACGCTTTATCGTTCACATAATCGCCATGTAATTCCTCAGCTATGGGCTGCAATTCAACCTTTACAACAATTCGCGTTAACTTCCCACTCAGCATATCGAAAAAAGGCTGACGATTGTTTTCTGGGTAACAGAGAGTGATGTTAAGCAATTTATCAAATTGTTTGCCCAGCACATTCAGTGCCATTGCGATCCCAGCTGCTTTTGGTGGTAACAGGTTTTTATAGGGGGAACGTGTCTGCTGGTGTTTCTCTTCAGTGAAGCGGGAGCCTTCGACAAAATTAACAATTGTGGTGGGATGCAGGCGAAACTTCTCACATGAGCGTCGGGTGGTTTCCACGTCCTTACCGCGCCGTTCCGGGTGACGGAGTAAATATGCCCGTGAATAACGTTTCATAAAAGGCATATCTAATGCCCAGCATGCGAGACCGATAAAAGGTACCCAGGCTAATTGCTGTTTAAGAAAGTACTTATTCATGGGAATGTGTTTACGGAACAGGACACAAAGCACAACAATATCTGCCCAACTGCGGTGATTGCAGATAAGCAAATACCAGTTTTTTTTGCTCAACCCTTCAAGCCCTTCGACCTTCCACTGGAGATGGGGATTGAGGTGCAACAATGCTGCTAATCCTTCACACCAGCAATACATCATGAAATTGCAAAAGAGCGACACTTTGCGCCAAACAATCGGTATAGGCAGCAAAATTTTCACAATTCCTGCAAGGATGATGGGAACGGAACAGAAAACAGTGACCAGGACGGTCAATACGATACTCAGCAAAATCGTTATCGCAGCGAGTATTCTCGTCATAATTTTATTTTTCAAAAAGTTAGCCATAGACAAGGCGCGAAAGCCGCGCAAGTGGCCGATTCTAACAGAAAACGGCGCAAATGATGGGTCTTAGTGACCAGGAACATGGAGTATATCTATCCACATTACAGTAATCATTAATATTGATAATGATGAAAGCAGGAAATTATATAATTAATTGAAAAATAGAGATAAATAGAATGATTCATCTATCATAGGAATATTAAAAATGAGATGTAAATAATTTATGCACAAAGTTATCCACAATATGTTTTGCGAGCGGGGCCGGAGAATAGCAAAAGATTTGCCCTAAAGAGAGTGAAAAACTCAAGTTTTGCCCCCGTATGTGGCATCCTTTACCCATAATCTGATAAACAGGCACGGACATTATGGTTCAGATCCCGCAAAATCCCCTTATCCTTGTAGATGGTTCATCTTATATTTATCGCGCATACCACGCGTTTCCGCCACTAACTAACAGTGCAGGCGAGCCGACCGGTGCGATGTATGGTGTCCTCAACATGCTGCGCAGTCTGATCATGCAATATAAACCGACGCATGCAGCGGTGGTCTTTGACGCCAAGGGAAAAACCTTTCGTGATGAACTGTTTGAACATTACAAATCACATCGCCCGCCAATGCCGGACGATCTGCGAGCACAAATCGAACCCCTGCACGCGATGGTTAAAGCGATGGGGCTGCCGCTGCTGGCGGTTTCTGGCGTAGAAGCGGACGACGTTATCGGTACTCTGGCGCGGGAAGCCGAAAAAGCGGGGCGTCCGGTGCTGATAAGCACTGGCGATAAAGATATGGCGCAGCTGGTGACGCCAAATATTACGCTTATCAATACCATGACGAATACCATCCTCGGCCCGGAAGAGGTGGTGAATAAGTACGGCGTGCCGCCAGAACTGATCATCGACTTCCTGGCACTGATGGGTGACTCCTCCGATAACATCCCTGGCGTACCGGGCGTCGGTGAAAAAACCGCGCAGGCACTGCTGCAGGGTCTTGGCGGGCTGGATACGCTGTATGCCGAGCCGGAAAAAATTGCTGGCCTAAGCTTCCGTGGCGCGAAAACAATGGCGGCGAAGCTCGAGCAAAACAAAGAAGTGGCTTATCTCTCTTACCAGCTGGCGACGATTAAAACCGACGTTGAACTGGAGCTGACCTGTGAACAACTGGAAGTGCAGCAACCGGCGGCAGAAGAGTTGTTAGGGCTGTTCAAAAAGTATGAGTTCAAACGCTGGACTGCTGATGTCGAAGCGGGCAAATGGCTACAGGCTAAAGGGGCGAAACCCGCAGCCAGGCCGCAGGAAACCAGTGTTGCAGACGAAGCACCAGAAGTGACGGCAACGGTGATTTCGTATGACAACTACGTCACCATCCTTGATGAAGAAACACTGAAAGCGTGGATTGCGAAGCTGGAAAAAGCGCCGGTATTTGCCTTTGATACCGAAACCGACAGCCTCGATAACATCTCTGCTAACCTGGTCGGGCTTTCTTTTGCTATCGAGCCAGGCGTAGCGGCATATATTCCGGTTGCTCATGATTATCTTGATGCGCCCGATCAAATCTCTCGCGAGCGTGCACTCGAGTTGCTAAAACCGCTGCTGGAAGATGAAAAGGCGCTGAAGGTTGGGCAAAACCTGAAATACGATCGCGGTATTCTGGCGAATTACGGCATTGAGCTGCGTGGGATTGCGTTTGATACCATGCTTGAATCCTACATTCTCAATAGCGTTGCCGGGCGTCACGATATGGACAGCCTCGCGGAACGTTGGTTGAAGCACAAAACCATCACTTTTGAAGAGATTGCGGGTAAAGGCAAAAATCAACTGACCTTTAACCAGATTGCCCTCGAAGAGGCCGGACGTTACGCAGCCGAAGATGCCGATGTCACCTTGCAGCTGCATCTGAAAATGTGGCCGGATCTGCAAAAAAACAAAGGGCCGTTGAACGTCTTCGAGAACATCGAAATGCCGCTGGTGCCGGTGCTTTCACGCATTGAACGTAACGGTGTTAAGATCGATCCGAAAGTGCTGCATAATCACTCTGAAGAGCTCACTCTGCGTCTGGCTGAGCTGGAAAAGAAAGCGCATGAAATTGCAGGTGAAGAGTTTAACCTTTCTTCCACCAAGCAGTTGCAAACTATTCTGTTTGAAAAACAGGGTATTAAACCGCTGAAGAAAACGCCGGGTGGTGCGCCGTCAACGTCGGAGGAGGTACTGGAAGAGCTGGCGCTGGACTATCCGTTGCCAAAAGTGATTCTGGAGTATCGTGGTCTGGCGAAGCTGAAATCGACCTACACCGACAAGCTGCCGCTGATGATCAACCCAAAAACCGGGCGTGTACATACCTCTTATCACCAGGCCGTAACTGCGACGGGACGTTTATCGTCAACCGATCCTAACCTGCAAAACATTCCGGTGCGTAACGAAGAAGGTCGCCGTATCCGCCAGGCGTTTATTGCGCCAGAGGATTATGTGATTGTCTCGGCGGACTACTCGCAGATTGAACTGCGCATTATGGCGCATCTCTCGCGTGACAAAGGCTTGCTGACCGCATTCGCGGAAGGAAAAGATATCCACCGGGCAACGGCGGCAGAAGTGTTTGGTTTGCCACTGGAAACCGTCACCAGCGAGCAACGCCGTAGCGCGAAAGCGATCAACTTTGGTCTGATTTATGGCATGAGTGCTTTCGGTCTGGCGCGACAATTGAACATTCCACGTAAAGAAGCGCAGAAGTACATGGACCTTTACTTCGAACGCTACCCAGGCGTGCTGGAGTATATGGAGCGCACCCGTGCGCAGGCGAAAGAGCAGGGCTACGTTGAAACACTTGATGGTCGTCGTCTTTATCTGCCGGATATCAAATCCAGCAACGGCGCGCGCCGTGCAGCAGCTGAACGTGCAGCCATTAACGCGCCAATGCAGGGAACCGCCGCCGACATTATCAAACGGGCGATGATTGCCGTTGATGCGTGGTTACAGGCTGAGCAACCGCGTGTGCGTATGATTATGCAGGTACACGATGAACTGGTATTTGAAGTTCATAAAGATGATCTTGAGGCGGTAGCGAAGAAAATCCATCAACTGATGGAGAATTGTACTCGTCTGGATGTGCCGTTGCTGGTGGAAGTGGGTAGTGGCGAAAACTGGGATCAGGCGCACTAAGATTTGCCTGAATAAGCCTTTTTTTCGTAAGTAAGCAACATAAGAAGACGCATTTTGTGATGGGTATTAGAAATTCCTATGCAACAGCTGAAAAAAAATTACAAAAAGTGCTTTCTGAACTGAACAAAAAAGAGTAAAGTTAGTCGCGTAGGGTACAGAGGTAAGATGTTCTATCTTTCAGACCTTTTACTTCACGTAATCGGATTTGGCTGAATATTTTAGCCGCCCCAGTCAGTAATGACTGGGGCGTTTTTTATTGGGCGAAAGAAAAGATCGTAATGCCTGATGCTTATCAGGCCTATGCCAGAGCCGGATACGCCACATCCGGCACAAGCATTAAGGCAAGAAAATTATTCGCCGTCCTGCATTTCTTCTACTGGCTGCATCTCGCTAAACCAGGTATCCAGTTTCTGCCGCAGCTTGTCCACGCCTTGTTTCTTCAGCGAAGAGAACGTTTCAACCTGCACATCACCGTTAAACGCCAGCACCGCTTCACGCACCATATTCAATTGCGCTTTACGTGCGCCGCTTGCCAGTTTGTCCGCTTTGGTCAGCAGCACCAGAACGGCGATATTACTGTCTACCGCCCACTCAATCATCTGCTGATCCAAATCTTTCAGCGGATGACGAATATCCATTAGCACCACCAGACCTTGCAGGCTCTGACGTTTTTCGAGGTACTCGCCGAGCGCGCGCTGCCATTTGCGTTTCATCTCTTCCGGAACTTCTGCGTAGCCATAGCCCGGTAAGTCAACAAGACGCTTTCCATCCGCGACTTCAAATAAGTTGATTAATTGAGTACGTCCAGGGGTTTTCGATGTTCTCGCCAGGCTTTTTTGATTTGTCAGTGTATTCAGTGCGCTGGATTTGCCCGCATTGGAACGGCCAGCAAATGCCACTTCGATCCCTGTATCAGAAGGTAAGTGGCGAATATCAGGCGCACTCATCACAAAATGCGTCTGTTGATAATTCAAGTTATTCAAAGCGGTCGTCTCCGTCAGTCAAAGCTTTGGGGCGATTATACCTGAACGGCAGCAAAAGACTGGTTTTTCGGCCAGGGGCTGGTGTAAGTTAAAGCCCTGCACTTTGTAAGACATTGACCATTGTACTTATGCGAAATTTAGGTGTGATTATCACGCTGAGTCATAATTTATATTAGTTAAATCATGTGATTACTTTTATATCTCATTCCTAAAATGTGGGCTTAAAGCCCCAGGGTTCTTGTGAGTTTTAGCGAATCGCGTAGAGTAACACCCATCGAGCGAGGACGCAGACAGGAATGATGACTCAGGACGAGGGTCAGGAACGCCAGGAGGCGAAGACACAGGAAGGTCAGGAAGACAAACGTCAGGAGACGTTAGAAAAGGGAAATGGAAATAACACGGAAGTTCCAGGCTAAGGGAAAAACAGGGCGTGTTGATAGCCAACAGGGATTGTAAGGCCCGCTGAGGGTTTTGAGTCAAGAAAAAAGGCGACAGAGCAATCTGTCGCCTTTTTTCTTTGCTTGCTTTCTGTTAGATTCCGCCGCAAATCTATACTGAATAAAACGGCTAAAAGACGAACCATTATGAAACCATCTTCACCATCACGCAGCAAAGGTCATGCAAAAGCGCGTCGCAAAACGCGCGAAGAGCTGAATCAGGAAGCTCGTGACCGCAAGCGTCAGAAAAAACGTCGTGGCCATGCGCCGGGCAGTCGCGCAGCGGGCGGTAACACCACGTCGGGCAGCAAAGGCCAGAACGCACCGAAAGATCCACGTATTGGCAGTAAAACCCCTATTCCATTGGGCGTGACTGAAAAAGTCACCAAACAGCACAAACCGAAGAGTGAGAAACCTATGCTTTCACCGCAGGCGGAGTTGGAGTTACTGGAAACGGATGAGCGTCTGGATGCGCTGCTGGAACGTCTGGAAGCAGGAGAAACCTTGAGCGCTGAAGAGCAATCCTGGGTTGATGCCAAACTGGATCGTATCGATGAGCTGATGCAGAAACTCGGCCTCTCTTATGACGACGACGAAGAAGAGGAAGAAGACGAGAAGCAAGAAGACATGATGCGTCTGCTGCGGGGCAACTAACGGATTGCCGCCGTGGGCCTTCCCGTTCTGCTGATAACCCTTCCGGTTATATGTTATCTGGTGTGGTTATTCGTTAAACTACAGCGGTTGTCGCGGCGACAAAAGTGGCTGCGCAACCGGCTGATGACTCGAAACGGGCATCCGCCGGTACGCCGTAGCCGCCAGAGACGCCATCGGAAGGAGTGAGCATGTCTGTACAGCAAATCGACTGGGATCTGGCCCTGATCCAGAAATATAACTATTCCGGGCCACGATACACCTCGTACCCGACCGCGCTGGAGTTTTCAGAAGACTTCGGCGAACAGGCGTTTTTACAAGCCGTGGCGCGCTATCCTGAGCGTCCATTATCTCTCTACGTACATATCCCGTTCTGCCACAAACTTTGTTACTTCTGCGGTTGCAATAAGATTGTTACTCGCCAGCAGCACAAGGCCGATCAGTATCTGGACGCACTAGAGCAAGAAATCGTCCATCGTGCGCCGCTGTTTACCAGGCGCAAGGTGAGCCAGCTGCACTGGGGCGGTGGAACGCCGACATATCTGAACAAAGCGCAAATCAGCCGACTAATGAAGTTGCTGCGCGAAAACTTCCAGTTCAATACTGATGCGGAGATTTCGATCGAAGTCGATCCGCGCGAAATAGAACTGGATGTACTCGATCATTTACGCGCCGAAGGCTTTAATCGCCTGAGCATGGGCGTGCAGGACTTCAACAAAGAAGTGCAACGTCTGGTTAACCGCGAGCAGGATGAAGAGTTCATCTTTGCACTGCTTAACCATGCGCGTGAGATTGGTTTTACTTCCACCAACATCGACCTGATTTACGGCCTGCCGAAGCAGACGCCGGAGAGTTTCGCTTTTACCCTGAAACGTGTGGCGGAACTTAACCCCGATCGTCTGAGTGTCTTTAACTACGCGCATCTGCCGACCATTTTTGCTGCTCAGCGCAAAATCAAAGATGCTGACCTGCCGAGTCCGCAGCAAAAACTCGATATCCTGCAGGAAACCATCGCCTTCCTGACGCAATCGGGCTATCAGTTTATCGGGATGGATCACTTTGCTCGCCCGGATGACGAGCTGGCGGTGGCCCAGCGTGAAGGCGTGCTGCATCGTAACTTCCAGGGCTACACCACTCAGGGCGATACCGATCTGCTGGGGATGGGCGTTTCAGCCATCAGCATGATTGGCGACTGCTACGCGCAGAACCAGAAAGAGTTGAAGCAGTACTATCAGCAAGTGGATGAACAAGGCAATGCGCTGTGGCGTGGTATTGCGCTAACGCGTGATGACTGTATTCGCCGCGATGTGATTAAGTCGCTCATCTGCAACTTCCGTCTGGATTACGCCCCTATTGAGCAACAGTGGGATTTGCACTTCGCTGATTACTTTGCGGAAGATCTCAAACTACTTGCCCCGTTAGCAAAAGATGGGCTGGTGGATGTGGATGAGAAGGGGATTCAGGTGACGGCGAAAGGTCGCTTGCTGATCCGCAACATTTGCATGTGCTTTGATACCTATCTGCGTCAGAAAGCGCGGATGCAGCAGTTCTCACGGGTGATTTAAAGAGTGAATGGCGCTTCGTTTACAAGGTAGAAAACGAAAGCGCCATCAATGTGCTGGGAACAAAGTTGCCTGGTACGCTACGCGTATCAGGCTTGCATGGCTGGAATCCCAGCTCTTTTCTCTGAGGATAATCTGTTAAATATGTAAAATCTTGTCAGTGTAATAAAGAGTTCGTAATTACTCTATTCTCTTATATTGCTGTTCTCATTCTCTCTTTAATCTGACGTTACGCTAATTCGTAATAATAATATCTCGCCCACTTAATAGTTTCTTAATACAAAGTCTGTACAAAGACAGGGTAACTTCAGAGGTAGTCGGTAATTTATGATGAACAGTGCAAATAAACTTAGTGTTATTATCCCGTTATATAATGCGGGAAATGATTTTAACGCCTGCATGGAATCTTTAATCGCGCAAACCTGGACTGCTCTGGAAATCATTATTGTTAACGATGGTTCAACAGATAATTCCGTTGAAATAGCAAAATATTATGCAAAAAATTATTCGCATGTTCGTTTGCTGCATCAGGCGAATGCTGGCGCATCGGTAGCGCGTAATCGCGGGATCGAGGCAGCGACGGGCAAATATGTCGCTTTTGTCGATGCTGATGATGAGGTCTATCCCACCATGTACGAAACGCTGATGACGATGGCGTTAGAGGATGATCTCGATGTGGCACAAGGTAACGCCGACTGGTGCGTACGTGAAACGGGCAGAACATGGCAATCTATTCCAGGTGATCGTATTCGTTCAACAGGCGTTTTAAATGGCCCGGAATGGCTGCGATTCGCGCTTGCTTCTCGCCGCTGGACACACGTGGTGTGGATGGGCGTTTATCGCCGGGAAATTCTTATTAAAAACAATATTAAATTTATTCCCGGTTTGCATCATCAGGATATTATCTGGAGCACCGAGGTCATGTTTAATGCCTTGCGTGTACGTTATACCGAACAATCTTTATATAAGTACTTTTTACATAATAACTCAATAAGTCGTTTGAAAAGACAAGGGAATAAAAACCTTAATTATCAACGGCACTATATTAAAATTACCCGCTTGTTGGAAAAGTTAAATCGTGATTATGCTGATAAAATTCCGATTTATCCAGAATTCCATCAGCAAATAAGTTATGAAGCATTACGTGTTTGCCATGCAGTACGAAAAGAACCCGATCTTTTTACCCGTCAGCGCATGATTGCCGAAATTTTTACTTCCGGTATGTATAAACGCATGGTGACTAATGTGCGCAGCGCTAAGGTCGGTTATCAGGTCTTGCTGTGGTCTTTGCGTCTGTGGCAATGGCGCGACAAAACATTGTCGCACCAACAAAATGCACGCAAAGCGCTTAATCTGAATTAGCGTTTGCGGTATTGGCGGGTGTCCTCCCCCAGCCTTGCCATTGATTGCGGATGTAGTTCACCAGCGTACTCTGACTGATGCTTTCGCTCAGCACGCTAAAGAATCGGTCAGCATAAACCGGCTCCAGCGGCTTCTTCGGTTTGCAGAGCTTCACGCCACGGAACGGATTACGCGGTGCGTCGGGCACAGTGTTTTTCGGCGGTGTAGACGTATCAACCTGCGGTTCATTCAGCAAGCTGCTGGCTTTCACCAGCGTAATGTCTGGCGGCAGGTTATAAACCATCTGTTGTAGCACGCGTACCGTTGAAGGGTGAGGATGCCCAATGGCAATGGTTGAACCGTTGCGACGCGCCAGGTCAATTGCGCGATTGAACTGCACACGGATGTCTGCTTCATTTTGCGAATCGTCGAGGAACACCTTCCGTTTAATAACCTTCACGCCAGTACCTTGCGCGGCGCGCATCGCCTGGGTATTACCGATGGTTACGCTGTCGAGGAAGTAAAGATTGTAACGCTCCAGCGCCTGCATCACTTTCTGCATACCAAACAGGTTAGAGGTCATCTTGCTACCCATGTGGTTGTTGATCCCCACGGCATAGGGCACGTTATTGACCGCACTACGAATAATGCGCTCAATTTCGTCGCTGCTCATCTCCGGGCGCAGCGTATTTTTCTCCAGCGGCTGTTTACTCAACGGTGCCATTGGCAGATGAATCAACACTTCGTGACCGCTGTTATGCGCTTTGGTCGCCATCTCTCTGGCGTGCGGTGAATCGGGTAATACAGCGACGGAGATAGCGGAGGGCATCGCCAGCACCTGGTTTTCGTTGTGCGGGCGATACCCAAAATCATCAATGACGATGGCAAGTTTGCCAGCAATTACGGGGGAGGAGAGCGCCAACAGAGCGGCAAGTGAAAGAATGTTACGACGAAATGGAAACAAAACTTATCTTCCCAACCACGGCTGTGGATTGACGGCCTGACCCTGGCGACGAATCTCAAAATAGAGTGAAGGTCTGCCCTGACCACCACTGCTGCCCACCAGTGCAATTGGCTGGCCCGCACGAACCTGCGAACCAACGCTCACCAGCGCGCTTTGATTATAGCCGTAAAGACTCATGTCGCCTTTACCATGCTCAACCACTACCACCAGACCGTAGCCTTGCAGCCAGTCAGCCAGAATCACCCGACCATCGGCAATGGCTTTAACTTCAGTACCTTCAGAGGCACCGATAACCATCCCTTTCCAGCGTAGTTCGCCCTGTAGCTGTTCACCATAGCGATGCAGCGTCGGCCCGCGAACCGGCCAGAATGCCTGACCACGCGGTGCACCCAGGCCACCAGTTCGGGACATCAGCGATTTTTCGCTTTCGGTAGGTTTGTAGGTGGTGCCTTTGCGCGTCGCTTCTTTCTGGCGGTCGCGAACCGCCTGGGCTTCGCGCGCTTCACGTTCAGCACGCGCTTTCGCCGCCGCTTCCGCACGGGCAATGCTGTTACGCAGACGAGATTCGTTGGCGCGCAGCTCGCTCAACTGTTGCTGACCTTGCTGGATGGAAGACTCCAGCCCTGTCAGCGTCTTTTTACGCTCGTTCAGCGCCTGAGTCAGCTTCGCCTGTTGGGCGCGCTGCTCATATAACAGCGTTTGCTGCTCGCTCTGTTTCTCTTCCAGCTCGGCGCGTTGCATAGCGACTTCTTCACGCGTTTGTTTCAACTGAGCAATGGTTTCTTGTCGTGCCTGGTTGAGATAACCGAAATAAGCCTGTAAACGCTGACCACGCTGGCTTTCTTCACCGCTGAGAATGAGCTGAATACCGGTATGCTCGCCCTGACGAAACGCGGCATCCAGTTGCGCGGCGAGGCTACGTTCTTGAGCGGCTTTTTGCTGCTCTAGTTTGGCAATCGACGCGTTCATCTCATCAATCTGTTTATTCAGTTGATTGAGTGTGTTTTGCGTTTCGCGCAGCTTGCGAGTGGCTTCGGAGATCGCTTCTTCCTGCTTTTTCAATTGTGCGAGCAGGCTTGCGCGTTGTTGTTGCTTTTGGCGTACCGCGCGCTCTTTCGCGGCGATATCGGCCTGAATAGATTTGAGTTGGTCGCGATCATCCGCGTGGGCGGAAAAGGCGCACAACAATACGCCAGCGCTAAGAACGCTGGCGTAGATGATGGGCCTGATTGCAAACCTGCGCGGTTTCACGGCCCGTGTCATGGTATTAATCGCCTTTCCCCTCATGGGGAGGGATTATTCCACGATGAACAGCGGCTTACCAGTCATCTCTTGCGGGATTTCCATACCCATCAGCGACAACATGGTCGGCGCGATATCAGAAAGTTTGCCGCCTTCAACCGCTTTCACGTTCTTATCGCCAACGTAAATCAGCGGAACTGGCAGGTTGGTGTGCGCTGTGTGCGCCTGACCCGTTGCCGGATCGCGCATCTGTTCAGCGTTACCGTGGTCAGCGGTGATCAGCAGTTGTCCACCTACAGACTCAACCGCTTTCGCAACTTCATCCACGCAGTGATCCAGCGCTTCAACGGCTTTAACCGCTGCTTCCATCACCCCGGTGTGACCTACCATGTCGCCGTTAGGATAGTTACAGATGATAGTGTCGTATTTGCCGCTCTTAATGGCCGCAACCAGTTTTTCGGTCAGCTCTGCGGAGCTCATTTCCGGCTGCAGGTCGTAAGTTGCCACTTTCGGCGAGTTGATCAGAATGCGATCTTCGCCTTTGAACGACTCTTCTACACCACCGTTAAAGAAGAAAGTGACGTGAGCATATTTTTCGGTTTCGGAAATACGCAGTTGAGTTTTGTCGTTTTTCGCCATCCACTCGCCGAAGGTGTTAACCAGAGAAGCTGGCGGGTAAGCAACCGCAGTTTTGATGTCAGCGGCGTATTCGGTCAGCATCACGAAATCGATGTTAACCACTTTCTTACGCGCGAAGCCGTCGAAATCAGCGTTCACGAAAGCACGAGTGATTTCACGCGCACGGTCAGCACGGAAGTTCATGAAAATCAGAGCATCGCCGTCTTCCATTGCCGCGTCTGGCTGACCTTCTGCACGAATAACGGTCGCTTTCACGAACTCGTCGTTTTCGTCACGAGCATAAGCAGCCTGCAAACCGGCAACAGCAGTGTCGGCCTGGAACTCACCCTGCGCCAGAGTCAGCAGGTCATACGCTTTTTCAACGCGATCCCAACGGTTATCACGGTCCATTGCATAGTAACGACCAATGATGGACGCTACGCGGCCTTTGCCCAGCGCGGCAAATTTCTCTTCGAATTTTTTCAGCGAGGATTCAGCACTGCGCGGTGGGGTGTCGCGACCGTCAAGGAATGCGTGCAGGTAGATTTTTTCTGCGCCGCGTTCCGCTGCCAGTTCCACCATCGCCATGATGTGATCTTCGTGGCTGTGTACACCACCTGCGGAGAGCAGACCCATAATGTGTACTGCTTTGCCTGCGTTTTTCGCTTTATCTACCGCGCCAGTCAACACCGGATTAGCAAAGAAAGCGCGATCTTTGATTTCAACATCCAGACGAGTCAGGTCCTGATACACGATGCGGCCGGCACCCAGGTTAACGTGACCTACTTCGGAGTTACCCATCTGACGGTCAGGCAGACCGACTTCCAGACCGGAAGCGTCGATCAGGGTATGCGGACGATTGGCCCACAGTGCATCCATTACCGGGGTTTTAGCACTAAAAATGGCGTTATCCTGCTGTTCTTCGCGATAGCCATAGCCATCCAGAATCACCAGTACCATAGGTTTTTTAGAAACCGACATTGCGACAACCTCATACTCAAGAGTCAAAATTTGCGTAATTTTACTACAGCTGAATCGATAAAATAGCCTCAGAAGATCAAATAAAGGAGAAGCTCGGGGAACGGCAACCACTCTTTTGTGATTTTTTTTCCGTGGCACCCCGCAAAAATGCAATCCAGTTAACGCGCTGGCTGTATTTGCCGCACCGCGCAGGTATACTCCTGTCCTGGTTTTTTTAATCACTACGTCGGGAGTTGTTACCCCCCATGCAAGAAATTATGCAATTTGTTAGCCGTCATCCCATACTGAGTATCGCCTGGGTTGCGTTACTGGTGGCGGTTTTATTCACCACCTTCAAAAGCCTGACCTCAAAAGTGAAGGTAATTACCCGTGGTGAAGCAACGCGTCTTATCAACAAAGAAGACGCCGTTGTGGTGGATTTGCGTCAGCGAGATGACTTCCGTAAAGGTCATATCGCGGGCTCCACCAACCTGTTGCCGACCGAGATTAAAGCCAACAATGTTGGTGAACTTGATAAGCACAAAGATAAGCCGATTATTGTGGTCGACGGTTCTGGTATGCAGTGTCAGGAAGCTGCAAATGCATTAACCAAGGCCGGTTTCGAGAAAGTGTTCGTGCTGAAAGAAGGCATTGCTGGCTGGGCTGGCGAGAATTTGCCTCTGGTGCGCGGAAAATAAGCTGTAGATTAACAACAGGAGCGAAGTCATGGCCAACATTGAAATCTATACCAAAGCTACCTGCCCCTATTGCCATCGTGCTAAAGCACTGTTGAGCAGCAAAGGTGTGAGCTTCCAGGAACTTCCGATTGACGGTGATGCCGTAAAACGTGAAGAGATGATCAAACGCAGTGGCCGTACAACGGTTCCGCAGATTTTTATTGATGCGCAGCACATTGGTGGCTGTGATGACTTGTATGCGTTGGATGCGCGTGGTGGACTGGATCCCCTGCTGAAATAACGTCTTATCGTTTACAGATTAATGAGTAGTTTTAAGGACAACACTAAAGGGTTTTTCAAACATGTCAGAACAAAACAACACTGAAATGACTTTCCAGATCCAACGTATTTATACCAAGGATATCTCTTTCGAAGCGCCGAACGCGCCGCATGTTTTCCAGAAAGATTGGCAACCAGAAGTTAAACTTGATCTGGATACGGCATCTTCCCAACTGGCAGATGACGTATACGAAGTGGTACTGCGTGTAACCGTAACGGCCTCTTTGGGCGAAGAAACTGCGTTTCTGTGTGAAGTTCAGCAGGGCGGTATTTTCTCCATCGCAGGTATCGAAGGAACTCAGATGGCGCATTGCCTGGGTGCATACTGCCCGAACATTCTGTTCCCGTATGCTCGTGAGTGCATCACCAGCCTGGTTTCACGCGGTACGTTCCCGCAACTGAACCTTGCGCCGGTTAACTTCGATGCGCTGTTCATGAACTATTTGCAGCAGCAGGCTGGCGAAGGTACTGAAGAACATCAGGATGCCTGATGAACCAACGTAATGCTTCAATGACTGTGATCGGTGCCGGCTCGTACGGCACCGCTCTTGCCATTACCCTGGCAAGAAATGGCCACGAGGTTGTCCTCTGGGGCCATGACCCTGAACATATCGCAACCCTTAAACGCGACCGCTGTAACGCCGCGTTTCTCCCCGATGTGCCTTTTCCCGATACGCTCCATCTTGAAAGCGATCTCGCCACCGCACTGGCAGCCAGCCGTAATATTCTTGTCGTCGTGCCAAGCCATGTCTTTGGTGAAGTGCTGCGCCAGATTAAACCGCTGATGCGTCCTGATGCGCGTCTGGTGTGGGCGACCAAAGGTCTGGAGGCGGAAACCGGATGTCTGTTACAGGACGTGGCGCGTGAGGCGTTAGGCGATCAAATTCCGCTGGCGGTTATCTCTGGCCCAACGTTTGCGAAAGAACTGGCGGCAGGTTTACCGACGGCTATTTCGTTGGCCTCTACCGACCAAACCTTTGCTGATGATCTTCAGCAGTTGCTGCACTGTGGTAAAAGTTTCCGCGTTTACAGCAACCCGGATTTCATTGGCGTGCAACTTGGCGGCGCGGTGAAAAACGTCATTGCCATTGGCGCGGGGATGTCCGACGGTATCGGTTTTGGTGCGAATGCGCGTACGGCGCTGATCACTCGAGGTCTGGCTGAAATGTCGCGTCTTGGCGCGGCGCTGGGGGCCGATCCTGCCACCTTTATGGGCATGGCGGGGCTGGGTGATCTGGTACTTACCTGTACTGACAACCAGTCTCGTAACCGCCGTTTTGGCATGATGCTCGGTCAGGGCATGGATGTACAAAGCGCGCAGGAGAAAATTGGTCAGGTGGTGGAAGGCTACCGTAATACGAAAGAAGTTCGCGAACTGGCGCATCGCTTCGGCGTTGAAATGCCAATAACCGAGGAAATTTATCAAGTATTATATTGCGGAAAAAACGCGCGCGAGGCAGCATTGACTTTACTAGGTCGTGCACGCAAGGACGAGCGCAGCAGCCACTAAACCCAGGGAACCTTTGTTACCGCTATGACCCGGCCCGCGCAGAACGGGCCGGTCATTATCTTATCGTGTGGAGTAAGCAATGTCGTGTGAAGAACTGGAAATTGTCTGGAACAATATTAAAGCCGAAGCCAGAACGCTGGCGGACTGTGAGCCAATGCTGGCCAGTTTTTACCACGCGACGCTACTCAAGCACGAAAACCTGGGCAGTGCACTGAGTTACATGCTGGCGAACAAGCTGTCATCGCCAATTATGCCTGCCATTGCTATCCGTGAAGTGGTGGAAGAAGCCTACGCCGCCGACCCGGAAATGATCGCTTCTGCGGCCTGTGATATTCAGGCGGTGCGTACCCGCGACCCGGCAGTCGATAAATATTCGACTCCATTGTTATATCTGAAAGGTTTTCATGCCTTGCAGGCGTATCGCATCGGTCACTGGCTGTGGAATCAGGGCCGTCGCGCGCTGGCTATTTTTCTGCAAAACCAGGTCTCTGTGACGTTCCAGGTGGATATTCACCCGGCAGCAAAAATTGGTCGCGGTATCATGCTCGACCACGCGACGGGCATCGTTGTGGGTGAAACGGCGGTGATTGAAAACGACGTGTCGATTCTGCAATCCGTTACCCTTGGCGGTACGGGTAAATCTGGCGGAGACCGTCACCCGAAAATTCGTGAAGGCGTAATGATTGGCGCAGGCGCGAAAATTCTCGGTAATATTGAAGTTGGGCGCGGTGCGAAGATTGGCGCAGGTTCCGTGGTGCTGCAACCGGTGCCGCCACATACCACCGCCGCTGGCGTTCCGGCACGCATTGTCGGTAAACCAGACAGCGATAAGCCATCAATGGATATGGATCAGCATTTCAACGGCATTAACCATACGTTTGAATATGGGGATGGGATCTGACGTCCTGTGATTGTGCCGGATGCGATGTAATCATCTATCCGGCATACAGTAACTAATCTCTCAACACCGCTCCCGGATACCCCAGCTGCCGCCAGGCTTCATACACCACGACCGACACCGCATTGGACAGGTTCATGCTGCGGCTGTCCGGCACCATTGGAATGCGAATTTTTTGTTCAGCGGGCAGGGCATCGAGAATGCTCGCGGGCAGGCCGCGTGTTTCCGGGCCAAACATCAGATAGTCGCCATCCTGATAACTTACGGCGCTGTGTGCGGGCGTGCCTTTCGTGGTGAGGGCAAACAGACGCTGGGGATTTTCTGCTTCCAGGAACGCAGCATAGTTATGATGACGCGTAACGGCGGTAAATTCGTGGTAGTCCAGCCCCGCACGGCGCAGGCGCTTATCGTCCCAGGCAAATCCCATCGGTTCGATGATATGCAGGCGAAAGCCGGTGTTGGCGCAAAGACGGATGATGTTGCCAGTGTTTGGCGGAATTTCTGGTTCGTAAAGTACGATGTTTAGCATACTGCCCCCTTAGTGCGGGGGCAGGATAGCAGATATTCATCTAACCCTTAAGCTGCATTCCCTTTCGCCAGTGGAGCCAGCGCCGCAGGCAGTGCTTTATCCAACTCCTGCACCAGCGAATCCTGACTAATTTCACTGATCGACTTCGCACCTGTCAGCGTCATTGCGACTTTCATCTCTTTTTCGATCAAATTGAGTAAATTAGCCACGCCCGCCTTACCAGCCGTCGCCAGGGCGTAAAGATATGCACGACCCAGCAGTACGGTATCGGCACCGAGGGCAATCATGCGTACCACGTCCAGCCCGTTACGAATCCCGCTATCTGCCAGAATGGCGATATCACCTTTCACTGCATCCGCAATAGCAGGGAGTGCGCGGGCAGAAGAGAGTACACCGTCTAGCTGGCGACCACCGTGGTTAGAAACCACAATGCCATCTGCGCCAAAACGTACCGCATCACGCGCATCTTCTGGATCAAGGATTCCTTTGATCACCATCGGGCCATCCCAGAAGTCGCGGATCCATTCAAGGTCTTTCCATGAGATCGAGGGATCGAAGTTATTAGCCAGCCAGCCGATGTAATCTTCCAGTCCGGTCGGTTTGCCGAGGTAAGCCGAGATATTACCGAGATCATGTGGACGACCATTCAGGCCTACATCCCACGCCCATTGCGGATGCGTCACCGCCTGCCAGTAACGGCGCATTGCTGCGTTCGGGCCGCTCATACCGGAGTGCGCATCACGGTAACGCGCGCCAGGCGTTGGCATATCCACGGTGAAAACCAGCGTCGAGCAGCCTGCTGCTTTTGCTCGCTCCAGCGCGTTACGCATAAAGCCGCGATCGCGCAGCACATACAACTGGAACCACATCGGGCGCTTAATGGTTGGTGCAACTTCTTCAATCGGGCAGACCGAAACAGTCGATAGCGTAAAGGGGATACCGTGCGCATCTGCAGCGCCTGCGGCCTGCACTTCACCGCGCCGCGCGTACATGCCGCATAATCCGACAGGTGCAAGTGCAACTGGCATCGACAGTTTTTCATTAAACAGCGTGGTTTCCAGGCTTAAATCAGACATATTTTTCAGAACACGCTGGCGTAGTGCCACCTGGGATAAATCTTCCACGTTACGGCGCAAGGTGTATTCCGCATAAGCGCCACCGTCGATGTAGTGGAATAAGAAAGGGGGCAAAGTGCGTTGCGCTGCGGCGCGATAATCGCTGGCTGCTGAAATAATCATGCTTCGTTCTCCCTGGAAATATCATTCTGGTCACCGGGCAGACGGGTAATACGTGCCTGGCGGGCCTGGTCTTCATCAAATCGTTTAATGGTGGTGTGGACAAAACTAAGGTGCGCCATCATTGCTTTACGCGCGCCATCGGCATCGCCAGCAAAAATGGCTTCCATCACCGCCTGGTGTTGCTCCGTGAGTTGTGAAAATACGGGCGGAACAAGGTACATACGCTGGCGACTCTGTTTTACCGATGAGTGCAGCACATCGAAGAAGCCGCGCATGGTTTGTAAAAGCACCACGTTGTGTGAGGCTTCAGCAATCGCCAGATGAAAGCGAACGTCGGCCTGGGAGGCGAGATCCGGGTCTTCGCTGAGCGTTGCGTCAAAGCAGAGTTTGATTTTCTCTTTATCGGCAGTTGTGGCACGCATTGCCGCATG
The DNA here is from genome assembly GCF_019366485.1 of Escherichia sp. GZ89. Classification (NCBI taxonomy): domain Bacteria; kingdom Pseudomonadati; phylum Pseudomonadota; class Gammaproteobacteria; order Enterobacterales; family Enterobacteriaceae; genus Escherichia; species Escherichia sp. GZ89. The sequence goes on along the minus strand of NZ_JAEOHX010000003.1, from coordinate 373,051 downwards.
CCATGCGGTGCTGGCTTCAATGGCGTGACGGGCTTCCAGAATATCAAAGCCATAATCGGGATCATCTGCCATCAGGCTTTTCAGCGGTTGGACGATATTTTGTTCAGACCACGCTTCATGTTGCCAGCGAACAAACGTGCCGCCACCACGACGGCTAAGCAACACCCCTTCGCTAATCAACTTAGCCAGCGCCTCGCGCAGGGAATTGCGCGAGACACCCAGTTGTGCCGCTAACTGGCGTTCGGCGGGTAATTTCATACCCGCTTCCAGTTGCTGCTCTTCAATCAGCGCTCGCACACGAGAGGCGACCTCGTCTGACAGGCGTCTGGGTATAACAATCATTACGGGATCATCCAGGTTAAAACATAGGCCTGAAGCGTGGTGATCACGCCGACCATGCAGGTGAATATCAGGCTGTGTTTGACGGTAAAGCGGAACAGGTCTGACTCCTTGCCAACAAGGCCAACCGCGGCGCAGGCGATAGCGATAGACTGCGGGGAGATCATTTTTCCGGTAACTCCGCCTGTGGTGTTAGCTGCCACCATCAGAACATCCGAGACGCCGATTTGCTGGGCTGCGGTAGCCTGTAAGGCAGCAAACAGGGCGTTTGATGATGTATCTGATCCGGTCAGGAATACCCCCAGCCAGCCAAGGAACGGCGAGAAGAAAGTAAATGCGCTTCCGGTATGCGCCAGAGCCAGAGCCAGCGTTGAAGAAAGCCCCGAATAGTTAGAGATAAAGGCGAACGCCAGCACCATGCCGATGGAGTAAATCGGCAGCGCCAACTCTTTCAGCGTGCTGCCAAAAGTCTGGATAGCCGCTGAGGGTTTCATTTTCAGCCAGACAATAGAGAGCAGGGCGGCAAACAAAATGGCAGTACCCGTTGCTGAGAACCAGTCGAACTTATACACCGCAGCGTAGGCTGTCGCTTCGTGTACCACCGGAGGCATACGGGCAACCAGTTTGTCGAGGAACGGAACCGGAATGTTAATCACCCAGTCATACAACGCGCCGCCAGGTGCAAACAGCGCTTTGAAGGGAGGAATACTCCATAAGGTGACAGTTGCTGTCAGGAACAGGAATGGTGACCAGGCGCGAACAACTTGCCCTGCGGTGTATCCGGTACGAGCCAGTGTCTGATCGACCTGCGACGCACCCAAATCGCCAAAGCGGAAAATACGCACTGGCTGCCAGCGTTTCAGGAACAGTGTCAGGCAAACCAGCGATACCAGCGAAGAGATGATGTCTGGCAGTTCCGGGCCGATAAAGTTAGAGCTGAGATACTGAGCGATAGCAAACGAACCGCCAGCGACCATTACTGCAGGCCAGGTTTCTTTCACACCTCGCCAGCCGTCCATAATCGCCATAATCCAGAACAGAACGATAATGGTCAGGAACGGCAGCTGGCGGCCTACCATCTGGCCGATTTCAAAGCTGTCCAGCCCGGTCACTTGCCCGGCAACCAGAATCGGGATACCCATCGCACCAAAGGCGACAGGCGCGGTATTGACGATCAGACACAAACCAGCAGCATACAACGGGTTAAAGCCCAGTCCGACCAGCAGAGCGGCGGTTATCGCCACTGGCGCGCCAAAGCCAGCAGCCCCTTCGAGAAATGCGCCGAAGGAGAAACCGACAATTAGCATTTGCAGACGTTGATCCGGCGTTATCGAAAGTATTGATGAACGGATAATGTCGAACTGCCCGGTTTTCACAGAGATTTTATAAACAAAGACCGCAGCGATAATAATCCAGGCGATGGGCCACAACCCGTAGAAGAAGCCATACACCACCGAGGCCAGCGCATTAGCGACAGGCATTTTGTAGAACAACAGGGCGACGGCAAGGGCGATAGCCACCGTCCACGACGCGGCGATATAGCCTTTTAACTTCAGCTTTATCAGCGCGAAGAAGAAAAAGAGAATCGGAAGCGATGCGATCAGGCTGGAAAGCCAAATGTTGCCAGCCGGATCATAGTTTTGTTGCCAGAGATTCATTGCAGGTCTCCTGAGGGCCGTGCGCATAGTGCAATGAGTCTGTGCTCACTTCTTCGTCACACTATGTGTAAAAGTGGCCCTGCCAATATTGTATTGTAGGGATAATGACAATGAATGGTTAATCAAATGTTATGTGATGGCAACATTAACAACGATGATTATTAATGAATTGTGAACCAATGGTCAGATAGGCGAGTAATTGGTAGGGCCAATTTTGGCGAGGCTTAAGGTTGATAAAGAAAAAGATTGGCAACGAAAAGGGCAATTCTCATCAGAGAATTGCCCTGGATTGTTGGCGACGTGAACGCCTTACCCTGCCTGCAAGAATGTGCAAATTTAAGTATTTGCGAACCATCTTCCAGGCTTGATAAGGTAACGTCTCAGGTAATTTGGCGTTTACCCTTAGCCACACTCATTCAATGGATGATTACCACTGAATACCAGCACCAATTGCGGCTGAGTAATCGCCCTGGCTATTGGTACTACCTTGTAATTTGTAGACCCAACGACCGTTGTCACTGACCATTGACACACCTAATGCCACGGCAGATTCACCGTTATATGTACCACCACCAATGGAGGCCATGTTAGCACCCGGTTCGTAAGCTTGCGGCAAGCCTGTCATCGCCATTGCAGAAGCGATACCACCGCTTAACTTGCTTTCGGTTTTCGACAGTTTGTGATCCATCTGAGCCATACGCTGATCGGTGTATTGCTTGTTTTCCTGAACGCTTTGCTTCAACTGCGCATAGTTCACTGCGTCGTTGTTGTTTACGCCAGCAGAAACATTGCTGATACGCGTTGTACCGCCACTGCCACCACCGAGGGTGATGTTGCTGTAGTCAACAGAACCATCGGCTTTGGTGTCGTAACGCACACCGCCTGCTTCGGAAGACTTCAACTGTGCCACGTTAACAGCATCGGTGTCGTTTTTACCTGCGGCTACGTTGGTGATACGGCGTTGATTGGTAGAGGAACCCACAGAGATCGTATTTTCTTCGGTTGCCACGGAGCCTGTACCCAGTGCTACGCTGTTATCTGCGGCAGCAATGGAGCCAGAACCAATCGCAACACTGTCTTTACCCTGGGCGTTAGCATCTACACCATCGGTGTTGGTCTTGAAGTACTTGGTGCTACCTGTGGTGACGATATCGCCAATACCATTTTCGATATTGGTCACGCGAGTATCCAGGTTAGTAACCTGAGTGTTCAGGTTAGTAATGCTCTGGGTATTTTGCGCTACGCGCTCATCGGTGACTTTCAACTGACCCACGTTAACTGCATCGGTATCCGCCGAACCTGCTGCGACGTTGGTGATCTGACGTTGACCGTCTTCGTTGCCGACAGAGAATTCACCTACAGAGTTCTGCGGTGCATCCATATTGTAGGCGGTGTAATTGGTTTGAGCGCCACGAGTGGTCGTAGAACCATTACCTATCGCAATACTGTTGACATGAATGACTTGCGCATTGCTACCGATGGCAATGCCGTTAAGTGCATTGGCCTCCACATAGGCACCATAACCGATACCAATACCTTTATCGCCATTCACAATGGTTTTCGCACCCATTGCCAGCGAGTCAGTACCTACAGCCAGTGAATCTTCTTCCGTTGAATTAGCGTGGTAGTATTTAGTCGGCGTGGTCGCGACTGCACCAATCGCATTCTGCAACTGGCGAACCGTAACAGCATCATGGGCCTCGGAACCATCGGCTACGTTGATGATTTGACGATATTTACCGTCATCACCAATAGACAACGCACCAAGCAGTTCACCGTCAGTTGTGTCATAACCAATCACAACACCTTCTTCCGACACGCTGGTGTCACGAGAACCTTTAACTATTTCGCGCTTGGAGACTGAACTGCTACCCAGAGCGATACCCGTATCAACGTCGCTGTAGCTGCCCTGACCGATGGCTACGCTGCTATCGCCTTTGGCAACAGAGTTATAACCCACAGCGGTAGAGCCAATACCTGCTGCGCTGGCATCGGTGAAGGTTAAACCGGTGTCATTGGTACGCACATAGTTAATACCTGCACCGTTTTCTTCGATGTAGTCCGTATTGGTGTTTCCGGCAAGCTGATTGATGATTTGGCTATTTTGCTCGATCAGCAGGTTAGCGGCATTCAGTTGAGAACCGTTAACTGCGTCGGTGCTGCCTTCACCAATGTTACCATCAGCAACGTTTGTGATGATGCTGGCTTTGCCATCATGGCTGGCGTTGTAGGCACCTTTGCCGTCATTGGCTGTTGCATCCCACAGCAGAGCGTTATCATCGAGTGCATCCAGAGCTTCACCGACATTGTTGTACTCGGCATTCGCAATGGTGTAAGTCGGCGCAGTGATAGTACCGTCAGCGTTAACTTCTGCATCACCGCCCAGAGCATCTGCGATATATTTATTAGTGGTATAGAGTTGTGAGCCGTTAATGGCATCGCTGCTGGTGGCGGAAATTGCACCATTTGCGACGTTAGTAATCTTACTGGCAGTGTTATCTACCCCACGACCGGCGCTGAATGCACCTTTACCGCCATTAGCTGTTGCATCCCACAGCAAAGCATCATCGAGAGTGGTGTCAATTGCCTCCAGAGCTTCACCGACGTTATCGTAATCAGCATTAGCAATGGTGTAAGTCGGTGCAGTGATAGTACCGTCAGCGTTAACTTCTGCATCACCACCAAGGGCATCAGCAATGTACTTGCTCGTGTCATAGAGTTGCGAGCCGTTTACAGCATCGCTACTGTTTTCAGAGATTGCACCGTCAGAAACGTTAGTGATCACGCTGGCTTTGCCATCATGCATGGCGCTGAATTTTTTCGCTGTAGCGTCCCACAGCAGGGCATCACCAAGTGAAGTGCTGAACGATGAGTTAATTGCATTCAGGGCATCACCTACGTTGTAGTATTTCGTCGAACCGATGGTGTAGGTCGGGCCGGTGAGAGCTCCTGTATCGCTGATATCGGCACCACCGCCGAGATAGGTTGTGAATGAATCGGCTAAACTATAAAGCTGGCCACCATTAATGGCATCGGTGCTGGTGGAAGATACAGTGCCTGCCAGTACGTTGGTGATTTTGCTGTCAGTACCGTTGGTGCCGTGTTTGGCGCTGAATGCTGTGCTATTCCACAGCAAGGCATCTTGTTTCAGGTCATACAACTGCGAGCCGTTCACGGCGTCAGAGCTGTTTTCATTAATCTGACCATCAGCAACGTTGGTAATGATGCTCGGAGTATTGTCTTTTCCATGTCCAGCACTGAATGCGCCAGCATTGGATTTAGCGGTTGCATCCCATAACAGGGCGTCGTTATCCAGTGCGGTAAGGGCCGCGCCAACATTAGTGTATTCATTGCCACCAATATTATATTTAGGGCCGGTAAATACGCCGGTATCACTTACTGTGGCACCGCCACCAAACGAGGTTGCAACTGAGTTACTTACACTATAAAGCTGGCTACCGTTAATGGCGTCATTGCTGTCAGCTTTGATCGTGCCATTTTTCACATTTACGATCTTGCGTTTTAATGAGTCGTTGCCGACAGAAACGCTATCCTCCAGATCTGCAATAGAGCCAGCCCCCAGTGCGACGGAGTTAATACCGACAGCGCTGGTATTACTACCAAGTGCAAGACTATTATCGCCTGATACAGCACTGGCCTTACCTAAGGCAATAGAGTTTAAGCCGCTTGACTGGCTGCCATTGCCCAACGCAATCGTATTTGCATCGCTGGCTTTGCTATTATGACCTATAGCAATGGCGTCAATGCCAGATGCTATAGCGGTTGCCCCCATAGCGATACTATATTCAGATTCGGCCTCACTGGCATCGCCGAGTGCCAGGCTGGAATCACCCAATGCCAGGCTTGCATTACCCAAGGCTGTAGAATTAACCCCCTTAGCTTGCGTTGCGGTCCCCAGTGACAAAGATTGATTACCCAATGCAAAACTGTTTACACCTAATGCGATGGTGTTATTACCTTGAGTGGTGCTGCCAGCGCCCAGCGCTATGCTATTAGCCCCTTTTGCCTTCGCACTATTGCCAATGGCGGTAGCATTTTCAGCTGCTTGGGTCTCTGCACCTATCGCAATCGCGTCGGCGCTGCTCGCCAGCGCACTCCGCCCAAGCGCTAAAGCATCTTCGCCAGTAGCTTGTGAAGAGTCGCCCAATGCCGCGCTACTCTTGCCTGAGGCGACAGCGTTATATCCTACAGCTGTCGCGCCAGCTCCCGAAGCACTGGCATCTTTAAAGGTCAGGCCTGTGTCGTTGGTGCGAACATAGTTGATGCCTGCGCCATTATTCTGGAGATAGGTTGTGCTGGTATTCCCGGCAATTTGGTTAATGAGCGTATTTGTGGCGTTCAGTTGAGAGCCGTTAACGGCGTCTTTACTGGTAGCCGAAATATCGCCATCTTTTACATTGATGATTTTGTTTTCTTTTTCAGAGCTGGTAATCGTACCATCGGCATTTTTGACAATATAGCTGGCGCTAAAAGCTGAGTTATTTTCATCCCAATGAAGAGTGTCATTGTCAATTCCTTGAAGCGCATCACCAACGGTGCTGTACTCACTGCGTTTAAGCTTGAAGCTTATAGCGGTTAAAGTTCCGTTCGAGGCGACACCGGCTCCACCTCCTAATCTTGTTGCTACCGATTGGCTGATGGCGTAAAGCTGGGAACCATTAATGGCTTCTTTACTGTCTGACGAAATCGCACCTGCCGCCATATTGACGATTCGACGCTGTAGCAAGCTAGAGCCTACCGACACAGTATTATCTTCACTTGCTTCAGAATCTGCACCAAGCGCAATACTGTTATTACCACCTGCAGAAGACTTACTACCTAAGGCAATGCTTCCCGTTCCGCCTGCTTTACTTTCGAAGCCTATTGCAATAGTGCTGTCTCCAGAAGATTTGCTATCAGTACCCAAAGCGAGAGCATTTATTGTAGACGCGTTACTGTTTAACCCTATTGCAACAGAGTTTGTGTTAGTTGCTTTGGCATTTTGCCCCAATGATAAAGAGCTCGTGCCGGACGCAGTTGCCATATATCCCATCGCAGTTGCATAATCAGCACTTGATTTCGTATTGCGTCCTAATGCGATAGTGTAATCTTTGTAAGCTTTCGTACCAGAGCCGATAGCCAAGGCGTACCCCGTATTTGATTCACCTACCCCTTGTGTCGCAGCTTCTGTATCTCGTCCAATAGCGATGCTATTCATATTTGCGGTTATAGCATTCGTACCCATAGCGATGTTGTACTCACCAGTAGCTTTTGCAACGTGGCCTACAGCAAGGCTTTCTGTCCCGGACGAAACACTATAGCCGCCAAGAGCCATGGAGTGGCTACCCGTAGCTTGAGCAAAATCCCCGACAGCGGTTGTATTTTTAGCGGTAGCCTTTGCTTCAACCCCTATGGCGGTTGAGTTTTCACCACTTGCCTCGCTCCGCGATCCGATTGCAGTACTCCGCGCGCCCAGAGCTTCTGCGTAATAACCCAATGCTACCGATGCGGCATCTTCTGTGGCACCTGTTAATGGGTTTTCTACGTTTGTAGTACCTGCATCTACTTTTGAGTTCTCCCCAAAAGCAACCCATTTATCGCCAGAACCAACTGGGGTACCTGGTGCGTTACCTGTAGCACTTGCCCCAAACGACGACCACAACCCACCCGCAACCAACGCAGAAATTAACAGCTTACTGCGCCCGCTCTTTTTCCCACGGCTTTTCGCCGTTTCACTGGCAACGCTGTAACTGCCCGTTGCTGGATTCCAGATAACTTTAAATATTTTGTTCATTATTGATGCTCTCTATTCCTTGATAGTAAGCGCAGAAGCTGCATTTATTTTTTGTTTTTTCGCTGCTGAGTTTCAGCAGGTTGAACAGTGTCGAACTGGATATTGGCCATATTGATGGACAACTTCAGATACTTCAGGTTATTAGGCGAAACTCCTTTTAATGTCAGATTAATGTCTTGCCATTGACCTGGTGTTAATTGCAGGGTGGAATTCATGGTGGTGTTGAAAAGTAATTGCTGCCACTTTGCCAGCGCTTTGGTATCGGTGGGTCTTTCATTGCCCCATGTAGCATGAAAGCCAATGTTTGATACGGGAACGCTTAAAAGGTTGACCAGTGAAATACGAATAACACTGCCATTTTCAACCGCATCAATAGCCAGCACTCGGCCTGCTAAACCGACAGAACCGTTATTTAAAATGAAGTATTTTGTTTGTGTCGGGTTAAATTCTGTGAAGACAAAGGTATCTTGCTGACTTTTAATGTCTTTAACGATTTGAGTTAGTGCTTTGGTGCTATTAATGAGTAATGTTTGCTGTTTATCAACTGTTGAAAAGCTAGTAGTTTGTTGTTTTTCAATGAGATCTAATCTTGCGCTTAGCTTTTCTTGCTGTAGTTGTAATTCATCTATTCGTTTGATTTTATCGACATAATCACAGCCTGTTAACGTACCCACCAACGATACAGTTAACAAACAAGTCAGTATTTTATTAACAGACATGGCAACATTTCCTTATCTAAATTCATCATGGTGAATGCTCACAAGATGAAAGGTCCGTGATATTAATGCTCAGCAACGAGCTATAAATCCTTCGAATGTATTGGGAAGGAAGTCATACAAAATATTTGTTTTACGAATATTAAAAGTTACTTAAACAATAAAATATGTCTGATTGTAGTTAAAAATATTAAATTTTTGCAGGATGCTAATAGTTATGGGTATAGGATGTCAAAAAATTAATTCCTGGACGGGCATGTATACGGTCTAATTATTTATTATCTAAATATATCCCGGCAGCATTCAATAAAAAAAGAGTGTTATCGTGAATGAATATGCATATGTTTAAGAGGATGAAATATTAAATTATTGATGGGGTATATGATTTGAGGGGGATTGAAATGATTTTTCAGATTATGGCTTATTACATGAAAGTTTGCTTGCCTGGAGGCGACAAAAGTTCGGGGTGAATACGGAGGGGAGGAGAGTTCCCGCACTTAACCTGTAGAGGATATGAATGCGGGAAGGTGTAAATCAGAATTCCGTTTTCGAAAAACCGGTCATCTCTTCAAGGCCCATTTCACGGCCTAACGCAGTCATTGGGTGGACGACAACCAACCCACGAACGCTTTTCTTAAGTTTGCCCATATCGGCTTGCTCTTTACGTGTGATGGCCCGGCGAAACGGCATTTTCATCAGCTTTTGCGCTTCTTTACTGAGTTTCTTGCTATGTACTTCACGCAGACGAGCAATTTCCGCTTCCAGCGTCGCTTTCTCTTTTTCCAGCTCAGCGTATTTATCGGCGGCTTCAACCAGCGACAGCTCTGCCTGCTGGTGACGGATCGCATCAAGACGATCGCTCAGGCGCTTAATTTCGTTTTTTTCGACTTCTTTCATGTGGTGTCTTCTGATAGATATAAGAATAACAATCCATAGTATGCGCGCAGAGCGACTTTAATCACAACTCATCGATTGAAAACCATTGCTTTTGTTAATCATCTTTTAACTGATCAGCCTGGTAATTTTATGATAGATAAGGATTTAAACTTAAAAAGCTGATGATAAAAGGCGTAGCCCCAGGCAGGGAGATAAAGCACGTTTTCCTTAATGTCACACTTTTTACCATCTACACTACAATCAGCGGCCGCGCATCCCGACGCGGAGAAACACGGAGGCCCGATCATGACAAAATTAGGTGAAAACGTTCCGCTTCTTATTGATAAAGCTGTCGATTTTATGGCATCAAGCCAGGCATTCCGGGAATATCTGAACAAGACGCCCCCGCGTAATGTCATTCCTGACAGCGTACCGAAGGAAAACGCGCAGGTGTATCTACAACGCCTTGATTATTATCGACAGCTCTATCGACCAAAACAGGAAGAGAAACTGTAAGCGGGAGTTTGTTTACTTCTGAAAGGCTTTTTTCAAGCTGATTGTTGAAATCAGCTCGGTCAGGGAAAGCACCATCGTTGAACGTACCGCCTGTTGATAGCGCTGAATCTGCATTGCGTACAGGCTGGGATCAGAAAGCTCAAACTGCGGTGGCGGCGGCAGTGCCGCCACACAGTGTAGCTCGCCAAATGGCCCCAGAATCTCGTCATCGGTAAACGCGTATTCGTTGCCGTCATGATTTAACTCTTCACGTAACGCCATCAGCAACTCTGCATCTTCATATTCATGGCGGCTAATTACGCCAAGCCCATAGATAAGTTTCAGGCGGACGGAGAGATCGCCCAGCGGACCGTCGCCGTCAAGCAACGGTTCAACTGCGTATTTCACCGCGTAATCGTCTTTACGGAAGACCTGGAGCACCAGAATATTCACCGCGTCGGTCAGGAGATCGACAGCGGTGATCAAAAAGCTCCGTACGGTTTTGCCAGCATTCAGACGCTCCAGCACACGGTTTTCAAAGGCCTGGGTTTGTTCCATTGTTGCCTGCATATCTGACAATCTATGTTTCAGGCGCAGGTTACCCTGCGGCCTGGTCTTACATCATTGCTTTTCGTTATAAACGCGTACCGCCTCAATGACGACATCGCTGTTAGCATCAAGCCCGGAAATCTCTGCCAGTGCGGCTTGCGGGCCTTTGTCAGCGATCAGTGCTGCCAGTTCCTGAGCCTGCGGATCATCTTCACTGCGGAAGTGCATTGCAGCGGCAATACCTTCAATCAGGTTTTTATGTGGCAGACCATATTCCAGCGTACCCAGCAGTGGCTTGATCAGACGGTCGCCTGCGCTCAGTTTACGCAGCGGCTGACGGCCTACGCGCTCTACATCATCTTTCAGATACGGGTTCTCAAAACGACCAAGGATTTTCTGGATGTACGCCGCATGTTTGTCCGCGTCAAAACCGTAACGCTTAATCAGTACCGCGCCGCTTTCTTCCATCGCCCCTTTTACCACCGCGCGGATTTTCGCGTCGAGAATCGCATCACGAATGGTCTGATGACCCGCCAGTTTTCCGAGGTACGCGGTTATAGCATGACCCGTGTTCAGGGTGAAGAGTTTACGTTCGACAAATGCCATCAGGTTGTCGGTTAACTCCATGCCTGGAATGTTCGGCAGCGCGCCTTTGAACTGGGTTTTATCAACAATCCATTCGCTGAAGGTTTCTACCGTCACTTCCAGCGGATCGTGAGTTGCCGAAGCCGAAGGCGGTACGATGCGGTCAACCGCGGAATCGACAAAGCCAACGTGTTCTTCTACCCACGCTTTGGCGTCTTCCGGCAGGGCGTTCATCACATGGCCTTTCAGCTGCGTGGTGCCGCGTACCATGTTTTCACAGGCGATAATGTTCAGTGAGGATTCATTACCTTGTTCTTTACGTTTCACCAGCCCTTTGGCGATTGCCGGGGCAATACGTTCCAGCACAACCGGGCCCACGGCGGTAGTGACTAAATCGACCTGAGTAATCAGATCAACGACATCATCACCAATGCTGCTGACAGCATTGACGCCAGAAACGGTATCTACCTGCTCGGTTTCACCGACCACATGAACCTGATAGCTATGACGGGCATTCAGGGCATCAAGTACCACCTGATTGACATCGGCAAACGTCAGTTGGATACCCGCGTCTGCCAGCAGTTTACCGATAAAACCACGACCGATATTACCTGCGCCAAAATGTAATGCTTTCATAGTATTAACCTTCATCAATGTTTTTACCCGAGAGGGCTGGGGTGAGGCATTTCCCTCACCCAAACCCTCTCCGTGAGGAGAGGGTAGGGTTGGATTACTTACGACCTGCCAGCAGTTCCAGCACTTCATCCACGCTGGTGGTGTGCGCCAGACGCTCGATGACAGACTCATCATCCAGTGCGTTGGTCAGGCTGGTGATAACCTGAATGTGCTCGTTGTTACGGGCAGCAATACCAATCACCAGACGGGCAATGTCATCTTCTTCTTCACCGAAGCGCACGCCTTCCGGGTACTGGCAGAACACCACGCCCGTTTTCAGTACGCGATCTTTCGCTTCAACCGTACCGTGCGGTACTGCGATGGACTCACCCAGATAAGTCGGGGTCAGTTTTTCACGATCCAGCATCGCCTGAATGTATTCCGGCTCAACGTAACCGCCTTTCACCAGCTGCTCGCCAGCAAAACGAATCGCTTCTTCTTTGGTTGCCGCTTTGCGACCAAGGAAGATGTTCTCCGCGCCGAGCTTGAACAGATTAGCACTGGAATCGTCAAAGCTGTCTTTCAGGCTGTCTTTTACTTTCTCTTCGTTTGCAGAGTGGCGCTGGGCAGCAACCAGACGTTCGGTCAGGCTGGTGTACAAGCCACTGTCGAGGAAGTTGGTCAGCGAAATATGCTGTGCCTGCGGAACCTGACGCATAGCGCGTTCGGTCAGGTCACGGTGAGTGATGACCAGGTCCACATCTGGCGGCAGGTTGTTGATCGCGCTGTTAGTAACAGAAATCTGCGACAGACCTGCATCCTGAATTTTCTTACGCAGCACGCCTGCACCCATCGCACTGGAACCCATACCGGCGTCACAGGCAACGATGATTTTACGTACGTGGCTCAGGTCGTTAGTCACATCGCCCGCAGACAGCGGAGACGCGCCTTTAGACTCAGCTTTCATTTCCTGAACGCGACGTGCAGCAGCTTCAATATCATCTTCTTCTTTCACTTTGCTGGTTTTCAGCAGAATGGCAGAGACAACGAAGGAGACTGCCATCGCCGCACACACACCCGCGATGTTAGCGAAGTAAGCACCTTTTGGCGTCATCGCCAGTACCGCAAGGATAGAGCCCGGAGATGCCGGAGAAACCAGACCACCACCCAGGATAGTCAGCGTGAACACGCCAGTCATACCGCCGAGGATAACGGCCAGGATCAGACGCGGATTCATCAGCACATACGGGAAGTAGATTTCGTGGATACCACCGAGGAAGTGGATGATTGCCGCACCGCCCGCAGACTGTTTAGCGCTACCACGACCAAAGAACATGTACGCCAGCAGCACGCCCATACCAGGACCTGGGTTAGCTTCAATCAGGAAGAAGATGGATTTACCCAGTTCATGGGACTGCTGAATACCCAGCGGCGAGAAGATACCGTGGTTAATGGCGTTGTTGAGGAACAGGATTTTCGCCGGTTCAACAAAGATAGACGCCAGCGGCAGCATGTCATGGACAACCATGAAGTTAACGCCCGCAGCCAGCATTTTGGACAGGGCTTCAACAATCGGACCAATGCCGAGGAATGCCAGAATGGCGAGGATCATCCCGATGATGCCAGCGGAGAAGTTATTCACCAGCATCTCAAAACCGGATTTGATCTTACCGTCTACCCAGCGGTCGAAGTGCTTAATGCACCAGCCGCCCAGCGGACCTGCAATCATAGAACCGAGGAACATCGGCATGTCTGCGCCGACGATAACGCCCATGGTGGTGATGGCACCGACTACGCCGCCACGTTCGCCGCCTACCAGCTTACCACCGGTATAACCGATCAGCAGCGGCAGGAGATAAGTGATCATCGGCCCGACCAGCTTCGCCAGCGTCTCGTTCGGTAACCACCCTGTTGGAATAAATAATGCGGTGATAATACCCCACGCGATAAACGCGCCGATATTTGGCATCACCATGTTGCTGAGGAAACGACCAAAGCTTTGCACTTTGATCTTAATATCGGATGACATAAAAACACCCCTTCTTATGTTTGCTGTCGCGCAGGCTGGAAGCCCGAGGTTTTTTGTTAATGTGGCGGCAGAGGTAGCCGGACCTTGTTGATAGTGCGAAATCTGGCACTGAATCGATCAACTGTCCAGTCGACGGCCTTTTGTGTGATTTTGATCACATAAATATAGGGGGTAGAGAGGTATTTGATGTGACCGTCGTCACAATAATGCTGTGTAAGAAAACCACAAACGGCTAAATTTGACCAAAAATGGCATATAAATGTGAAGTTACTCACATTTTTGTTTTGAAGGTTTGTTGATTGTTTGTGATCTGCATCACAAGATATTTTTACCTGCAATTATCCGAATGTGATCCCCGGCAAATTTTGCTGACTGGTTTCTTTCGCTCTGAAAGTGAGCAACTTCTCGCCAGCAAAAATTATCCTTTCGTTGGATGGCGAAAATTGCTGCCTGCAATTATGTTCAAATTATCAGCCTGACTTTCATCCGGCTGCCAGCCCACAACAACCCTGATTAACGTGAATCTGAGGCAGATATGTTTCTAAACTATTTCGCGTTGGGAGTGCTGATATTCGTCTTTCTGGTGATTTTTTACGGCATCATCGCCATTCATGACATCCCCTATCTGATCGCCAAAAAGCGCAACCATCCCCATGCCGACGCTATTCATACCGCGGGCTGGGTAAGCCTGTTTACCCTGCATGTTATCTGGCCGTTTTTGTGGATCTGGGCAACGCTCTACCAACCGGAGCGCGGCTGGGGTATGCAGTCACATGTTACGCCGCAAGGCAACGAGCCAGACCCGGAAATCGCCGCACTTTCGGCGCGAATTTCCCGGCTGGAGCAGCAGCTCGCCACTGACAAAAAACCTGATTACTCCGCGTTCCCGGAGATCTAATTATGGATCTATTGATTGTTTTAACTTACGTGGCGCTGGCGTGGGCGGTCTTTAAAATCTTCCGCATTCCGGTGAATCAGTGGACGCTGGCGACCGCGGCGCTCGGCGGTGTGTTTCTGGTGAGTGGTTTAATTTTATTAATGAACTACAACCATCCTTACACCTTTACGGCACAAAAAGCGGTGATTTCAATTCCGATTACGCCGCAAGTCACGGGGATCGTCAGCGAAGTCACTGACAAAAATAATCAACTTATTCACAAGGGAGACGTGCTCTTTAAGCTTGATCCGGTGCGTTATCAGGCGCGAGTGACACGGCTTCAGGCTGACCTGATGACAGCAACCCACAACATCAAAACGCTAAGGGCACAATTAGCGGAAGCCGTGGCGAACACGACGCAGGTATCAGCAGAGCGCGATCGTCTGTATAAAAATTATCAGCGTTACCTGAAAGGCAGTCAGGCGGTGGTAAATCCTTTTTCAGAACGAGATATTGACGATGCCCGACAAAACTTTCTCGCTCAGGATGCCCTGGTGAAAGGTTCGGTGGCGGAACAAGCACAAATTCAAAGTCAGTTAGACAGCATGGTCAATGGTGAGCAATCGCAAATTGTCAGCTTAAGAGCACAGCTGGCGGAGGCGGAATATAACCTGGCGCAAACTGTTGTGCGGGCGCCGAGCAATGGCTACGTCACCCAGGTGCTGATTCGCCCTGGTACTTACGCTGCTGCATTACCCCTACGCCCGGTGATGGTGTTTATCCCTGAACAGAAACGGCAAATTGTCGCTCAGTTCCGGCAAAACTCGCTGCTGCGTCTGGAGTCTGGCGATGAAGCCGAAGTGGTGTTCAATGCGCTGCCAGGGCAAGTCTTTCGTGGCAAGTTGACGCAAATTCTGCCCGTTGTTCCTGGCGGCTCGTATCAGGCGCAAGGGGTATTGCAATCGCTGACGGTCGTGCCAGGAACAGACGGCGTACTTGCGCTGATTGATCTGGAACCTAACGCTGAGGTTGATGCTCTGCCCGACGGCATCTACGCGCAAGTTGCTGTTTATTCAGACCATTTCAGCCACGTTTCCGTTATGCGCAAAGTACTCCTGCGTATGACCAGTTGGATGCACTATCTTTATTTAGATCATTGATATTTTATTGGCTGCCTTTTTTTTAACCCTGAGTCATACTCATATTTTGTTAACAAAAAGGAAACATAATGAAGCTCATCGGTAGTTACACCAGTCCGTTTGTCCGCAAAATTTCCATTCTCTTGTTAGAGAAGGGCATCACGTTCGAGTTTGTTAACGAACTGCCTTATAACGAGGGAAACGGCGTGGCGCAGTACAACCCGCTGGGAAAAGTCCCCGCGCTGGTGACCGATGACGGTGAATACTGGTTTGATTCACCCATTATTGCGGCCTATATCGAACATTTGAATATTTCCCCGCCGATGCTGCCAGATTCACCGCGAGAAGCTCTGAAAGTTCGGCAAATCGAAGCACTGGCAGATGGCATCATGGAGGCTGCGCTGGTCTCTGTACGCGAGCAGGCGCGCCCTGCCGCTCAGCAGTCGGAAGCCGAGTTGCTGCGCCAACGTGATAAAATCAACCGTAGCCTGGATGTGCTGGAAGGATATTTGCTGGATGGCACATTGAGGCACAACTCGTTTCATCTGGGGACAATCGCCATTGTCTGTGCGATTAGCTATCTCAATTACCGCCGTGTTGCCCCTGGCTGGTGTGTGGATCGCCAGAACCTGGTAAAACTGGTTGAAATACACTTAAATCGCGAAAGTTTTGCCCGCACCGAACCACCAAAGGCTTGATGCGCAATATGTCCGCCTGAACAATCTCACGTTACAATCCCCTTCATGTCGCAATCCCTCTCCGTTGGGGAGAGGGCACCAACTGCCGGGCCTCGTCATGACTACCGAAACGCGTTCTTTATTTAGCCAGCTTCCTGCTATCGATCGTCTGTTGCGTGATAGTGCATTTCTCACTTTGCGTGAAACTTACGGTCATACCCGAGTTGTTGACCTGCTACGTCAAATGGTTGACGAAGCGCGGGAAATGATTCGTGCAACCCAGGCCTTGCCCGCCTGGTGCGATAACTGGGCGCGTGAGGCAGATGCTCGCTTACAAAAAGAGGCGCAAAGCGCGTTACGTCCGGTAATTAACCTTACAGGCACGGTATTACATACCAATCTGGGAAGGGCGTTACAGGCAGAAGAGGCGGTAGAGGCCGTTTCTCAGGCGATGCGCTCGCCAGTGACGCTGGAATATGACCTGGATGGTGCCGGTCGTGGGCATCGTGATCGTGCTCTGGCGGAGTTACTTTGCCGCATTACGGGCGCGGAAGATGCCTGTATCGTCAATAACAATGCTGCTGCAGTGCTGTTGATGTTGGCTGCAACCGCCAGTGGTAAAGAAGTGGTAGTTTCACGTGGGGAGTTGGTGGAAATTGGCGGTGCGTTTCGCATTCCTGATGTGATGCGTCAGGCAGGATGCGCATTACATGAAGTGGGTACCACCAACCGCACCCATGCAAAGGATTATCGACAGGCCGTAAATGAAAATACGGCATTGTTGATGAAAGTTCACACCAGTAATTACAGCATTGAAGGTTTCACCAAAGCAGTGGATGAAGCAGAGTTGGTGAGTATTGGTAAAGAGCTTGATATCCCGGTGGTCACGGATTTGGGTAGCGGTTCGCTGGTTGATCTCAGCCAGTACGGCTTGCCAAAAGAGCCGATGCCACAGGAGCTTATCGCCGCAGGCGTGAGCCTGGTAAGTTTCTCTGGCGACAAGTTACTCGGCGGGCCGCAGGCGGGGATTATCGTCGGGAAAAAAGAGATGATTGCTCGCCTGCAAAGCCATCCGCTGAAACGAGCGCTACGGGCAGATAAAATGACCCTCGCCGCGCTAGAGGCCACTCTGCGTCTGTATTTGCATCCAGAAGCGCTTAGCGAAAAATTACCGACATTACGTTTACTGACTCGTCAGCAAGAGGAGATTCAGGTACAAGGGCAGCGGTTACTGGCACCTTTACTTGCACATTATGGCGAGGAATTTGCGGTTGCGGTAATGCCGTGTCAGTCGCAAATTGGTAGCGGTTCGCTGCCTGTTGATCGCCTGCCCAGTGCGGCATTAACGTTTACCCCACATGACGGACGCGGAAGCCGCCTGGAGACTCTGGCTGCCCATTGGCGCGAATTGCCCGTGCCGGTTATCGGACGGATTTACGATGGCCGCCTGTGGTTGGATTTGCGCTGCCTCGAAGATGAGACCCGGTTTTTGGAGATGTTGCTGAAATGATTATTGCTACTGCCGGACACGTAGACCACGGTAAAACCACGCTATTACAGGCAATTACAGGAGTTAACGCCGACCGCCTGCCAGAAGAAAAGAAGCGTGGCATGACCATCGATCTCGGTTATGCCTACTGGCCGCAGCCAGATGGTCGCGTGTTAGGTTTTATTGATGTTCCTGGTCACGAAAAATTTCTCTCCAACATGCTGGCTGGTGTGGGCGGTATTGATCATGCGTTGCTGGTGGTGGCGTGTGATGATGGTGTAATGGCACAAACCCGTGAGCACCTGGCTATTTTGCAGTTAACAGGAAATCCGACACTGACGGTGGCACTCACTAAAGCGGATCGCGTAGATGAAGCGCGTGTTGGTGAGGTTGAACGCCAGGTAAAGGAGGTGCTGCGGGAATATGGTTTTGCTGATGCAAAACTGTTTGTCACCGCAGCAACCGAAGGGCGGGGAATTGATGCCCTGCGTGAACATTTGCTCCAGTTGCCGGAACGCGAACATGCCAGTCAGCAAAGTTTCCGTCTGGCCATCGACCGTGCTTTTACGGTTAAAGGGGCAGGACTGGTGGTGACGGGCACGGCACTGAGCGGTGAAGTGAAAGTCGGCGACACGTTATGGCTGACTGGAGTGAATAAACCGATGCGTGTGCGTGCGCTTCATGCGCAAAATCAACCTACTGAATTCGCCCATGCCGGGCAGCGTATTGCCCTGAATATTGCTGGTGATGCAGAAAAAGATCAGATTAGCCGTGGTGACTGGTTACTTACCGATGCACCGCCAGAACCATTCACCCGGATTATTGTTGAGCTACACACTCACGAGCCGCTGACCCAGTGGCAGCCACTGCATATTCATCATGCTGCCAGCCACGTTACTGGGCGCGTGTCACTGCTGGAAGATAACCTTGCAGAACTGGTCTTCGACACCCCGTTATGGCTGGCGGATAACGACCGCCTGGTATTGCGCGATATCTCTGCCCGCAACACGCTGGCCGGAGCGCGCGTCGTGATGCTTAACCCGCCGCGTCGTGGGAAGCGTAAACCAGAGTATTTGCAATGGCTGGCTTCCCTTGCCGGGGCACAGAATGATAGCGAAGCGTTAAGCGTTCATCTGCAACGCGGCGCGGTTAATCTTCCTGATTTTACCTGGGCGCGGCAGCTGAGTGGTGAAGGATTGCGTCACCTGATTCAGCAGCCGGGCTTTATTCAGGCCGGTTATAGCTTGTTAAACGCTCCTGTTGCTGCACGCTGGCAACGGAAAATTCTCGATACGCTGGCAACGTACCATGAACAACATCGTGATGAGCCAGGCCCTGGACGCGAGCGTCTGCGTCGCATGGCACTGCCGATGGAAGATGAAGCTCTGGTGCTGTTGCTGATTGAAAAGATGCGCGAAAGTGGGGATATCCATAGCCACCACGGTTGGCTGCATCTGCCCAGTCACAAAGCCGGGTTTAGCGATGAACAGCAGGTGATCTGGCAAAAAGCCGCACCGTTGTTCGCCGATGAGCCATGGTGGGTACGCGATCTGGCAAAAGAAACCGGAACAGAAGAGCAGGCAATGCGTCTGACGCTGCGTCAGGCCGCGCAGCAAGGGATGATTACTGCGATCGTTAAAGATCGTTACTACCGCAATGATCGGATTGTTGAATTTGCCAATATGATCCGCGATCTCGATCAGCAAACCGGATCAACCTGTGCGGCAGATTTCCGTGATCGCTTAGGTGTTGGACGAAAACTGGCGATTCAGATTCTGGAATATTTTGACCGTATTGGATTTACCCGTCGTCGAGGAAATGATCATTTATTACGCGATGCGTTATTATTTCCTGAAAAAGAATGAAACAATTAATTCAAAATTAAAATGAATTAATACAAATATCTTATTGATATGAATAAAGCACAATAGATTTTTTAATCTAATGTGCTTTTTTATTCTTCTCATTCCATAAATAACAATGCTGATCATATTTTTGAGTCATACAACCTTGTAAGCTCCCCTTCCTTTATTATAAATAATCAGGAGAGTGTTATGGCAGCTTCAACCTTTTTTATTCCTTCTGTGAATGTAATTGGTGCTGATTCATTGAACGACGCAATGAATATGATGGCGGAATATGGTTTTCGCCGGACATTAATTGTTACTGACAGCATGCTGACTCAATTAGGTATGGCGGGAGATGTACAAAAAGCATTGCAAGAGCGTGATATTTTCAGCGTTATTTATGATGGTACTCAGCCTAACCCAACGACAGAAAACGTTGCTGCAGGTCTCAAACTGCTGACCGAAAATAATTGTGATAGCGTAATCTCCCTGGGCGGTGGTTCTCCGCATGACTGCGCAAAAGGTATTGCGCTGGTAGCGGCCAACGGTGGTGATATCCGTGATTATGAAGGCGTTGACCGCTCTGCAAAACCGCAGCTGCCGATGATCGCCATCAACACCACTGCGGGTACTGCATCAGAAATGACTCGTTTCTGCATCATCACCGACGAAGCACGTCACATCAAAATGGCGATTGTTGATAAGCACGTGACTCCGCTGCTTTCTGTCAATGACTCCTCGCTGATGATCGGTATGCCGAAGTCACTGACCGCTGCAACGGGTATGGATGCTTTAACACACGCTATTGAAGCGTATGTTTCAATTGCTGCAACGCCGATCACTGACGCTTGCGCACTGAAAGCGGTGACCATGATTGCCGAAAACCTGCCGTTAGCCGTTGAAGATGGCAGCAATGCTAAAGCGCGTGAAGCAATGGCTTACGCTCAATTCCTCGCTGGTATGGCATTCAACAACGCATCTCTGGGTTATGTTCATGCGATGGCGCACCAGCTGGGCGGTTTCTACAACCTGCCACACGGTGTATGTAATGCTGTTCTGCTGCCACACGTTCAGGTGTTCAACAGCAAAGTCGCTGCTGCGCGTCTGCGTGACTGCGCTGCTGCCATGGGCGTTAACGTGACAGGTAAAAATGACGCAGAAGGTGCAGAAGCGTGCATCAATGCCATCCGTGAACTGGCGAAGAAAGTGAATATCCCGGCAGGCCTGCGTGACCTGAACGTGAAAGAAGAAGATATTCCGGTGCTGGCAACCAATGCCCTGAAAGACGCCTGCGGCTTTACTAACCCGATCCAGGCAACTCACGAAGAAATTATGGCGATTTATCGCGCGGCGATGTAATCATCATTCCCCAATGGCTGGCAAATTGTCAGCCATTTTTTTCAGCTATCTCAAAATTTGCTATTTTTGAGAGAGTTTTAGTTATCTCTGTAATCCTTGCGCGTAAATTCGTGATAGCTGTCGTAAAGCTGTCACTGGCTGGCGAAGATTTGGCCAGTCACGTCTACCCTTGTTATACCTCACACAGCAAGGAGACGATCATGACCAACAATCCCCCTTCAGCACGTGTTCAGCCCGGCGAGTATGGTTTTCCTCTTAAGTTAAAAGCACGCTACGATAACTTTATCGGCGGCGAGTGGGTCGCGCCTGCCGACGGTGAGTATTACCAGAACCTGACGCCGGTGACCGGGCAGCTACTGTGCGAAGTGGCGTCTTCGGGCAAACGTGACATCGATCTGGCGCTGGATGCTGCGCATAAAGTGAAAGATAAATGGGCGCATACCTCGGTGCAGGATCGAGCGGCGATTCTGTTTAAGATTGCCGATCGGATGGAGCAGAACCTCGAGCTGTTAGCGACGGCTGAAACCTGGGATAACGGCAAACCTATCCGCGAAACCAGTGCAGCCGATGTGCCGCTGGCGATTGACCATTTCCGCTATTTTGCCTCGTGTATTCGGGCGCAGGAAGGCGGTATTAGTGAAGTGGATAGCGAAACCGTGGCTTACCACTTCCACGAACCGTTAGGCGTGGTGGGGCAGATTATCCCGTGGAACTTCCCGCTGTTGATGGCGAGCTGGAAAATGGCCCCTGCGCTGGCGGCGGGCAACTGCGTGGTGCTGAAACCCGCACGTCTTACCCCGCTCTCAGTACTGCTGCTAATGGAAATCGTCGGTGATTTACTGCCGCCGGGCGTGGTGAACGTGGTCAATGGCGCAGGTGGGGAAATTGGCGAATATCTGGCGACCTCGAAACGCATCGCCAAAGTGGCGTTTACCGGCTCAACGGAAGTGGGCCAACAAATTATGCAGTACGCCACGCAAAATATTATTCCGGTAACCCTGGAGCTGGGCGGCAAGTCGCCAAATATCTTCTTTGCTGATGTGATGGATGAAGAAGATGCCTTTTTCGATAAAGCGCTGGAAGGCTTTGCACTGTTTGCTTTTAACCAGGGCGAAGTTTGCACCTGTCCAAGTCGTGCCTTAGTGCAGGAGTCTATCTACGAACGCTTTATGGAGCGCGCCATCCGCCGTGTCGAAAGCATTCGCAGCGGTAACCCGCTCGATAGCGTGACGCAAATGGGGGCGCAAGTTTCGCACGGGCAACTGGAAACCATCCTCAACTACATTGATATCGGTAAAAAAGAGGGCGCAGACGTGCTCACCGGTGGGCGGCGCAAGCTGCTGGAAGGCGAACTGAAAGACGGCTACTACCTCGAACCGACGATTCTGTTTGGTCAGAACAATATGCGCGTGTTCCAGGAAGAAATTTTTGGTCCGGTGCTGGCGGTAACCACCTTCAAAACGATGGAAGAAGCCCTGGAGCTGGCGAACGACACGCAATATGGTCTGGGGGCTGGTGTCTGGAGCCGCAACGGTAATCTGGCCTATAAGATGGGGCGCGGCATTCAGGCCGGGCGAGTGTGGACCAACTGTTATCACGCTTACCCGGCACATGCGGCGTTTGGTGGCTATAAGCAGTCGGGTATCGGGCGCGAAACCCATAAGATGATGCTGGAGCATTACCAGCAAACCAAGTGCCTGCTGGTGAGCTACTCAGATAAACCGTTGGGTCTGTTCTGATGTGAAAAGCTGCCCGGTGTGTATTGCCGGGCACACTCAGGCATGGTTACTGCCCGTAATAGGCATTGGCCCCATGCTTACGCAGGTAATGCTTATCCAGAAGTTCGTTTTGCATCGCAGGGAGCTGTGGCGCAAGCTGGCGCGAGAACAGGCCCATATAGGCGCACTCTTCGAGTACCACGGCATTATGCACCGCATCGGCGGCGTTATTGCCCCAGGCGAACGGACCGTGAGAATGCACCAGTACCGCCGGGATTTGTGCCGGACTCCTGCCACGTTCTTCGAAGGTTTCAATGATCACTTTGCCGGTCTGGTATTCATACTCGCCGTTAATCTCCGCTGCGGTCATCTGTCGCGTGCAGGGGATTGCGCCATAGAAATAATCGGCGTGCGTAGTACCCCAGGCGGGGAGATCCAGCCCGGCCTGCGACCAGATGGTGGCGTGGCGCGAGTGGGTATGCACAATACCGCCAATTTCTGCATAGCGACGATAAAGCGCCAGATGCGTTGGCGTATCGGACGAGGGCTTTTTGCTACCTTCCACCACCTTGCCGCTGACTATCTCAACCACCACCATATCGTCGGCGGTCATCACGTCGTACTCGACGCCGGAAGGCTTAATTACCAGCCATTGCCGCGTCTTGTCTACCGCACTGACATTGCCCCAGGTAAACGTCACCAGATGGTGAGCGGGAAGCGCCAGATTTGCCGCCAGTACGTCGGCTTTCAGTTGTTCTAACATATAAATCCGGCCTCCTGCATACGCGCTTCAATCCAGCGCCGTGCCTGAATAATCTCCAGCACCGGCTCTTTGGCTTTTTCGGTCCACATCTCAATCAGAAATGATCCGCGATAGTTCAGTTCATGCAGCGTTTTGAAGATACCAACGAAATCGACGCAGCCTTCGCCAAACGGCACGTCGCGGAACTGTCCGGGGCTATGCTCGGTCACTGGCTGGGTATCTTTCAGGTGGATGGCGGCGATACGGTCAATGCCCAGTTTCAGTTCAGCGGGAACATCATTGCCCCAGGCGCTAAGGTTGCCGACGTCCGGGTAGACGGTGAACCACGGCGAGGCGAGCATCTCGTCCCATTTTTTCCATTTGCTGATGGAGTTCATAAACGCGGTATCCATAATCTCCACCGCCAGCATCACCTGCGCGGCGGCTGCCTGTTCAACCGCCCACGCCAGCCCTTCGGCAAAACGTTGCTGCGTGCCTTCGTCATGGGCTTCGTAATAGACGTCGTAGCCCGCCAGTTGAATGGTGCGAATACCGAGATCGCGCGCCAGACGAATTGCTTTACTCATGATCTCCCGTGCTCGCTGGCGTACCGCGTCGTCACGGCTACCAAAGGGAAAACGACGATGTGCGGACAGGCACATCGACGGGATCCCAACACCCGTTTCGATCATCGCGGCAACCAGCGAAGTCCTTTGTGCGGCGCTCCAGTCAAGGCGCGACAGACGCTCGTCAGTTTCATCCACCGACATTTCGACAAAATCAAAACCGCAGCTTTTTGCCAGCACCAGCCGCTCCGGCCAGGAGAGATCTTTCGCCAGCGCTTTTTCATAAATCCCTAACGGATGATTACGCACGCGCGCCTCCCCAGATAGCGTCGATTTGCGCATGGAAGTCGGCAGCTACCTGTGCCGGATTTGCTGCGCCTGCCAGTGCTCGTCCGGCAATAAATGCCTTCACGCGGCTATCTTTAAACAGCGGCAGGTCAGCAGGCGTAATCCCGCCGGTAATGGAAAGCTCAAGGCCGATATCGGAAAGCGCCTTCATGCGTGCCAGATCGGCTTCGCCCCACTGTTGCCCGCTGGCTTGCGCGTCACGGCCACGATGATAAATGGCCTGCCGCACGCCAATACGATGCCAGTCGCGGGCGTCGTCCAGCGTCCAGTTACCAAAAAGCTCTATCTGGATTTCACCACCGCAGCTTTGCGCCATTGCGTGGCCTTTTTCTACCGTCGCGAGCGGCGCAGCGCAGATGATGGTCATCCAGTTAGCGCCTGCGCCAAACGCCTGTTGCGCGAGCGTTTCACCAGCATCGGCGACCTTCCAGTCAGCAACGATGATTTTGTCCGGGCACTGTTCGCGCAAGGCTTTCACCGCGCCAAGCCCTTCGTTTAAACAGAGAATGGTGCCCGCTTCGACGATATCGACGCTGTCTTTTAACAGCGCAACGTCGCGCTGTGCGGCTTCAAGTGATGAGTGGTCGAGGGCCAGTTGCAGAAGTGGTCTGCTCATAATGTGTTCTCCTTAACGCGGGCATGAAAGCCCTGTAGTGCGGCAATGAGGTGCTGATAGCGTTGGTATTTTTGTTGGTAAAGCTGATGGGCGGTCATATCCGGTAACAGGGTGCGCACCGGGTGCTGTTGATCGCGCTGGGCTTCGCTGAAATCACGATAAACACCGGTGCCGACGCGGGCTGCAAGCGCCGCGCCAAAACAGCCGGTTTCTTCCACCTGCGGCAGTTCGATACGTAAGCCGCTGACGTCCGCCAGCATTTGCATCCAGACATCGGAGTGCGCCGGGCCACCAGTCACGCGCAGGGTGTGAACATCAGTAAAACGTTCGCGCATCCGGTTGAGATGGGTCATATGGCTGAACACCACCCCTTCATAGATGGCCTGCAACAGGTGCGCGCGGGTGTGAATAGCCTGCATCCCGTAGAAACCGCTGGTCATCTCAAGTCCGGCGTTGCTGCCGTACAGGAACGGCAGGAAAAAGAGATCGCCACCGGCTTTCGGTAAGCTGACAACAGCCTGGTTGATCTCAGCAAACGAGATTTCTCCCCACTGCGCGGTAAACCATTCGAGATTGCCGGAAGACGTAGGGCTGGCTTCGTGAACGATAAATTCATCGTCGTTAACGTAGCGGCCATAGACATACGGATGCGCTTCACCGTCACGCAAACCGCAGGTTATGCCGCTGGTCACCGCCCAGGTCCCCATCACCGCATTGAGGGTAAATTCGTCTTCGATTCCGGCGCAGAGTGCGGTAGAAACCACATCAAACAGGCCGCCGACAACGGGCGTACCCGCTTTCAGACCGGTCAGTGCGGCTGTCTGAGCGGTGATTTCCCCGCAGATTTCGGCAGATCCAACAACAGGCGGCAGGGCGTGATTGATTTCACTGATCCCCAGCCAGTCGGTGAGGCACGGGTCATATTCCCCGCGACTCATGTTGTAGAGATTGGATTCGGAAATATTGCTCTCTTCACAGCCTTTGACGCCGGTTAAACACCAACGCAGGTAGTCGTGCGTCATCATCACGCAGCCAATTTGCGCGTAGCGTTCTGGTTCGTGCTCTTTCAGCCAGCGTAACAGCGACACCGGATGCCCGGTCCACAAGGTTTGTCGGGTCAGCGGGTAGAGTTTTTCCGGGATGCTATCTTCCTGCCAGCGACGAACGATTTCCATCGCCCGGCGATCCGAGGACAAAATGGCGTTACCGAGCGGCTTGTCGTTTTTATCCAGCAAAAACAAGCCCTTTCCCTGTGCGGAGATACCGATGCCGACAATTTGCTCCCCGCTAACGCTGGAATGGGTAAGCAGGGAGCGAATGACAGCCATGCAGCATTGCCACAGTTCTGCCATATCGCGCTCTGCCCAGCCTGGCTGCGGGCTTAATGCGCACAGCGGCAGGCGCTGTACGCCTGCCTCCCGGCCTTCGCGGTCATACAGGCCGGCTTTCAGCCAGCTACCGCCACAATCTAACCCCAGCCAGTATTGCGTCATGGCTTATTGCACCTCATCCACGGCTTTCAGCAGGTCAGCGCCCTGCGGAACATCTTTTACAAACATGTCGCGGACCTGAGTACCCAGAGCGTCGCTAAAGGCTTTGCGATCAAGTTCGGTGATGACTTCCACGCCAGCGTCTTTCATGCCGTCGATGATTTTTTGCTGATTTTCGGCGACCAGTTTGCGCTGGTAGTTACCTGCTTCTTGTGCTGATGAGATAAGCACTTGCTGGAACTCCGGGCTTAAGCCATCAAATTTCGCTTTGTTGATCACTACCAGAAGCGGGGAATAGGCATGGTGAGTCAGAGATAGGTACTTCTGCACTTCATAAAATTTTGCCGACCAGACGACGTTGATGGGATGTTCCTGAGCGTCGATAGTGCGTGTTTCCAGTCCGGTATAGACTTCGGCAAACGGCATCGGGATAGGGTTAGCGCCAAATACTTTAAATGCGGCGATATTCATCGGGCTGTTGTTGGTGCGGATTTTCAGCCCTTTCAGGTCGCCAGGCGTTTTAACCGGTTGGCGTGAGTTGGTGACATCGCGCCAGCCGTTTTCCCAGTAGGCCAGTACTTTCAGTCCCTTACCTTCAAGGGAGGCCTTCAGTTCATCGCCGACTTTGCCGTCGAGTGTTTTATGCGCGTGGGCGGTATCGCGGAACAGGAAAGGAACATCAAGCAGGTTCATCACAGGTGATAATCCGGCAAAGTTATTCGAGCCAGACATCTCCATATCAATAGTGCCGCCACGCACGCCACTGATCATCGCTTGTGCGTTACCGAGAGTACTGTCCGGGAACAGTTTTAATTTCAGCTCGCCTTTGGTTCTCTCCTGCAATAAATCATTAAATTTTTTCGCCGCAATATGTTGAGAGTCGGTTTGCGATGTTTCATAACCGAAACGTAATGATTGTGTCGCCAGTGAAGATGTACTGAATGCAGCCAGGCCAGCAATGAATAATGCGTAGGTTACAGAACGTAATTTCATAATATTTTCCTTTTAATTAATCCATTTCAACGGGAGGATGATGAGATCGGGAATAAAAACAAATAAGGCTAATAAGGAATATAAAACCAGGACGTAAGGGAAAACGCCTCTGACTGCATCATCGAATTTGAGTTTAGCCACCCCTGAAATAACGTTAAGCACATTACCGATAGGCGGTGTAATTAAGCCGATTGAGCAGTTGATGATAAACATGACACCGAAATAAATCGGATCGATTCCTGCCTCTTTAACTAAAGGCATTAATACCGGGGTAAGAATTAACACCGTCGGCGTTAAATCCATGACCATGCCGACAATCAGGATAGCCACCATAATGACGATAAACAGCAGACGCGGTGAATCGACCAACGGTTGCAGTAAATCAGAAACCATCATCGGCAATTCAGCAATGGTAATCAGCCAGGCAGAAACTTGTGCCGAGGCCACCAGAAACATCACCACTGAGGTCGTTTTCGCCGCGCCAATGAGTACATGCCAAAGTGTGGCGAAGGTCATTTCACGGTAAATAACTGTGGCGACAAACAACGCATAGAAAGCAGCAACGGCCCCGGCTTCGGTAGGGGTAAACAGACCGGAGCGAAAGCCGCCAATAATAATGACCGGAAGAAATAGCGCCCAGATACCGGAAACAAAAGAGTGCCAGATTTCTCGTTTCGTTGCTTTTTGCTGACGGGGTAAATTAAGACGACTGGCCTGCCACCACCATGTGAGCATCAGCGTTGCGCCCATCATAATGCCTGGGGCAATACCCGCCATAAACAGCTTGCTGATGGATAATCCGCTGGAAACGCCGAAGATAATAAACGGAATGGAAGGGGGAATAATTGGCGCGATAATCCCGCCAGAGGCAATCAGCCCCGCAGCCCGGTTGACCGGGTAATTGGCGCTGCGCATCATCGGCACTAATAGCGCGGCAACGGCGGCGGTATCAGCAACAGCAGAACCAGAAAGGCTCGCCATAATCATAGCCGCCAGCACGCCGACGTAGCCCAGCCCGCCTGGTTTATGCCCCACCAGTTTCATCGGCAGGTCAACAATGCGTTTTGATAAGCCGCCCGCATTCATGATTTCACCCGCCAGTACAAAGAACGGAATCGCCAGCAGGGAGAAGCTGTCAGCACCGTTTACCAGCGTTTGCGCCATGATCTGGACATCAAACATATCCAGCCAGAACATAAGCGCCGCCCCGCACAACAGTAGCGACCAGGCAATAGGCAAACCGATAGCAATGCCACCCAACAGGCAGCCCAGAAAAATCAGCACAGCCATGATTAAGCTCCTTGCGGTGGCGGCGTTAGAGAATTGCTACGCGTGATGAGTTGATATAAAAGGCGCAGCTCAAAGAATGCGATAACGAGGCTGGTGGGCAGACAAGCGGCATACATCAGGCCGATGGGCAAGCCGAGGATCGGTGAATAATCGCTCCAGTCCTGAATTGTTTTTAGCGTTGCGCCCCAGGCCAGTGCGCCACAAATAAATAATATTAAGGAATGGGTGATCAGAGCGACTCGTCGCTGCCACGCGGGGGAGAGTTTCTCCACCAGAAAGGTAACCTGAACGTGGGCGTTATCCATAAAAGCCACAATCGCGCCAATAAAGGTTAACCAGACAAATAAATAACGCGACAATTCATCTACAGATAAAATACTTGTCTGAAAACCATATCTTAAAATAATGTTTATAAACACAATACAGGAAAGTACGGCGAGATTAATCGCCAGTATTGCTTCAAGTATTTTTTTCATAGCTATTCCTTGAGGCTATGTTTGTCATAATTCAAGTTGCATGTGCAGCAACCTGAATTATTAATATAGTTAGAGCAATAACATTACCCAGGCGTTCTGGCGTAGACGATTATTCGATTAATTTAGCGCCGTTAATGCGACTTTAACCACAACTTTTCGTATCTCAGAGGCTGTTTGCAGAATACAGCCTGGTCGATGAACATCCTGAGGAAAGAAAATAGCGTAGCTACCCGGTATCATTTCTATAAATGATTCATGTTCACTATCGTGATAAAAAATAATATCGCGCTGCTCTAATAGTGATTCGCTGACTTTATTATTTCCTGTATCAATAGCAATGCCGATTTTCTCTTTGCCCCACGCCAGAAATTGAATATCGATATACCGACGATGCACTTCCGGACGGTTTTCCTCTACTGCACGCGTCGTTAAGTCGATAATTTGTGCGTAAATATTTTTGCCGTCGATTTCGACAACGCCCGACTCCAGGACGTTGAAATCAGTGGCGCGCAGAAAATCGAGCGCCTTTTCAATAGCAGCGGGCAAACGGCACGGGTTAGGCTGCGCGATATGTCCAAAAATCATGGCTTATCTCCTTATAACGCCTGGATTTTTGCCCATACGCTGTCATCAACGGTAATACCGTTACGGCGGTTTTCTGCCAGCAGGGTGGTAAATTCGTGGCCGGGTAAGCGAATGGCCTGGTTTTCATCGGCGCGTTCAGCGGTAGTAACATAATCCATGATGCGTTGTAGCTTGGCATCGCGGGTGGCGCCGTCGATAAGCTTGTCCACTTCAATGGCGATAAAGATTTGCGATACGCCATATTCGTCGCTGTTATCCTGGGTGACTTCGGCAACGGATGCGCCGTCGGAAAGGAGAGTAGCGATCATATCCAGCACGATCGACATACCAGAACCTTTCCAGTAACCCATCGGCAAAATACGGCGATTTTTCTCGATAATGCCAGGTTCTTTGGTCAAATTGCCCTCATCATCAAAGCCACCATCGACCGGGAGCTGACGACCTGCAAGGCGGTTAACTTCTAACATGCCGTAGGAAAACATCGACATCGACATATCGACCATGGTGATTGGGGTAGAAGGAATGGCGACGATCAGCGGGTTAGTGCCGATGCGACACTCTTTTGCGCCCCACGGTGGCATTACGGCGATGGAGTTGGTCCAGCAAATGCCAATATAGCCTTTTTCTGCCGCCTGCCAGCCGTAGCTGCCGCCGCGCATCCAGTGGTTGGCATTACGCAACGCCACCAGACCAATACCGTGATCGGCAGCCAGTTCAATGGCGCGATCCATCATCTTTTTCGCCGTCAGATTGCCGATTGAACGCTGAGCATCCCATTGCTCGATAGCGCCAAGAGTGGTTATACGTTTGGCCTCGGCATCGGGAATGATATCGCCATTATCCAGTTGTTGGATGAAGCGTGGGAAGCGGTTAACACCGTGAGAATAAACGCCTGATTCGGTGGTGCGGGCAAACATTTCAGCACAGGCATCGGCGGTTTCAACAGCCACTCCCCGGGAAAGTAATACCCGATTGAAGGCTGCTTTTAACTGTTCAAATGACACTTTCATCCCTGGATTCCTTATTTTTGTGTGATCGCTTTTTTATCGCTAAATTTCACTATGCGAAATTTGATTTCAAATATATCGATCGCTATTTAACAAAGCAATCTGATTCATGGTTTTAAAAAATAAACAAAATCAATGTGTTGTAAATTATCTGTCGAGATCGTGAACTGCGACACACTTTGCGCTACCATCAGGGCGCGACAAAATGGGAAGCCGAATATGGGGAAAAAAGAGGGCGATATGACGCAAGAAAAAGAAAGGCCAGCCGGAAGTCAGAGCCTGTTTCGCGGTTTGATGTTGATTGAGATCCTCAGTAACTATCCCAACGGATGTCCACTGGCGCTTCTCTCTGAACTGGCAGGGCTGAACAAAAGTACCGTCCACCGTTTATTGCAGGGGCTACAGTCCTGCGGTTATGTGACAACAGCTCCGGCAGCGGGTAGCTACCGCCTGACCACCAAATTTATCGCCGTTGGGCAAAAAGCATTGTCATCGCTGAATATCATTCATATTGCCGCTCCGCATCTTGAGGCGTTGAATATTGCTACCGGTAAAACGATTAATTTCTCCAGCCGCGAAGATGATCACGCGATTTTGATTTATAAACTGGAACCCACCACCGGGATGCTGCGAACCCGCGCTTATATTGGTCAGCATATGCCGCTCTACTGTTCGGCGATGGGCAAAATCTACATGGCGTTTGGTCAGCCGGAATATGTGAAATCTTACTGGGAAAGCCATCAGGAGGAGATCCAGCCATTGACGCGTAATACCATCACTGAATTGCCTGAGATGTATAAAGAGTTAGCGCAAATTCGTGAAAGCAGCATGGCGATGGACCGGGAAGAGAATGAAATAGGTGTTTCCTGTATTGCTGTACCTGTATTTGATATTCACGGGCGGGTGCCGTACGCAGTTTCTATCTCTCTTTCGACGTCACGTCTTAAACAAATCGGCGAAAGCAATCTGCTTAAGCCGCTACAGGAAACCGCTCAGGCAATTTCCCACGAGCTTGGCTTTACGGTACGTGATTGAGCGAACGATCAAAACTTGATGAAATTCTGACAAATTTTTCTCGTACCCCTTTTTTGATCAAGGCGAGAATGATATTTCGTCTGGCACTCTTAGCGTTTTACGACGGGGGGAAGGGAATGAACCGATTTATTATGGCCGATGCTGGTAAGTGTATCGGCTGTCGCACCTGCGAGGTGGCTTGTGCGGTGTCGCATCAACAAAATCAGGATTGTGCCGCACTGTCGCCTGCCGAAATGGTGTCGCGTATTCGGGTAATCAAAGATCAAGCCTTTACCACGGCGGTTGCCTGTCATCAGTGCGAAGATGCCCCGTGTGCAAATGTCTGTCCGGTACAGGCGATTCGCCGTGAACGAGGGCATATCTTTGTAGAACAGTCGCGTTGTATTGGCTGCAAGAGCTGCATGTTGGCTTGCCCGTTTGGGGCGATGAGAGTTGTTGCGCAGGAATCTCAGGTGCAGGCGATTAAATGCGATCTCTGTTGGCATCGGGATAACGGGCCTGCCTGCGTTGAAGCTTGCCCGACACATGCGTTGCAGTGCGTGGATGCGATGCAAGTACAGCGTCAGCGGCTGCGGCAACAACCTGTTTAAAACATCCCCGGCCTGTTTCAGTGCCGGGGTGCTTGATTAATGACTTTCCGCCCAGGCGCGTTCAATCTCTTCTGCCAGAATCTTCACGCCCTCTTCAATTTTCTCCGGCTCTGGTACGTAGTTCATGCGCATACATTGGTGCGTATGCGGCCACGGTTTATCCAGCCCAGGGAAGAAGTAGTGACCGGGCACCATCAGCACCCCACGTGCTTTCAGGCGTTGATAAAGCTGCTCGGTGGTAATGGGTAAATCTTTAAACCATAACCAAAGGAAGATCGCGCCTTCAGGCTTGTGAATCAAACAGCGATCTTCTGGCAAATAGCGGCGAATAATCGCGATTGTCTGTTGAACGCGCTGAAAGTAAAACGGCTTAATCACCGTTTCCGACAGGCGCAGCAAATCATTACGTTTGATCATTTCACTCATCATCGCCGGGCCAATACCGCCAGGTGCGAGACTGATAATACCGTTCATATTGGTAATGGCAGTGATGATCTTTTCATTGGCAATAATAATGCCGCAGCGGGAGCCGGGTAGCCCCAGTTTGGAAAGACTCATGCATAACACGATATTGGGATTCCACAGCGGACGTGCTTCGCTGAAGATAATTCCGGGGAATGGCACGCCATAGGCATTATCAATCACTAATGGAATACCGTGTTGATTAGCCAATGCATCCAGCTTTATCAATTCGTCATCAGTGATCACATTCCCTGTCGGGTTAGTTGGTCTGGAGACACAAATCATCCCCGTTTCTTCGCCAATACGCAGATGTTCAAAGTCCACGTGATACTTAAACTGGCCTTCTGGTAAGAGTTCGATATTAGGGCGTGCAGAGACAAACAGATCCTCTTCCAGCCCGGAATCAGCATAGCCAATGTATTCAGGGGCTAACGGGAACAGCACCTTTTTGACGCGACCATCAGCGCGTCGTCCGGCAAACAGATTAAACAAGTAGAAAAATGCACTCTGGCTGCCATTTGTTAGTGCAATATTCTGAGGTTCAATATCCCAACCCAGCTTCTCACGTAGCAGTCCGGCCAGTGCTGTCAGCAGTTCTGTCTTGCCTTGCGGTCCGTCGTAATTACACAAGGCATCGGTGGCTTTGCCACTTGCCAGCATGTCTGTCAGCAGCGTCTGGAAGTAGTCGTGCATTTCCGGGATCTGCGCCGGATTTCCACCACCAAGCATAATCGCGCCAGGTGTACGTAAACCGTCGTTAAGATCTTCCATCAGCTGGGTAATGCCAGAATGGCGGGTAAATTTGTCGCCAAAAAGTGAGAATGTCATAGCGGATTTTCTGTCGAACTCAGTATCAAGGAAGGTAACAATAACGCTACATTTGGTGGGGTGCAAATCAGCTGTAAGCGGCGTGAGTGGCGGTTTATGCTGGGTACTTTCTATTATATAGAATTTGATTCTGATAAGGCTTCCCGGCAGTTTGCCACACGGGAAGCCAAAACCATTAATGTTGTCCCGCCCAGATAACCATCACTTTATCGTCGCCATGTTCGCGAACAAATCCGTAACCTTGTGGCAAAGATAACGTGGTTTGTTTGCCTGCGCCTATTGCCAGGTGACGGGCGCGGAACTGGCTGATGCGCTGCCAGTGCTTGACGCTGGCGGCGGATTTATTGCTGACATCCTGCCAGTTCATATCCGAACGAGTGCCTTGCAGCGGATCTGAACCTGTGGGGCCAAACGGACGTAAGGATTCATCACCATAAAAAATTTGCACTGCACCAGGGGCGAGTAAAAGCAGTTCTGCTGCTTTATTACCACCTTCCCGGAACAGACGAGTATCGTGTGAGGAGAGATAACTTAGTACGTTGAAATCCTGCAATTTCTCCGCCATTTGCTGCCAGATGTTGTCCATCTGTGCCAGACAATCGACCGCTTTCGCTGCTTGATCCTGATAATCGAAATTGATCATCGCGTCGAAGCCGTTGCGGTAGTAGTCGCTTTGCATCACGCCATGACCCCAGGCTTCTCCGGTCATCCAGAAGGGATTGTCATCTAACGCTTTTTCGGGATTAGCTTTCTTCCACTCGTTAAGTGCAGCACTGGCTTCGGTTTTTAGTTGTTGCCAGGCGGGCAACTCAACATGTTTGGCCGTATCCACCCGGAATCCGTCGATACCATAATCGCGTACCCATTGGCTTAGCCAGTGAGTTAAATAATCGCGCGGCGTATAACCATCGATGGCTTTGGCGTGGGTATCCGGTTTGTTTTTATAGAACACCGGCAGGCCAGAAGGGGTAGTGGATTCAGTTTTTATATCCGGTAGAAAGGCCAGCGACATGGTGAGATCGTCAAAACCGGGATTGTCGTAATCACCAATATCGGTACGGATCCAGTTTTTCCCCCACCACTTTTCCCAGCCTGTTTTGTCGCTGAAATTGATGTAATCGTTAAAGCTATGCCATGTTTGCCCGGCAGCAGGCTTCCAGTCACTCCAGCGGTTGCCCAGCGTTTTTTTCAGCTCGTCACCGGAAAGATATAACGCGCCGAACTGAAACTCCTGCATATCCGCCAGCGTGGCATAACCGGTGTGGTTCATCACGACATCAAAGAGAATACGAATACCGCGCTGATGCGCACCATTAATTAGTGTTCGCAGATCGGCTTCGTTACCCATATTGGCATCCAGATTCGTCCAGTCCTGGGTGTAATAACCGTGGTAGGCATAATGCGGGAAATCGCCTTTTGTACCGCCACCAACCCAGCCGTGGATTTGCTCAAACGGGGCGCTAATCCATAAAGCATTGACGCCCAGTTGCTGGAGATAATCCAGTTTGTTGGTCAGCCCGCGTAAATCACCACCGTGAAAGGTGCCAATTTCCTGCATGCCATCTTTATGGCGTCCGTAACTTTGGTCATTGCCGGGATCACCATTTTCAAAACGGTCTGTCAGTACAAAGTAAACCGTGGCGTTATGCCAGTCGAAAGAGGCGGGAGTATGCGTTTCCGCGCGTTCCAGGAGCAGTAAGCCGTTACTTTCATCTGCCGGTTTTAAGGTGATATGGCCATTTTTCACCGTAACGATTTGCTGACTGTAGTATTCACGTATCGCAGCGCCTTCAGGAAAGGTTTGGCTAACGTCCAGAGTGAGCGGTTGCCCATCCCATTTCGGGCATTCACGGATCAGATTTACTGCTGGTTGTGCTGTGCTGGTCACCGAAATCATCAACGTTGGCGTACCAGAGCGTGTATCAACTTGTAAGGTGTACTCGCCATCGCGGAATAATCGCCACTGGGGAGGTGTGCTGTCACAAGGTTTCAGGGAAAGCATCTGATTGAGTTTTATGGCATCCGCAGGTTGCCAGCACTGTTGGTCAAAATTTAACGTTAACGTGCGCGTACCTTTGGTCAACTGCGCGTGACTGGCATATGTACCTGTACTTTGTTCGTCAAAGGTGGGAAATCCCCCGGAAGTCCAGGTGGCGGCAACGGCAACGCCAGGCAGAAGTAGCAGAAAACAGGCGGCAAGTTTCATAATGGATGAGCTCTTATTGCTGCGAATTTCACCAGTTTGCCAGTGATAAGTCCGGTAAAACTCCTCCCTGGTAATCATTGCACGAGGATGAGGCGAAAGGGTGAGTATTTGGCCCGGGATTTAAGCGTATTTTTTGCGATAAACCCCACATTTTCTGCGATTTAGCACCAATCTGAATCGTTAGCACGTGACATAGTTTCAGAATTGGACTATTCCTTGGGGTGCTTTTGAGGGCTATTTTTGATATGATTTGAGATTCAACTCTCAAATTTGTGAAAAAGATAAGGTGTTGGAATGATTAAATCCGACCAGGAGACCTGATGATATTGACTCCCATGCGAAGATATGGGGCGATGATTCTTATGTTACTCACTTTGGTATTTTCGAGTGAGGTGTTAGCGAAGACGCACACGACAACAACGAGTCAAAAGTCCCACATAACTAAGGCTAGTAATAAGCAGGTAAGCAGTAAACAAGAGTATTCTCGCAATAGTGTAAAGAGCAGTTCACTTCCTGATTTGCGAAAATACCCTTCCGGAACACCAAGGAAAAAAGCGTTTCTCCGGACGGTTATGCCTTATATTACCAGTCAAAATGCTGCTATCACGGCGGAGCGTAACTGGCTGATTTCAAAACAGTACCAGGGCAAATGGTCGCCTTCAGAACGGGCTCGTTTGAAAGATATCGCCAAACGCTACAAGGTGAAGTGGTCTGGCAATACGCGAAAAATCCCGTGGAATACGCTGCTTGAACGTGTAGACATTATTCCTACCAGCATGGTAGCGACGATGGCTGCAGCAGAAAGCGGTTGGGGTACGTCGAAACTGGCACGTAGCAACAACAACTTGTTTGGCATGAAATGTGGCAAAGGTCGTTGTAATAATGGTCCGGGTAAAGTGAAAGGCTATTCTCACTTTGATTCTGTCAAAGAGTCGGTGAGTGCTTATGTCACTAACTTGAATACGCATCCAGCCTACTCGTCGTTCCGTAAATCACGTGCGCAGCTGCGTAAAGCGGATCAGGAAATCACCGCTACCGCGATGATTCATAAGCTGAAGGGGTATTCTACAAAAGGGCAGAGCTACAATAACTATCTGTACGCGATGTACCAGGATAACCAGCGCTTAATTGCCGCACATATGTAACCCTAAAAGCCGGAAGAACACGCTCAATGCGCTCTCCGGCTTTTTTGTATCTTTTAAATCACCAACACTTCACTATGCCGATCGCGATACTCTTTGGGTGTCGTGTCGTACTCTTTTTTAAACACTGAATAGAAATACTGTAGTGAAGGATAGCCACACATCTGCGAAATTTCGTTGATCGACAATGTGGTAGAGACCAACAGGCTACGTGCTTTCTCCAGTTTTTCAGCGTGAATGACGGCATGAATGGTTTCGCCCACTTCCTCTTTAAAGCGCTTCTCCAGGTTTGAGCGAGAAATTCCCACAGAATCAAGCACCTGATCAACCTTTATCCCTTTGCAGGCATGATTACGAATAAAGTGCATCGCCTGAATAACAGCGGGATCGGTCAGGGAACGATAGTCAGTGGAACGGCGCTCAATGACACGAACAGGAGGAACAAGGATTCGCTGTAACGGCAGTTCTTCTTTGTTCAGCAAGCGATGTAGCAATTTTGCCGCCTGATAGCCCATTTGCCGCGCTCCCTGAGCCACGGAGGAGAGTGCCACACGCGATAAGTAGCGCGTCAGTTCTTCGTTATCGATCCCAATAACACTTAATTTTTCTGGCACCGGGATATGCAGATGCTCACAAGCTTGCAGGATATGTCGGGCGCGGGAATCTGTGACGGCAATTATGCCTGTTTGCGGCGGCAAAGTTTGTAACCAGTCCGCCAGTCTGTTCTGGGCGTGTTGCCAGTTTTCTGGTGCGGTTTGTAGGCCCTGATACACCACTCCACGATATTTTTCTTTCGCAACCAACTGGCGGAAGGCATGTTCTCGCTCGGCAGCCCAGCGTTTGCCACTGGCAGCAGGCAAACCATAGAAAGCAAAACGATTGATCCCTTTTTCTTTTAAATGCAAAAAGGCGCTTTCAACCAATGCATGGTTATCTGTGGCGACATAATGTACATAAGGATAATTTTCTGCCAGATGGTAAGAACCACCAACGCCGACAATGGGAACATGAACATCGGCCAGTAAGTGTTCAATTTCTTCATCGTCGTAATCCGCTATTACGCCATCGCCGAGCCAGTCTTTAATGTTATCAATCCGGGCCCGAAAATCCTCTTCAATGAATATGTCCCATTCTGATTGTGATGCCTGTAAATATTCTCCCACGCCTTCAACAACCTGCCGGTCGTAGGCTTTATTGGCATTAAATAACAGAGTGATACGGTGACGTTTATCAAACATGTGAACATATCCTGCACGGCTAAATATGGGCGAAATGATATTATCACTACGATGATGCATTGCGAATTCACCATACTCAAAACTGGAAAGCAATTCCCATTTTTTATCTTCGGGTTATGGTTTTTTGTTTATTTTTTAATATTCGACAGCGATCAGCTTTTAATTTGTTGTTTTTGCGAGCCAGCGCACAATTGCGTATTCTCTTAATTCGGGTGTGAAATAACGTAATTGAGCATCAAATCAGGAAATTCCAGTATTAAGGCATCGAAGTTACTCGCCGTATTACCTGATTAGGGAGTTCAATATGCAGGCTTATTTTGATCAACTCGACCGTGTTCGTTACGAAGGCCCGAAAACCACTAACCCGTTAGCATTCCGCCATTACAATCCTGATGAGCTGGTACTGGGTAAACGTATGGAAGATCACTTGCGTTTTGCTGCCTGCTACTGGCATACCTTCTGCTGGAACGGTGCGGATATGTTTGGTGTTGGCGCGTTTGATCGCCCATGGCAACAGCCGGGTGAAGCGCTAATGTTGGCGAAACGTAAAGCTGACGTAGCCTTTGAATTCTTCCACAAACTGAATGTACCGTTCTACTGCTTCCATGATGTTGACGTGTCACCAGAAGGCGCATCGCTGAAAGAGTACAAAAATAACTTCGCTGAAATGGTTGATGTGCTGGCAGCGAAACAAGAACAAAGCGGTGTGAAACTGCTATGGGGTACAGCGAACTGCTTTACTAACCCACGCTACGGCGCAGGGGCGGCAACTAACCCGGATCCAGAAGTCTTTAGTTGGGCGGCAACACAAGTGGTTACCGCGATGGAAGCAACCAAACGCTTGGGTGGTGAAAACTATGTACTGTGGGGTGGTCGTGAAGGTTATGAAACCCTGCTGAATACCGATCTGCGTCAGGAGCGCGAACAACTTGGGCGCTTCATGCAGATGGTTGTTGAGCACAAACACAAAATTGGCTTCCAGGGCACACTGCTGATTGAGCCGAAACCGCAGGAGCCAACCAAACACCAGTACGATTACGATGCCGCCACGGTATATGGCTTCCTGAAACAGTTTGGTCTGGAAAAAGAGATCAAACTGAATATCGAAGCTAACCATGCGACGCTGGCAGGTCACTCTTTCCACCACGAAATTGCCACCGCCATCGCGCTGGGGCTGTTCGGCTCTGTTGATGCCAACCGTGGTGATGCGCAATTGGGCTGGGATACCGACCAGTTCCCGAACAGCGTGGAAGAGAATGCGCTGGTAATGTATGAAATCCTTAAAGCGGGTGGCTTTACCACCGGTGGTCTGAACTTCGACGCCAAAGTTCGTCGTCAGAGCACCGATAAATACGATTTGTTCTACGGTCATATTGGCGCAATGGATACTATGGCGCTGGCATTGAAAGTGGCTGCCCGTATGATTGAAGACGGTGAACTGGACAAACGTGTGGCGCAGCGTTACTCCGGCTGGAATAGCGAGCTGGGTCAGCAAATTCTGAAAGGCCAGATGTCACTGAGTGACCTGGCAAAATATGCCCAGGACCATAATCTGTCTCCGGTCCATCAGAGCGGTCACCAGGAATTACTGGAAAGTCTGGTGAATCATTATTTGTTCGATAAATAATCGTTAACAAAGACAGTCCCTGAGCCCGGTAAGCGGTAGCGATACCGGGCATTTTTGTAAGGAATGATCGCTATGTATATCGGGATAGATCTTGGTACATCGGGTGTAAAAGCTATTCTGCTCAATGAACAGGGTGAGGTTGTCGCGTCGCATACAGAAAAACTTACCGTATCACGCCCCTATCCTCTCTGGTCAGAGCAAGATCCAGAACAGTGGTGGCAGGCAACCGACCGTGCTGTAAAAGCATTGGGGCAGTTGCATTCACTACAGGGTGTTAAAGCGTTAGGTATTGCCGGGCAGATGCATGGAGCAACGCTTCTTGATTCGCAAAATCAGATTCTGCGCCCGGCTATTTTGTGGAATGACGGTCGATGCGGTGAAGAGTGTGCTTTGCTGGAGCAAAAAGTACCACAGTCTCGGGCTATCACCGGCAACCTGATGATGCCTGGCTTTACTGCGCCAAAACTGCTTTGGGTTCAACGTCACGAACCGGAGGTTTTCAGCCGGGTGGCAAAAGTGTTACTGCCGAAAGATTATCTGCGTCTGCGTATGACGGGCGATTTTGCCAGCGATATGTCTGATGCCGCAGGAACGATGTGGCTGGATGTGGCGAAGCGTGACTGGAGCGATGTCATGCTGGAGGCCTGTCAGTTAACCCGTGATCATATGCCTGCGCTTTACGAAGGCAGTGAAATCACCGGCACGTTATTACCGGAAGTTGCCCGTGCATGGGGAATGCCATCTGTACCTGTTGTTGCGGGTGGGGGCGATAACGCCGCAGGGGCCGTCGGCGTGGGAATGATTGACGCAAACCAGGCGATGTTGTCGCTCGGAACATCTGGTGTGTACTTTGCTGTTAGCGAAGGCTTTTTGAGCAAGCCGGAAAGCGCCGTGCATAGCTTTTGCCACGCATTGCCGGAACGCTGGCATTTAATGTCAGTGATGTTGAGTGCGGCATCATGTCTGGATTGGGCGGCGAAATTGACTGGTATGGAATCTGTTCCGGCACTGATTAACGCAGCACAACAGGCTGACGAAAAGGCCGATCCTGTCTGGTTCTTACCTTATCTTTCTGGCGAGCGCACGCCACACAATAATCCACAGGCGAAGGGTGTTTTCTTTGGACTAACCCATCAGCATGGTCCGGCGGAGCTGGCAAAAGCAGTGCTTGAGGGAGTGGGATATGCCCTGGCCGATGGTATGGATGTGGTCCATGCATGTGGTGTTAAACCGCAAAGCGTAACGTTAATTGGTGGTGGTGCGCGTAGTGCGTACTGGCGTCAGATGCTGGCGGATATTAGTGGTCAGCAACTGGATTATCGTACAGGCGGTGATGTTGGTCCGGCACTCGGCGCGGCCAGGTTGGCACAAATTGCCGTCGGCAAAGACAAGTCGCTGGCAGAATTGCTACCACAACTCCCACTGGAGCAAACCCATACCCCAGATGCTCAACGTCATGTGGCATATCAGCCACAACGTGACACTTTCCGTCGTCTCTATCAGCAATTGCTGCCTCTTATGGGGTAATAAATTCCCCTGTCTGTCCGGGCAGGGGAATTTATCCAATCTATATATTTTTTAAATCAATAAAAATTTAATATGAATGTATTCTGAAAATCATTTGTTAATGGTATTTTTCAGTTTTGTCTTGTGTTAGTTGCTCGTAATGTATCCCCGTCATAGAGATAGGGAGGTCACAATGCAAATTTCAAAGGCAGTAGCAAGAGTATTATTTTTTACTGGTGCGTTGGTCTACCTGGCGGGGCTATGGTATTCATGCCCTCTGTTGAGTGGGAAAGGCTATTTTCTGGGCGTGTTAATGACAGGCACATTTGTGACTTACTCATATCTACGTGCAGAAAGATTCAGCAATATAGATGAAACATTTTCTCGTATCTGCCAGTTCGTTGCACTACTTACTGTTGGTCTGTTGTTTCTCGGTGTCAGGAATGCCCCCATTAATGTTTATGAAATGGTGATATATCCTGTTGCTTTTTTCGTCAGTATATTTGGTCAAATAAAGTTAATGCGTGCGGAGTAATGTTATATTCTCACTGGTTCGAGTATAAGCCTGAAAGGTATTCTACTTTTCAGGCTAATGGTTGCTAACTGACCAGTCTTCTGCGATCAATTTTTTGTAATATTACAGAAAGTAATAAGCTACTGATCAGCGTAATACTAAATATCCAGAGTATATCCAGCAATGGCGATGTTTTAAATTCAAGACCACGGGTACGCAAGGCATGAATGATAAAAGCATGAAAGCCATATATTCCCAGAGAATGACGGGATATTAAGTTAAGTCCCGGAACTGTATGGGTATTAAGCGTATTTTTTACGAATGTCAGTAATGACACCGCACAAATAAATACCATCGGTCCACAGTAAAGATACCAGGTATCCGCAAAGTTGCCACGCCACTGTAATTCATACAGTGTGCCTCGTGAGATGATAAACACTCCTGCAACAAACAGTATTGCGCTTATCCAGGTTAGCGACCTCTTTTGGGTATTCATCATGCCGATAGCTCTACCTAACATGCCGTACAGAATGTAATAGACAGTATCACCGTTGATATATAAATTTATTGGTAGCCATTCGACTCCATCGATTTTTTGCGGTACTGTATTTGGATTAGCAATGATTCCGATAATAACCATCAGTATCAATAACATCTTACCGCTTATGTTTTTCACTTGAATAATCGGGGAAACGAGATATATCACAATAATGGCGAAGAAAAACCACAGGTGATAAAAAACGGGTTTTTGCAGCAGATTTTTGAGTGATAACTCAATATTAATCGATGTGAACAGCGAGATATATAACAGTGCCACAAGGCTATAAAAAATCAGGCACAATCCAATGCGTAAAAAATGGCGTGTTTGAGCGCTTCGTTCACCAAAGAAGAGATAGCCTGAGATCATAAAAAACAATGGTACGCTAACACGAGACGCGGAGTTTAGTACATTTGCCAAATCCCAACTTTCAGGGCTAATGCTATGAGCATTAGTGACATACCATGTGGTGGTATGAATCATCACCACCATTAAACAGGCTATTCCTCGCAGGTTATCAATCCAATAAATTTTGGGTGGCATCTGTGTCTCTGTGTCTGGTTAAAAAAATTCTGACCGATAAATCATTGAAGCATCGCACTGGATTAATCTGAGTTTTATGGCTACAGATTATAATGGCTTGAGTAAAATCTTACCCCTCAGCCACTATACAGAACTCAATAATAAGACTCACCTGCAAAAGACGGTAATTTGATGATGATGAAGTATTGCTTTCCAGCAATAGTACTTATGTTGATGGCAGGATGTTCAACACCACCACCAGAACAGAAAGCTCAAAGGGTTAAAGTTGATCCCATTCGGTCATTGAATATGGAAGAGCTATGCAGAGATCAGGCGGCAAAACGCTATAATACAGGTGCGCAAAAAATCGACGTCACCGCCTTCGAACAGTTCCAGGGAAGCTACGAAATGCGCGGTTATACCTTCCGGAAAGAGCAGTTTGTCTGTTCTTTTGACGCGGATGGCCATTTTTTGCATCTTTCCATGCGCTAAGGCCTGCCTTTTTCCCGTTTCGTACTGTATATCTTCCATCCAGCGGGTATACTGATCCCTTCCTTTAAATCCACACGTATCCAGCACGAAATAATATGCAAAAGTTTGATACCAGGACCTTCCAGGGCTTGATCCTGACCTTACAGGATTACTGGGCTCGCCAGGGCTGCACCATTGTTCAACCATTGGACATGGAAGTCGGCGCGGGAACCTCTCACCCAATGACCTGTCTGCGCGCGCTGGGGCCAGAACCGATGGCGGCTGCTTATGTTCAGCCTTCTCGTCGCCCGACCGATGGTCGCTACGGCGAAAACCCCAACCGCTTACAGCACTACTATCAGTTCCAGGTGGTTATTAAGCCATCGCCGGACAATATTCAGGAGCTGTACCTCGGTTCTCTGAAAGAGCTGGGCATGGATCCGACCATCCACGACATCCGTTTCGTGGAAGATAACTGGGAAAACCCGACGCTGGGTGCCTGGGGGCTGGGCTGGGAAGTGTGGCTGAACGGCATGGAAGTGACGCAGTTCACTTACTTCCAGCAGGTTGGTGGTCTGGAGTGTAAACCGGTTACCGGCGAGATCACCTACGGTCTGGAACGTCTGGCAATGTACATTCAGGGCGTAGACAGCGTTTACGACCTGGTCTGGAGCGACGGCCCGCTGGGTAAAACCACCTACGGCGACGTGTTCCATCAGAACGAAGTGGAGCAGTCCACTTACAACTTCGAATACGCGGATGTGGACTTCCTGTTCACCTGCTTCGAGCAGTACGAGAAAGAAGCGCAGCAGCTG
Source organism: Escherichia sp. GZ89 (assembly GCF_019366485.1). Lineage (NCBI taxonomy): Bacteria > Pseudomonadati > Pseudomonadota > Gammaproteobacteria > Enterobacterales > Enterobacteriaceae > Escherichia > Escherichia sp. GZ89. The sequence continues at coordinate 328,682 of NZ_JAEOHX010000003.1, read as the reverse complement.
CTGGCGCTGGAAAATCCGCTGCCGTTGCCAGCCTACGAGCGTATTCTGAAAGCCGCCCACAGCTTCAACCTGCTGGATGCGCGTAAAGCCATCTCCGTCACTGAGCGTCAGCGCTATATTCTGCGCATTCGCACCCTGACCAAAGCAGTGGCAGAAGCATACTACGCTTCCCGTGAAGCCCTCGGCTTCCCGATGTGCAACAAAGATAAGTAAGAGGCGGCTATGTCTGAGAAAACTTTTCTGGTGGAAATCGGCACTGAAGAGCTGCCACCAAAAGCACTGCGCAGCCTGGCTGAGTCCTTTGCTGCGAACTTTACTGCGGAGCTGGATAACGCTGGCCTCGCACATGGCACCGTTCAATGGTTTGCTGCTCCGCGTCGTCTGGCGCTGAAAGTAGCTAACCTGGCGGAAGCACAACCGGATCGTGAAATCGAAAAACGTGGCCCGGCAATTGCTCAGGCGTTCGATGCCGAAGGTAAACCGAGCAAAGCGGCAGAAGGTTGGGCGCGTGGTTGCGGTATTACCGTTGACCAGGCTGAGCGTCTGACCACCGATAAAGGCGAATGGCTGCTGTATCGCGCCCATGTGAAGGGCGAAAGCACCGAAGCACTGCTGCCGAATATGGTCGCCACTTCGCTGGCGAAGCTGCCGATCCCGAAACTGATGCGTTGGGGCGCAAGCGACGTGCACTTCGTGCGTCCGGTTCACACCGTGACCCTGCTGCTGGGCGACAAAGTCATTCCGGCAACCATTCTGGGCATTCAGTCCGATCGCGTGATTCGCGGCCACCGCTTTATGGGCGAGCCGGAATTTACTATCGACAATGCCGATCAGTATCCGGAAATTCTGCGCGAGCGCGGGAAAGTTATCGCCGATTACGAAGAACGTAAGGCGAAGATTAAAGCCGATGCCGAAGAAGCCGCGCGTAAGATTGGCGGTAACGCTGACTTAAGCGAAAGCCTGCTGGAAGAAGTGGCTTCGCTAGTGGAATGGCCGGTTGTGCTGACCGCAAAATTCGAAGAGAAATTCCTCGCGGTGCCGTCTGAAGCGCTGGTTTACACCATGAAAGGTGACCAGAAATACTTCCCGGTGTATGCGAACGACGGCAAACTGCTGCCGAACTTTATCTTCGTTGCCAACATCGAATCGAAAGATCCGCAGCAAATTATCTCCGGTAACGAAAAGGTTGTTCGCCCACGCCTGGCGGATGCCGAGTTCTTCTTCAATACCGACCGTAAAAAACGTCTGGAAGATAACCTGCCGCGCCTGCAAACCGTGCTGTTCCAGCAACAGCTTGGCACGCTGCGCGACAAAACTGACCGCATTCAGGCGCTGGCGGGCTGGATTGCTGAACAGATTGGCGCTGACGTGAATCATGCCACCCGTGCGGGCCTGCTGTCTAAGTGTGACCTGATGACTAACATGGTCTTCGAGTTCACCGACACTCAGGGCGTTATGGGTATGCACTACGCGCGTCACGATGGTGAAGCGGAAGATGTCGCCGTAGCGCTGAATGAGCAGTATCAGCCGCGCTTTGCCGGTGATGACCTGCCGTCTAACCCAGTGGCTTGTGCGCTGGCGATTGCTGACAAGATGGATACCCTGGCGGGTATCTTCGGTATCGGTCAGCATCCGAAAGGCGATAAAGACCCCTTTGCGCTGCGTCGTGCCGCACTTGGCGTGCTGCGTATTATCGTTGAGAAGAACCTCAACCTTGATCTGCAAACGCTGACCGAAGAAGCGGTGCGTCTGTATGGCGATAAGCTGACTAATGCCAACGTGGTTGATGACGTTATCGACTTTATGCTCGGTCGCTTCCGCGCCTGGTATCAGGACGAAGGTTATACCGTTGACACCATCCAGGCGGTACTGGCGCGTCGTCCGACTCGCCCGGCAGATTTTGATGCTCGTATGAAAGCGGTATCGCACTTCCGTACGCTGGATGCAGCGGCAGCACTGGCGGCGGCGAATAAGCGTGTATCTAACATCCTGGCGAAATCAGACGAAGTGCTGAGCGACCGCGTGAATGCCTCTACTCTGAAAGAGCCGGAAGAAATTAAACTGGCGATGCAGGTGGTTGTGCTGCGCGATAAACTGGAGCCGTACTTCGCCGAAGGTCGTTACCAGGATGCGCTGGTCGAACTGGCTGAGCTGCGTGAACCGGTCGATGCTTTCTTCGATAAAGTGATGGTAATGGTTGATGACAAAGAATTGCGTATCAACCGTCTGACCATGCTGGAGAAACTGCGCGAACTGTTCCTGCGCGTTGCGGATATTTCGCTGTTGCAGTAATAACGTCGTTATTAAAAAGCCTGCCATCTGGCAGGCTTTTTTATCGCTAAATAATAGAGCAACCTTTAATAATCTTCTGCTGAATAAAGATTGTCTCATATATTAATTTTATGAGATTTTTTTAGGATTATATAAAGGAGAAGAAAAGAACTTATTAAGCTAGAATAGCCACGGGTGCTTGAGACTGTTTGTCTCAGGTATTCACCGAAAGGCAGACAGAGAAAAGCCCCACCTGACTATAAATCAAAGTGAGGCCCCTCTATGCATAGACACCATAAGGTTAGCCTCTTACTCGTTGGAAATCAACACAGGAGGCTGGGAATGCCGCAGAAATATAGATTACTTTCTTTAATAGTGATTTGTTTCACACTTTTATTTTTCACCTGGATGATAAGAGATTCACTGTGTGAATTGCATATTAAACAGGAGAATTATGAGCTGGCGGCGTTTTTAGCCTGCAAATTGAAAGAGTAAGAGTCTTCGGCGGGAAGTTATTCCCGCCTTTCTTATGGCGTTGGGTATTCTCAATGCACCCTAATTTATTTCTTTAATGAATGCTTTTTTAAAAATACGAATGAATTTGGCTATTAAATAAGTTTTTAATCGGGAACAGGAATGGTTCGGAGCCTTCATGAATAAACTGCTTTTACTGTTGATAATGCTTTATCAACGACATCTTTCTCCTCGCAAAGGCTACCGCTGTGCTTACAGTGTGTTGTACCAAACGCAGGGATGTTCGGGAGCAGTCAAAGAGATTATTCAACAGAAAGGTGTTATTGCAGGCTGGGGTGAGATACGTCAGCGTTTTGCAGATTGCCGACTTGCAGCACAGACAATCAGGCAGAAGCAAGACCTGAACGAGGTAATACGTAAAAAGAAGAATAATGATTGTGATTGTTCCGGGTGTGATGGTGCGGTCTGTCGTGATTGCCACATCCCGGTGCCGGATCTGGATTATTCCTGGGACTGTTCTTCTCTACATATAAAGCGGTTTTTCCAATAAAAAAATCCCCGCCATTTGGCAGGGATCTTAGATTCTGTGCTTTTAAGCAGAGATTACAGGCTGGTTACGTTACCAGCTGCCGGGCCTTTAGCGCCGCTTTCGATGGTGAAGGACACTTTCTGACCTTCGTCCAGAGATTTGTAACCATCGTTCTGGATAGCAGAGAAGTGTACGAACACGTCTTTAGAGCCATCGTCAGGAGTGATGAAGCCGAAGCCTTTGTCAGCGTTGAACCATTTTACGATACCAGTCATTTTACCGGACATAGTGTATTACCTTTAATAATTAATTGTGCCTTTCGGCGATATGGCGTGCTTTACAGATTTTTGAAGCGTTAAAGGAAATGCACTACGAGGGGTATCAACGATAACTCTTGAAGAGGACTTGCCTTACTACACTGCTTTAATGGTCTGTACGTCAAACCGTTGAGTGCATTAAGCCACGTAACTTATGTAAAAGCAACTTTTATTTTTCTAACTTATGGTTAATTGTATGTAAAACGGTCCTTCGAACAGGACCGTGAATGTTAAAAAAAGAAATAAAATGCTATTCCATCAATTGTTTACTTAACGCCGGGTTGGCCTGGATCAGTCGCATCAATTTTAGTTCGGTGCTGGAAGGTCTTACACGTCTGGACTCCCATTCACGTACCATGGCAACTGAAACGCCTAAAACTCTCGCAAAATCATCAATCTTTAGCCCTGTACCTCTGCGTAATTGCTCAAATTCATTAAAAGCACAGGGTTTCTTCGTCAGGTTTGTTTTAGAAATTTCTTCTTTAAAAACAATTTGTTCAAGGTTGCTGAGCAGCTCAACCATTGGATCTTTATATTCCATTTAGAACTCCTCTAAATCACACAGCGGGATCGTGAATTTCATCGAAGCCAGTTAAGAATAGCCTTAATCAGATAAGCCGGGCGGGTATTTTTGCACGCAAATTGTGCAGATTCGTTTCAGCGATGGCGCAGACGTGATTTCCAGGACGCTAACAAATTGATATACGCAAATTTATTTTTTCTTCATAACCAATGTAAACTTGCGCAAATCTTAATCGCCTGGCGAAACAACTCTCGCCAGGCGATATAATCAGGCTTTTTGCGTTGCGCTACTCAGATCTTCCGTAGCGGATTGCGTCAGAGGCAACTGGCGCTTACCAACCCAATATTTCACCATGAGCGCCAGTGCTGATACCAGCGCCGGAATTGCCAGGAAGGTAAATATGGTTTCGAAAGACAGCTGGGCCTGCATTAAAAACGCGCCACTGAATGCGCCGAGGATCCCACCAAAGCGGCCCAGGCCTAACATCCAGGCAACGCCTGTCGCACGGCCCTGGGTAGGGTAAAAACCAGCAGCCAGAGCAGGCATTGATGATTGTGCGCCATTCATAATGGTTCCGGCGATAAATACCATCACTCCCATTAATACCAGGTTACTGGTGGAGAAACCTACCAGGCAAACAAAGATGCCTGTCAGTAGCCAGCCAACGGCGACTACTTTATTAGGGTTCAGTTTATCCATCAGCGCGCCAAGCAGCAGGACACCGATCCCACCACCAAGAGGGAATAGCGCGGTGATAATAGACGCCTGACTTAAGGTCGCGCCTGTTTCACGAATTAGTAATGGCAGCCAGCTGGTCAGCAGGTAAAAAATCAACAGGCCCATAAAATAGGTCAGGCATAGCATCACCGTTCCCACGGCGTAACGTGGGGAGAAAATAACACCCAGCGCCGATTTCTCTTTTACCAGCCCAGCCTCACGCAACACAAAATACGTTTGCTCAGGAACAGGGGCGATGCGGCGTAAAATAGTACCGATTTGCCGCTGAGATTTATTTTTCACCACCAGGTAACGTGCGGATTCCGGTAACAGGAAAATCAGAACGACAGCCAGAATCAACGGCATTATACCGCCGAGGATCAGTACGCTCTGCCATCCATAATGGGGGATAAGCCAGGCTGAAATAAATCCGCCCATCGAAGAGCCAATCGGAAAACCTACAAACATCAGGTTAACCAGTAAGGCGCGACGACGCTCCGGGGCATACTCGCTCATTAAGGTTGCCGCGTTAGGCATTGCCGCACCCAGCCCCAGCCCGGTTAAGAAGCGTAGGGCAGTAAGTTGATTTAACGTACTGGCAAAGGCGGTTAATAAGCTAAAACCACCAAATACCAGGATCGACATAATCAGTACTTTCTTGCGTCCAATACGATCCGCCATCGGGCCTGCGGTGAGTGCGCCAACAGCCAACCCGACCAGTGCAGCACTCATTACCGGGCCTAATGCTGACTTCTCTACGCCCCATTCCTGCACCAGGTCGGAAGCAATAAAACCGATAATTGCAGTATCAAAACCGTCCATAGCGACGGTCACAAAGCACAGTACCAGGATCATCCACTGGTAGCGGGAAAAAGGATGCTGATTAATAAATGCCTGAATATCAGTTGTTCTGTTTGTCATGCGATTATTCCTGCAAAGCAAGGCGGGCAACGGAGGGTGTTCTTATCTTCACGACCGCATTGGTGATTCAAATGTGCGATTACCGAACCTTTATCCGTTAATCGTTCATTTAATCAAAACATTGAAACTCCTGGTGGGCAATCGTCCTGCTGGCGATACCGGGCGATTATCGTACTGTTTAGCGCTTTGTAGAGCAGTGCAGGATGAAAAAGACAAATAAATCATAGTGATGTTATGACTCATGGCCATTGTTCTTATCGTGTTAAATGTGATGAAAGTAACAAATTTATAACATTTAAAAGTGCCAGCCAGAAAACGAATTTTTCCCTGCAAGATTATGCGGAAAGGGTATCCTGCAAGCCTGACCTGGACTATCCTTGTCAACGTCAGACACGCATGTGTCGTTGTGCGCATTTTTGGGTGAAAGGAGTATAAAAATGGCGACAGGTAAGTCCTGCTCTCGCTGGTTTGCGCCTATTGCGGCGTTATTAATGGTTATTAGCCTGAGTGGGTGTTTTGATAAAGAAGGCGATCAGCGCAAAGCGTTCATCGATTTCCTGGATAATACAGTCATGCGTAGTAATGAACGGATACCGACTTTAACTGCCGATCAGAAAAAGCAGTTTGGTCCGTTTGTTAATGATTACGCCGTTTTGTACGGTTACTCACAGCAGGTAAATCAGGCGATTGATTCTGGTTTGCGTCCGGTCGTCGATAGTGTAAATGCGATTCGTGTACCGCAGGACTATATGACTCAGCGTGTTGCACTGCGCGATCTGAATGGTTCATTAGGTGTGCTGGCGCAGCAATTGCAGAATGCAAAATTGCAGGCGGATGCTGCTCATGGCGCACTTAAGCAGTCTGAAGATTTAAAACCGGTATTTGATAAGGCATTTAATAAAGTGGTGACGCTTCCAGCCGAAGCACTGCAGCCGATGATCCCGGTAGCGCAGACCTTTACCCAGCAGCTGGTGCAGGTGGGTGATTATATTGCTCAGCAGGGTACTCAGGTTAGCTTTGTGGCAAATGGTATTCAATTCCCGACCTCTCAACAGGCAAGTGAATACAATAAGCTAATCGCGCCACTGGCAACTCAGCACCAGGAATTTATTCAAGCCTGGACGAAAGTAAAAAGCGCAACTGAATAATAATTTTAATGCCCGATAATGCTTCGGGCATTAATTAAGTCTATTTATTCAACAATCTGATACCGGAGTGGATATACCCCTCCGGTATTTTTTTACTTCGCGACTTGCGGATTCACGCAGTTCTTATCGACATTGCCCTGTAGCGCTGCGATCAGGTTGTCCACCGCACAAGCCGCCATGTTATAACGTGTTTCATGAGTGGCAGAACCGATATGTGGCAGTGCCACCACGTTTGGCATAGCAAGCAAAGGGGAATCTACTGGCAGTGGTTCCCGCTCAAACACATCCAGTCCGGCAGCGTGAATTTCTCCCTTCTGTAATGCGCTTATCAGGGCTTTTTCATCAACCACTGGGCCACGACCAGCGTTAATGAAAATGGCGGAGGATTTCATTTTGGCAAATTGTTCAGCACCGAAGAGATGATGCGTTTCTTCGGTTAACGGCAGAATCAGACAAACGAAATCAGCTTCCTGCAACAACGTATCGAGATCGCAATAGCGGGCGTTAAAGCGCTCTTCTGCCTGCGGGTGTTGGCGACGAGCGTTATAGAGAATCGGCATGTTAAAACCAAAGTGTGCACGCTGGGCCAGTGCCATACCAATGCGCCCCATGCCAACAATCCCTAAGGTCTTGTGATGTACATCACTACCAAACCAGTCAGGCCCAATGCTGGCAGTCCATTCACCGGCTTTTACGCGTTCTGCGACTTCCACCACCCGACGAGAAGTGGCGAGAATAAGCGCCATCAACGTATCCGCGACAGTTTCAGTCAGCACTGTAGGAGTATGCATCAGCAATACTTTACGGGCGTTAAGGGCATCAACATCAAAATTGTCATAACCTACAGAGATCGTTGACGTTGCCCGCAGCTTTGGCATTTTTTCCAGTAATGCATCATCCACTTTTTCGCTTGAACCCAACAGACCTTCCGCATTCGCAAACGCTTCTGCGTGTTGCTCTACCGTTTGTGGGCTCAGGTTGCTTACCTGCGTTACAGTAAAATGTTCCTCAAGGCGTTGCAGTAAATCGTCAGGTAACTTTTTATAAAGAATAATGGACGGCTTCATGCGAATCTCCGTGATTAATATTTAAGCGTGGCGCGCGCCAACGGGTAGCGGTTGATTGGCTGCTGGTTTAACAATCAATGTTAGCCATACAGAAACGAAAAGCGCTACCCCCATGAAAATGAATGATGCTGATGGGCTACCGGTTACCCCATTGAGATAACCAACAAACCATGAGCCGAGGAACGAGCCCAGCGCTCCCATACTGTTGATCAATGCCATTGCGCCACCGGCAACATTACGTGGCAGCATTTCTGGAATAATGGCAAAGAACGGACCATACGGGGCATACATTGCAGCGCCTGCGATCACCAGTAAGGTATAAGAAAGCCAGAAATTGTTAGCACCCACGGCCCAGGAGCCGATAAAGGCAATCGCGGCAATCAGCAGTGAAGGCCAGACAAAGAGCTTACGATTTTGCAATTTGTCCGATGCCCAGGAGACAATAATCATTGCCGCTGTCGCTGCCAGATAGGGGACAGAAGAGAGCCAGCCGACTTCAACCATACCCAGGTTTTCACCACCGCTACGGATAATTGATGGTAACCAGAGCACAAACCCATATACCCCGATGCTCCAGGTAAAATACTGCATACACAGTAAGATGACGTTACGGGAGCGGAAGGCTTCACCATAGTTACGAACGGCTTTGATACCTTGTTGTTCCTGCTCTAACTGTGCCTGTAACGCCGCTTTCTCTGATTCAGAAAGCCAGCCTGCCTGCGCAGGTTTATCTTTTACCAGCACCCACCAACAAAAGGCCCAGATGATGGCCGGCACACCTTCGATGATAAACATTTCGCGCCAGCCAAACGCCTGAATCAGGTAGCCAGAGACAACCGACATCCACAGCACTGTTACCGGATTTCCAAGGATCAGAAAGGTATTGGCACGTGAGCGTTCAGATTTGGTAAACCAGTTACTGATATAAATCAGCATCGCAGGCATGACCGCAGCTTCTACCACCCCGAGAATAAAGCGAATTGCTGCCAGTGCCGGAATGTTGCTGACCATCCCTGTCAGCGAGGCACAACCGCCCCATAAGATTAGACAGACGAAAATCAGTTTGCGGACACTACGCCGTTCTGCATATACCGCTCCAGGGATCTGGAAAAAGAAGTAACCGAGGAAGAAAAGGGCCCCCAGCAGCGACGAAATCCCTTTAGTAATACCGAGGTCTTCGTTGATGCCAGCGGCGGATGCGAAACTAAAGTTCGCACGATCAAGGTACGCCAGGCTATACGTGATAAACACGATAGGCATGATGTACCACCAACGTTTTGCTGCGTTTGTTGAGCTGTTCATAGGCCTGCCTCTATGCTTCAGGTTAGAGCGCCTCTGTAGGTAGGGACAGAGGAGTACGTATCAGATTGTTTTGTTACTCATTTTTATAGGGGAGTTACTCTCCCAGTTGTTCACGTGTCGGAAGCCCTTCACTGTCGCCCTGTACCTGAATCGCCAGTGCGCCAATTTTATTCCCCCGAGTGACCGCCTGATGTAGTGTGCGACCTTCTAATAGTGCACTGATAACACCACATGCGAAGCCATCTCCGGCCCCAACGGTATCGACCACGTTTTCGACTTTAACCGGGGCAACACTGCCCTTCTCGCCATCGGCTGTTTTATACCAGGCGCCATCAGCACCCGTTTTCAGTACAACCGCTTTGACGCCATGTTGAAGATAGAAATCGGCAATACCTTCCGGTGTCTGTTGTCCGGTTAAGATCATGCCTTCTTTCAACCCCGGAAGTACCCAGTCAGCCTGAAAAGCGAGGTGGTTTAGTTTTTCAATCATCTCGGCTTCACTCTTCCACAGCACCGGACGCAAATTGGGATCGAACGAAATAGTCTTACCCAGAGATTTCATCGTATGAGCTGCGTGATTAAGTAAGTCATAAGAGCTTGCAGAAAGTGCCGCTGCAACGCCGCTCAGGTGTAAATGACGTGCACTGGCAAACCAGCTCTCGTCATAGTCGTCCAATGAGAGATAACTGGCGGCGGAGCCTTTACGGAAATATTCCACAATGGGATCGGTTCCATTTTCAGTCTTAGATTTAAGCTGAAAGCCGGTTGCGTGGTCGCTATCGCAACTGACGCCACGGGCATCAATCCCCTCTTTTTGCAACGTATTGAGAACCATACGACCGAAGCTGTCATTTCCGACGCGACTTACCCATGCGACCTTTAAACCCAGACGTGCCAGGCCTGTTGCCACATTTAGCTCGGCACCTGCCACGCGCGTGATAAAATTTTCTACTTCCGCTAAATCGCCTGTTTGCGTAGCCACAAACATTGCCATTGCTTCACCGATAGTGATGACATCCAGCGAGTGTTTCATCTCTTCACTCCTTACGTAATAAATCGACATAACGGCGAGTTACGGCCGCCAAATCAGCCCCTTCCAGGGGAAATTCGATGCCACGTGGCACATCGGCAGGAAGCATCGTGAGTAGTTTCAGCCAGCCACTGTCAGCGTTGTCCGGGGGGACGGCACGAAAACTCTCTTTGTGAGGAAGAACCGCTTTAACATGGATATAGCCCACAGAATGGGCTAACTGATACGCCGCTTCTTCTGGTGAATCCCCCACCCACAGCCAGTTGCCCATATCAAAGGTCAGTTTGACTGGCAGCTCAAATTGCTGACAAATCTCCTTAAAACGCAGCATTGGCTGCAAGCGTCCGCAGGGGGTTTGATCATTTTCAACCACTAACGCCATACCACTGCTGGCAAGCCAGTCGCGTAGAGTATTGAGTTGATCAGGGTGACCAAAATGACCTAAAGAGACTTTCAGCCACAGAGATTTCAGATCCTTCGCTTCCTGAAGCAACTGAGGAAGTTGCGGGTTAAGATCGCCATTTTCTATAAATAACGGTTCGGGAGCGGAATAACAGGCCTGAAGTCCGGCATGTTCAATGGCGAGGCCCAGTTCCGCTAGTGCCAGTAAATCCGTAGAAGTAAACAGTTCTCGACGAATTTCAACGCCATCGGCACCGGATTTTGCAATAACCGGCAGAAGTGCTTTCTGCCCGCCTGCTGCCTGAATGTGCTCATAACCGTAAGCGGCGGTGACCACGAAAATTTTTCTCTGCATGGGAACTCCCTGGCTAGCGCGATTGATATAACGCTAGTTGGAACCGGTTCCAAAGAAAAGGGCGCTGTGTTGAAATTATGATCGCTATCACGAAGGAATTTAACGTGCCGTTGATCCGCGAACAATCAACTCGCCGGAGAAAACGTGCTCACGAATAGGCTCTGTAACGCCTTCAATACGGCGTACCACCTGTTCCACAGCCGCATAACCAATTTGCCAGGTCGGTTGTTTGAGCGTGGTAATCCCCACGCCTGCCAGTTCGGCCCATTCCAGCTCATCAAAACCAAGCAGGCCGATATCACTGCCCCAGTTCAGGCCAATACGTTTGAGCGCGCGTGCTACCTGTAGCGTTAGTGCGCCGTTTGCCGACATCACGGCTTTGCGCATTCCCCGATGTTGCTGGTGGAACTGGCGAAGCGTGTTTTCCAGAAGTGTATTCTCAGCCAGTGGAACTTCTGCATTCTGCGCTACAACACCCGGATAACGTGCCAGAGTAGCGTGAAAAGCATTTAGCCTTTCACGTCGCGTGTTTACCATTCCCAGCGGTTCGCTGAGAAAGAGTATGGCTTCAAACCCTTGCTCAATTAAATGCTCGGTAGCGGTAGTTGCAGCTTGCGTGTTGTCCAGTCCAACAACATCACAGGCAAAATCGGGGATCTTGCGATCAATAAGCACCATTGGCAGTGCCGACTGTTGCAAACGATTTAGCCCTTCTTCACGCATTCCTACGGCATTGACCACAATACCTTCCACCTGGTAGCTGCGTAGCAAATCGAGATAGTGTTGTTCCTGATTCACTTCATTGTTGGTATTACACACCAGGGGAGTGAATCCTTTATCGCGACAAGCCGCCTCAATGCCACTTAACACATTTACCGAGTAGGGGTTAGTAATATCGGCGATAATCAGGCCAATCAGCCGGGTACGGCCACGTTTCAGGCTTCGGGCCATAAGGCTGGGGCGATAATCAAGATCGGCAATCGCTTTTTCAATCCGCGCCAGCAATGCTTCGGAAAGCAGATGTTTTTCGCCGTTGAGGTAACGAGAGATGCTGGTTTTGCCGGTTTTTGCGGCTTTTGCGACATCGCTAATGGTGGGGCGCGTTGATTTTGCTGCCATAGGGGGATTCCTTGCCTGAAAGTGAGAACACCTTAACGCGAAAATTAGCGCTGGCAAGATGATAAATGTCGGATGACGAAACCGCCATCCGACATTGGGGAATTACAGCGGGCTTAAGGTAATTTCTACGCGACGGTTTTGTGCTTTACCTTCTGCGGTGCTGTTGCTGGCGATTGGGTTAGCCGGACCCATACCACGCGTGTTGATACGGTTAGCTGCCACGCCCTGAGTGATCAATGCGCTGGCAACGGAGTCTGCACGTTGCTGAGACAGACGCATATTCAGGTCGTATCCACCAGTGCTGTCAGTGTAGCCAAGTACGTTTACAGCGGTTTTCGGGTACTCTTTCAGTACCATTGCAACGCCGGTCAGCGTGTTCGCACCTGCCGGTTTTAGAGTGGCGCTGTTGCTGTCGAAAGTGACGTTATTTGGCATGTTGAGGATAATGTTATCCCCACTGCGGGTTACGCTTACACCAGTACCGCGCATTTTGTCGCGCAGTTTCGCTTCCTGCACATCCATGTAATAACCAACGCCGCCGCCCAGAGCAGCGCCAGCGGCTGCGCCAATCAGTGCGCCTTTACCGCGATCTTTTTTCGAAGAAGAGAGCGCGCCAATGCCTGCACCAACAAGTGAACCCAGACCCGCACCGATGGCAGAGTTACCCGCTTCGCGCTCGCCAGTGTAGGGGTTAGTTGTACAACCAGATACTGCCAGAGCACCGCTCACAATGGCGGCAATAAGATAAACACGTTTCTTCATCGTTAATCCTTAATAACCTTTTTATTCTTTGCCACGGTTGCCGTGGCGGGAGATTATGCCGTGTGAACATGAAGATTTTTCCTGGGATTACTCGGAAATTTGTAAGTAATATTTAACTGCTCAATACATCTAACCTTTCAGGAGCCTTTGGTTTGGCCAACTCATCCTCACGATATTCCGTTCTGACTGCCGCCCACTGGGGGCCCATGCTGGTTGAAACTGACGGCGAAACCGTGTTTAGCTCGCGTGGCGCGTTATCCAGAGGAATGGATAACTCCTTGCAGAGCGCGGTTCGCGACCAGGTTCACAGCAATACGCGGGTACGATTTCCCATGGTGCGCAAAGGCTTTCTTGCGTCACCGGAAAACCCGCAAGGCATTCGTGGGCAGGATGAATTTGTTCGCGTGAGTTGGGATGAGGCGCTGGATCTTATTCACCAACAACATAAACGCATTCGTGAGGCTTATGGTCCGGCGTCGATTTTTGCGGGTTCCTACGGCTGGCGTTCAAACGGCGTGCTGCATAAGGCCTCGACATTATTACAACGCTATATGGCGCTGGCGGGTGGATATACCGGGCATCTGGGGGATTATTCGACCGGCGCGGCACAGGCGATCATGCCGTATGTCGTGGGGGGCAGCGAAGTTTATCAACAGCAGACCAGTTGGCCGCTGGTGCTGGAACATAGCGATGTCGTGGTGTTGTGGAGTGCTAACCCTCTCAATACGCTGAAAATTGCGTGGAATGCATCCGATGAGCAGGGGCTTTCTTACTTTTCCGCACTGCGTGACAGCGGGAAAAAGCTGATCTGCATTGATCCAATGCGATCGGAAACCGTCGATTTCTTTGGCGATAAAATGGAGTGGGTAGCACCGCATATGGGCACCGATGTTGCTCTGATGCTGGGGATCGCCCATGCGCTGGTGGAAAATGGCTGGCACGACGAAGCGTTTCTGGCGCGTTGCACCACAGGTTATGACGTCTTCTCCTCTTATCTGCTGGGCGAGAGTGACGGAATAGCGAAAACTGCCGAATGGGCGGCAGAGATTTGTGGGGTTAACGCAGAGAAAATCCGCGAACTAGCGGCTATTTTCCAGCAAAATACCACCATGCTGATGGCTGGCTGGGGAATGCAGCGCCAACAGTTTGGTGAGCAAAAACACTGGATGATCGTCACGCTGGCGGCAATGTTAGGTCAAATAGGTACGCCTGGCGGCGGCTTTGGTCTTTCTTACCATTTTGCCAATGGTGGTAACCCCACGCGCCGCGCTGCGGTGCTTTCATCTATGCAGGGCAGCTTGCCAGGTGGCACCGATGCGGTAGATAAAATCCCCGTAGCCCGTATTGTTGAAGCACTGGAAAACCCTGGCGGCGCGTATCAACATAACGGCATGAACCGCCACTTCCCGGATATTCGTTTTATCTGGTGGGCGGGCGGCGCCAACTTTACTCATCATCAGGATACCAATCGCCTGATCCGTGCCTGGCAAAAACCGGAGCTGGTGGTGATCTCCGAGTGCTTCTGGACGGCAGCGGCGAAACACGCCGATATCGTTCTGCCTGCGACCACTTCGTTTGAGCGTAATGATCTCACCATGACCGGCGATTACAGTAATCAGCATCTGGTGCCGATGAAGCAAGTGGTGCCACCACGTGATGAAGCGCGTAATGATTTTGATGTTTTTGCCGGGTTGAGTGAACGCTGGGAGAAGGGCGGCTTTGCGCGGTTTACGGAAGGGAAAAGTGAGCTGCAATGGCTGGAAACGTTTTATAACGTCGCCCGGCAACGTGGGGCAAGCCAGCAGGTTGAATTGCCGCCATTTGCTGAGTTCTGGAAAGCCAACCAGTTAATTGAGATGCCGGAACACCCGGACGGTGAGCGGTTTATTCGCTTCGCTGATTTTCGCCGCGATCCGCAGGCACATCCATTAAAAACCGTCAGCGGTAAGATTGAAATCTTCTCGCAGCGTATTGCCGATTACGCTTATCCGGATTGCCCGGGGCATCCGATGTGGCTGGAGCCGGATGAGTGGCAGGGCAATGCCGAACCAGAACAGTTGCAGGTACTTTCTGCCCATCCGGCGCACCGCCTGCACAGTCAGTTGAATTACAGCTCTCTGCGCGAATTATACGCGGTGGCAAACCGCGAACCCATTACCATACATCCTGAAGATGCTCTGGCGCGCGGCATAAAAGAGGGGGATATAGTGCGGGTGTGGAACTCCCGTGGGCAGATCCTTGCCGGAGCGGTCATTAGCGAGGGAATTAAACCTGGCGTGATTTGCATTCACGAAGGGGCATGGCCGGATCTGGATTTAACCGCTGACGGCATTTGTAAAAACGGCGCAGTGAATGTATTGACTAAAGACCTCCCCAGCTCGCGGCTGGGGAATGGTTGTGCAGGCAACACGGCTTTGGCGTGGCTGGAAAAATACAACGGTCCTGAACTGCCACTTACGGCGTTTGATCCACCTGCCAGCTCATAATCCAGGTTGGGTGCTGGGTTTGTTCTTGCCATGCACTGTCAATAACACGGAAACCCTGCGCCATGTAGAAACGCAGTGCTTGCAGGTTTTCCTGGTAAACCTCCAGCATCAGAAATGGATAACGCTGTTGCACATGTTGCATTAGCGCTCTGCCAATACCGCGCCGTGCAGCCTTCGGCGCGACAAACATCGCGGCTAAAAAGCGATCTTCTATGATGCTGACAAAGCCCAGAAATTCGCCTTTCTCTTCCCACATCGAAGTTATTGCGTTGGCAAGGTAAACATCCCGCACCACTTGCAGGCTGTCATGCCAGTATTGTTCATCAATAAAAGGATGCCCCCAGGTCGTGCTTTCAATCCACAGATCTAAAATGGCAGGCAGATCGGAACTTTGCGCTTCACGAATCATTTTGGCCTCCCGGATGGCAAAAACAGCTTGTAACGTGGTCATTGACCAACCCACAGGCCTGCATAAATGAGTAGCAAATGGTAGTGCCGACAAACTTAAATCCACGTTTTTTCAGCGCTTTCGATAGCGCGTCGGAAGCCGGTGTTGAAGTGGGAATTTCGCTGAGAGTTTTGGCGTTACGAATCTGCGGTTGATGATTCACAAACGACCAGACGAAATCCGCAAACGGCTCACCGTTTTGCTCCATCTGCAGATATGCCCGCGCATTGCCAATAATTGCCTGGATTTTCCCGCGATGACGGATAATTCCGGCGTTCTGAACCAGGCGTTCGACATCTTCTTCTTGCATTGCTGCAACCCGAACGGGATCGAACTGATGAAAACAGGCTCGATAATTTTCGCGTTTTTTAAGCACGGTAATCCAGGATAATCCCGCCTGTTGCCCTTCAAGGCAGATCATTTCAAATAATTTTTTACCGTCAGTTTCCGGTACGCCCCACTCCTGATCATGGTAGGCGATGTAGAGCGGATCCTGAGTAACCCAACCACAACGTTCCATACTTTCCCTCGTATTTGTTGTTTTGTATAAATTTTGTTCTGCTTGCCTTGACGCGCCAGCTAAAAAGGCAATATTTAATACAGGGCTAACAGCCCGATCTCCATCACACAATGACAATAATAATGCCGAATTCGGCTCTTCTCTGGAGTCGTGTTGATGATTATAAAAATATGCAGTGGTCGCCGGGCGCTACGCGTCATGGCGAGCGTGATGATCTGCCCGTTTTTTTGCACCACAGCTCATGCCTGGCAACAAGAATATATCGTTGATGCGCAGCCAGGGCATAACTCTGAACGTTATACATGGGATAGCGACCACCAACCTGATTACGACGAAATATTGGCCCAGCGCATCCATCATAGCCAAAATGTACCTGGTTTGTCGGTTAGTCTGGCGGAAGATTCTCCCCTTGATGACACTCACGGTGTAACGCTTGGCTGGAACTTTCCTTTGTATGGTCAGGTGACCACCGGGCCGGTTGCGGCTTTGCATTATGATGGTACTTCCGCAGCGGTTTATAACGAATTTGGCGACAGCGCTATCGTGCAAACTGATCCGCTATGGCACGCGAGTGTCAGCACCTTAGGCTGGCGGGTTAATTCGCAATATGGTGATTTGCGGCCCTGGGCGCAGATCAGTTACAACCAACAATTTGGCGATAATCTCTGGAAGGCACAATCGGGATTAAACCGGATAATTGCCACTAATCAAAACGGCAATTGGCTGGATGTCACGGTGGGAGCAGATATGCTGCTTAATACCAATATTGCGGCGTATGCGGCTTTGTCTCAGGCAGAAAACAGCACTAACAATAGTGACTATCTTTATACCATGGGAGTGAGTGCCAAATTTTAACAATATGTTTACTAATGATCTTGTTCAATAACAATACTTGTGGCGATAGTAGGCGCTAACTTACATTTAGTATTTGTCATGTGAATATTTTGCGTGTCACTCATTCCTGAAATTAGGCATTTCATTCCATCCTGACGGCAGTTCATGCCGTTTTCTCCCTGCGCGAAATGCGCTTCGTTATTGTGACTGGCAGAGAATTTCCATTTATCACTGCAGGAAGACTGCCATGAACACTTCAAACTATCAGCGTACTCGCTGGCTGACACTAATCGGCACCATCATTACCCAGTTTGCACTGGGTTCGGTTTACACCTGGAGCCTGTTTAATGGCGCGCTCTCCGCCAAACTGAATGAGCCAGTTAGTCAGGTGGCTTTCTCTTTTGGTTTACTAAGCCTGGGGCTGGCTATCTCGTCTTCTGTGGCGGGTAAATTACAGGAGCGTTTTGGCGTTAAGCGCGTCACTATGGCCTCAGGTATTCTTTTGGGGCTTGGCTTCTTCCTTACCGCGCACTCAAATAATCTGATGATGCTGTGGCTAAGTGCGGGTGTGCTGGTGGGACTGGCAGATGGCGCAGGTTATCTGCTGACGCTTTCTAACTGTGTGAAATGGTTCCCGGAGCGTAAAGGTCTCATCTCCGCATTCGCCATTGGTTCTTATGGTCTGGGCAGCCTGGGGTTCAAATTTATCGACACGCAGTTGCTGGAAACGGTCGGCCTGGAAAAAACCTTTGTGATTTGGGGGGCGATTGCGCTGGTGATGATTGTCTTTGGCGCAACGTTAATGAAAGATGCACCGAAGCAGGAAGTAAAAACCAGCAATGGTGTGGTGGAGAAGGATTACACGCTGGCGCAATCCATGCGTAAACCGCAGTACTGGATGTTAGCGGTTATGTTCCTGACTGCCTGCATGAGCGGCCTGTATGTGATTGGTGTGGCGAAAGATATCGCTCAAAGTCTGGCGCATCTTGATGCAATTTCCGCGGCCAACGCAGTAACGGTTATTTCCATCGCCAACCTTAGCGGTCGTCTGGTGCTGGGTATTCTGTCTGACAAAATCTCGCGTATTCGTGTCATCACCATTGGTCAGGTGATTTCGTTAGTGGGTATGGCGGCACTGTTATTTGCACCATTGAATGCAGTGACATTCTTTGCCGCGATTGCCTGCGTGGCGTTTAACTTTGGCGGCACCATCACAGTGTTCCCGTCACTGGTCAGTGAGTTCTTCGGCCTCAATAACCTGGCAAAAAACTACGGCGTGATTTACCTCGGCTTTGGTATTGGCAGCATTTGCGGTTCGATTATCGCCTCTCTGTTTGGCGGATTTTATGTGACTTTCTGCGTTATTTTTGCCTTGCTGATTCTCTCTCTGGCGCTTTCAACAACCATTCGTCAGCCTGAGCAGAAAGTGTTGCGTGAGATACATATTTAAAACGATTTTTCACCAATAGAATAAGGGGGGACGTAAAATTCCCCCTGTTAACTAAAACTACTCGTGTTTAAACGTCATGGGATCACTTGAATATTTACCATCAATTGCAAGTCAGGTGACCCCCACATTTTTAACGGCCTCACTAAACCATAAGTCTCAATTCATACTTGCGCTTTTGTAAATTTGTGCTTCAGACACACGCTTTCCAGACACTTTTTCTTTAACCTGTGGTCTACTAGCCTGCGCTGTGGATTTCATTACTATCGGCAACCTCCGCGTATTTCACCTGCCAGGTCACATAGATCATCACGCAGGGATTTTTCACCTGTTTTTCCAGGGTTTGTTTGCATGAGATATATCAAAACGATAACGCAGCAAAAGCTAAGCTTTTTGCTCGCTGTCTATATCGGTCTGTTTATGAATTGCGCAGTCTATTTCCGTCGGTTTGACGGTTACGCGCATAACTTCACTTTTCTTAATGGCGTCTCGGCGGTTATCGAACTGGCAGGGACGGTTCTGGCAACCTTCTTCTTTTTACGCTTAATTTCGCTCTTCGGCAGAACGGCCTGGAAAGTGCTGGCTTCATTACTGGTGCTGATTTCTGCCGGGGCCAGCTACTACATGACATTTATGAACGTCATGATTGGCTACGGGATTGTTGCTTCGGTGATGACCACCGACATTGACCTGTCGAAAGAAGTGGTTGGCTG
This sequence comes from Escherichia sp. GZ89, assembly GCF_019366485.1. NCBI lineage: Bacteria > Pseudomonadati > Pseudomonadota > Gammaproteobacteria > Enterobacterales > Enterobacteriaceae > Escherichia > Escherichia sp. GZ89. The sequence goes on along the minus strand of NZ_JAEOHX010000003.1, from coordinate 309,297 downwards.
GACGCTTATCGCATGGGTTGTACTGGTGAGTATTATCCCGTTGCTATTTATCTGGATGAACCGCTCACAAGACACCTTCTTGCGTCAGCTTTGTACCCCGAAAACTCGCTGGCGTAGTGCGCTTACCGTGCTTTTGGCGGGCTTATTGGTATGGGGGCCAATCCGTCTGATGGATGTAGTGCAAAAGCGTGCAGACCGTTTGGCCGGAGTGGATATGCCAAGCTACGGCGGCGTGCTGGCGAACTCTTATTTGCCTTCGAACTGGCTTTCTGCGTTGGGGCTGTATGCCTGGGCGCAAGTGGATGAGTCGTCAGACAATCGGTCGCTGATGAATCCGGCAAAAAAATTCACCTATACCCCGACGCAAAATCTCGACGATACCTATGTGGTTTTCATTATTGGTGAAACCACGCGTTGGGATCATATGGGGATGCTGGGCTACGAGCGTGATACCACGCCGAAGCTGGCGAAAGAGAAGAACCTGGTGATGTACCGTGGTTATTCTTGCGATACTGCGACTAAATTATCACTACGCTGTATGTTTGTGCGTGAAGGTGGAACGGAAGATAACCCACAACGTACGCTTAAAGAGCAGAACGTATTTGCGGTTCTCAAACAGTTGGGCTTTAGCTCTGATTTGTACGCCATGCAGAGTGAGATGTGGTTCTACAGCAACACCATGGCTGACAACATTGCCTATCGTGAGCAAATCGCTGCTGAGCCACGTAACCGTGGGAAAGCGGTGGACGACATGTTGCTGGTCAATGAAATCGAGCGTTCTCTGGAGAAAAAGCCAGAAGGTAAGCATCTGATTGTCTTACATACCAAAGGGTCGCACTACAACTATACGCAGCGTTATCCGCGTGAGTTTGCCCAGTGGCAGCCAGAGTGCTATGCAATTGATCGCAAATGCCCACGAGCGCCGATGATTAACTCATACGATAACTCGATCACCTACGTTGATCATTTTATCGATACAGTGATCGACAAATTCCGCGATAAGAAGGCCATTATTTTCTATGCAGCGGACCACGGTGAGTCAATTAACGAGCGTGAGCACTTGCATGGTACACCACGTGAATATGCGCCACCGGAGCAGTTCCGCGTACCGATGATGGTCTGGATGTCGGATAAATATCTGGAGAATCCGGCCAACGCGCAGGCATTTGCGCAACTGAAAAAAGAGGCGGATATCAAAGTGCCACGCCGTCATGTGGAACTGTACGACACCATTTTAGGTTGCCTTGGTTATACTTCACCGGACGGTGGTATCAACGAAAACAACAACTGGTGTCGAATCCCTCAGGCGAAGAAAGCAGAAGCTAACTAAATGCACTGCTGAGTTTCTCGCCGATCAAAAGGCATTTTGCTATTAAGGGATTGACGAGGGCGTATCTGCGCAGTAAGATGCGCCCCGCATTCGGTGATTGGCGCAGCCTGGTAGCGCACTTCGTTCGGGACGAAGGGGTCGGAGGTTCGAATCCTCTATCACCGACCAAATTCGAAAAGCCTGCTCAGTGAGCAGGCTTTTTTGCATCTGTTGACCCGTCCAGGCCTGATAAGACGCCGCAGCGTCACATCAGGTAACGCCATCGCACTTATTGTCGGATGCGGCGTGAATATTTTATCTGACCTACCTCCATTTCCCTGCCAAATTTGCGCCCCACATCTCACTATCCATTAACGGATTTGTGACAGAAACCATTGTCTTTTTTTATATTTGCTTAAATCTTTTTTTGCGTTACTTATGGCTGGCGCTGGCATTTTCCCCTGTGCGTTTTAGCGTTCATGGTATTAATCGCTCAGATATCCACCTTTTCCTCAGATTTTTTTCATTAAATGCATAAAACTTAATCACCAAATGTTGCTAAATATTAAGCTGATTGTTCTGGTTATGTTGGAGTAGCACAAATTTCTCTGCTGCAAATAGTTGTTTGAAGTTTTTTTAATCTTTGTTTGTGGATTCTCACCGTTGGTGTAAATCCCGGTTGGCTGTATTGACGTTTTCACATTCTGTTGACAGATTGTAGGTCACGAGGGGCATTTTATGGAGGATCCGCACTGTTACACTGATGTTAATTAGTACGGCATCCCCACCTCATAACGTTGACCCGACCGGGTAAAAAACAAAAAAGGTCAGGCAGCGACAACCCACTGCAAAGGGTTAAAACAAAAAACATCACAATTGGAGCAGAATAATGCGTATTTCCTTGAAAAAGTCAGGGATGCTGAAGCTTGGTCTCAGCCTGGTGGCTATGACTGTCGCAGCAAGTGTTCAGGCTAAAACTCTGGTTTATTGCTCAGAAGGATCTCCGGAAGGGTTTAACCCGCAGCTGTTTACCTCCGGCACCACCTATGACGCCTCTTCCGTACCGCTTTATAACCGCCTGGTTGAATTTAAAATCGGCACCACTGAAGTGATTCCGGGCCTCGCTGAAAAGTGGGAAGTCAGCGAAGACGGTAAAACCTATACCTTCCATCTGCGTAAAGGTGTGAAGTGGCATAACAACAAAGAATTCAAACCGACGCGCGAACTGAATGCCGATGACGTGGTGTTCTCGTTCGATCGTCAGAAAAACGCACAAAACCCGTACCATAAAGTTTCTGGCGGCAGCTACGAATACTTCGAAGGTATGGGCTTGCCGGAGCTGATTAGCGAAGTGAAAAAGGTGGACGACAACACCGTTCAGTTCGTGCTGACTCGCCCGGAAGCGCCGTTCCTTGCTGACCTGGCAATGGACTTCGCCTCTATTCTGTCAAAAGAATATGCTGACGCGATGATGAAAGCCGGTACGCCGGAAAAACTGGACCTCAATCCAATCGGAACCGGTCCGTTCCAGTTACAGCAGTATCAAAAAGATTCCCGTATTCGCTACAAAGCGTTTGATGGCTACTGGGGCACCAAACCACAGATCGATACGCTGGTCTTCTCTATTACCCCTGATGCTTCCGTGCGTTACGCTAAATTGCAGAAAAATGAATGCCAGGTGATGCCGTACCCGAACCCGGCAGACATCGCTCGCATGAAGCAGGATAAATCCATCAACCTGATGGAAATGCCGGGGCTTAACGTCGGCTATCTTTCATATAACGTGCAGAAAAAACCACTCGATGACGTGAAAGTTCGCCAGGCTCTGACCTACGCGGTGAACAAAGACGCCATCATCAAAGCAGTTTATCAGGGCGCGGGCGTAGCAGCGAAAAACCTGATCCCACCAACCATGTGGGGCTATAACGACGACGTTCAGGACTACACCTACGATCCTGAAAAAGCGAAAGCCTTGCTGAAAGAAGCGGGCCTGGAAAAAGGCTTCTCCATCGACCTGTGGGCGATGCCGGTACAGCGTCCGTATAACCCGAACGCTCGCCGCATGGCGGAGATGATCCAGGCTGACTGGGCGAAAGTGGGCGTACAGGCCAAAATCGTTACGTATGAATGGGGTGAGTACCTCAAGCGTGCGAAAGATGGCGAGCACCAGACGGTAATGATGGGCTGGACTGGCGATAACGGGGATCCGGATAACTTCTTCGCTACCCTGTTTAGCTGCGCTGCCTCTGAACAAGGCTCCAACTACTCAAAATGGTGTTACAAACCGTTTGAAGATCTGATTCAACCGGCGCGTGCTACCGACGACCACAACAAGCGTGTTGAACTGTACAAACAAGCACAGGTCGTGATGCACGATCAGGCTCCGGCACTGATCATCGCTCACTCCACCGTGTTTGAACCGGTACGCAAAGAAGTTAAAGGCTATGTGGTTGATCCATTAGGCAAACATCACTTCGAAAACGTCTCTATCGAATAATTAAAAGCCATACCCGGTGGTGCTGTGCCTTTAAGTGCAGCGCCATCCGGCAGCAATACTTAATTCCTTGTCCTATAAGGGCGGGAATTGATTTGTGAGCAATACAGACTCGCAGTTCCAGGCTGCGGGTCACTACAGAGAATCCGGGTTATGTTGCAGTTTATTCTCCGACGTTTGGGACTCGTCATCCCCACGTTTATCGGTATTACCCTTCTCACATTTGCCTTTGTCCACATGATCCCGGGCGATCCGGTGATGATCATGGCGGGTGAACGTGGGATCTCCCCAGAGCGTCACGCACAATTGCTGGCAGAACTCGGCTTGGATAAACCGATGTGGCAGCAGTATCTCCATTACATTTGGGGTGTAATGCACGGTGATTTAGGCATTTCGATGAAAAGCCGCATCCCGGTTTGGGAAGAGTTCGTGCCGCGCTTCCAGGCCACGCTGGAACTTGGCGTCTGTGCGATGATTTTTGCTACCGCGGTCGGTATTCCGGTTGGTGTGCTGGCTGCGGTTAAACGTGGTTCTATTTTCGATCATACAGCCGTTGGCTTGGCGCTGACCGGCTACTCGATGCCGATCTTCTGGTGGGGCATGATGCTGATCATGCTGGTTTCGGTGCACTGGAACCTGACGCCTGTCTCCGGTCGCGTGAGCGACATGGTATTCCTCGATGATTCCAATCCGTTAACCGGTTTTATGCTGATCGACACCGCCATCTGGGGTGAAGACGGTAACTTTATCGATGCCGTCGCCCATATGATCCTGCCCGCCATTGTGCTGGGTACTATCCCGCTGGCGGTCATTGTACGTATGACGCGCTCCTCGATGCTGGAAGTGCTGGGCGAGGATTACATCCGCACCGCGCGTGCCAAAGGGCTAACCCGGATGCGGGTGATTATCGTCCATGCGCTGCGTAACGCGATGCTGCCGGTAGTGACCGTTATCGGCCTTCAGGTGGGAACATTGCTGGCGGGGGCGATTCTGACCGAAACCATCTTCTCGTGGCCCGGTCTGGGGCGCTGGTTGATTGACGCACTGCAACGCCGCGATTATCCGGTAGTGCAGGGTGGCGTATTGCTGGTGGCGACGATGATTATCCTCGTCAACCTGCTGGTCGATCTGCTGTACGGCGTGGTGAACCCGCGTATTCGTCATAAGAAGTAAGGGGACATCATGTCACAGGTTACTGAAAATAAAGTGATTAGCGCACCGGTGCCGATGACCCCGTTACAGGAGTTCTGGCACTATTTTAAACGCAACAAAGGCGCGGTTGTCGGGCTGGTTTACGTCGTCATCGTGCTGTTTATCGCGATCTTTGCCAACTGGATTGCACCCTATAACCCGGCGGAACAGTTCCGCGATGCACTGCTCGCCCCGCCAGCCTGGCAGGAAGGCGGCAGCATGGCGCACTTGCTGGGCACCGATGATGTGGGGCGTGATGTGCTGTCGCGGCTGATGTACGGCGCGCGCTTGTCGCTGCTGGTTGGTTGTCTGGTGGTGGTGTTGTCGCTGATTATGGGCGTTATTCTCGGCCTGATCGCCGGTTACTTTGGCGGTCTGGTTGATAACATCATCATGCGCGTGGTCGATATCATGCTGGCGCTGCCAAGTCTGCTGCTGGCGCTTGTGTTGGTGGCTATCTTCGGCCCGTCGATTGGTAACGCCGCGCTGGCGCTGACCTTTGTTGCGCTGCCGCACTATGTGCGCTTAACCCGCGCCGCCGTGCTGGTGGAGGTGAATCGCGATTACGTCACCGCGTCTCGCGTGGCGGGGGCCGGGGCGATGCGCCAGATGTTTATTAACATCTTCCCGAACTGCCTTGCGCCGCTGATTGTTCAGGCGTCGCTCGGTTTCTCTAACGCCATTCTCGATATGGCTGCTCTTGGTTTCCTCGGCATGGGGGCACAGCCGCCAACGCCTGAGTGGGGCACCATGCTCTCCGACGTGTTGCAGTTCGCGCAAAGCGCCTGGTGGGTCGTAACCTTCCCCGGTCTGGCGATCCTGCTGACGGTGCTGGCATTTAACCTGATGGGTGACGGTCTGCGTGACGCGCTCGATCCCAAACTGAAGCAGTAAGAGGTTCGAGATGGCGTTATTAAATGTAGATAAATTATCTGTGCATTTCGGTGACGAAAGCGCACCGTTCCGCGCCGTAGACCGTATCAGCTACAGCGTAAAACAGGGCGAAGTGGTCGGGATTGTGGGTGAGTCCGGCTCTGGTAAATCGGTCAGTTCGCTGGCGATTATGGGGCTGATTGATTATCCGGGCCGCGTAATGGCGGAAAAGCTGGAGTTTAACGGTCAGGATTTACAGCGTATCTCAGAAAAAGAGCGCCGCAACCTGGTGGGTGCCGAAGTGGCGATGATCTTCCAGGACCCGATGACCAGCCTTAACCCGTGCTACACAGTGGGTTTCCAGATCATGGAAGCGATTAAGGTGCATCAGGGCGGTAATAAGAGCACTCGCCGTCAGCGAGCGATTGACCTGCTGAATCAGGTCGGTATTCCCGATCCGGCATCGCGTCTGGATGTTTACCCGCATCAGCTTTCTGGCGGTATGAGTCAGCGTGTGATGATTGCGATGGCCATTGCCTGTCGGCCAAAACTGCTGATTGCCGATGAGCCGACCACCGCGCTGGACGTGACCATTCAGGCGCAAATCATCGAACTGCTGCTGGAGTTGCAGCAGAAAGAGAACATGGCGCTGGTGTTGATTACCCATGACCTGGCGCTGGTGGCGGAAGCGGCGCATAAAATCATCGTCATGTATGCAGGCCAGGTGGTGGAAACGGGCGATGCCCACGCCATCTTCCATGCACCGCGTCATCCGTATACTCAGGCATTGCTGCGTGCGCTGCCGGAATTTGCCCAGGACAAAGAACGTCTGGCGTCATTGCCTGGCGTCGTTCCTGGCAAATACGACCGTCCGAATGGCTGCCTGCTTAACCCGCGTTGCCCCTATGCCACTGACAGATGCCGTGCTGAAGAACCGGCGCTGAATATGCTCGCTGACGGGCGTCAGTCCAAATGCCATTACCCACTTGATGATGCCGGGAGGCCCACACTATGAGTACGCAAGAGGCCACCCTGCAACAACCGCTGTTGCAGGCTATCGACCTGAAAAAACATTATCCGGTGAAGAAAGGCATGTTCGCGCCGGAACGTCTTGTAAAGGCGCTGGATGGCGTTTCGTTTAATCTTGAACGTGGCAAAACGCTGGCAGTAGTGGGTGAATCTGGCTGCGGTAAGTCGACCCTCGGTCGGTTGCTGACGATGATCGAAACGCCGACCGGTGGCGAACTGTATTACCAGGGGCAGGATCTGCTCAAGCACGATCCGCAGGCGCAGAAGTTGCGTCGGCAGAAAATCCAGATCGTCTTCCAGAATCCCTATGGCTCGCTGAATCCGCGTAAAAAAGTCGGGCAAATTCTCGAAGAGCCGCTGCTGATCAACACCGGTTTAAGCAAAGAACAGCGTCGGGAAAAAGCGTTGTCGATGATGGCGAAAGTCGGCCTGAAAACCGAGCATTACGATCGCTATCCGCACATGTTCTCCGGCGGTCAGCGTCAGCGTATCGCCATCGCCCGTGGTCTGATGCTCGACCCGGATGTGGTGATTGCCGATGAACCGGTTTCCGCGCTGGACGTCTCGGTACGTGCGCAGGTGCTCAACCTGATGATGGATTTGCAGCAGGAACTGGGGCTGTCTTATGTCTTTATCTCGCACGACCTGTCGGTGGTTGAGCATATTGCTGATGAAGTGATGGTGATGTATCTGGGCCGCTGCGTGGAGAAGGGGACGAAGGACCAAATCTTCAATAACCCGCGTCATCCGTACACCCAGGCGCTACTCTCCGCGACGCCACGTCTGAACCCGGACGACCGCCGGGAGCGCATTAAGCTCACCAGTGAACTGCCAAGCCCGCTCAATCCACCGCCGGGTTGCGCCTTCAACGCCCGCTGTCGTCGGCGCTTCGGCCCCTGCACTCAGTTACAGCCGCAGCTAAAAGACTACGGTGGTCAACTGGTAGCTTGTTTTGCTGTTGATCAGGATGAAAATCCGCAGCGGTAATGTTCAAAACCGGAGCCTTGTGCTCCGGTTCCACTTTTTCGTTTGCGCTCACAGAGTGTGAAGCAGAAGACAAAAGAAATTCTCGTTGCGACTAAAATAGGGGTATCTCTTTTTCCATTGCAGAAATCACCACCTCGTTATTGCTCACGACAGGAGGCAAGCGTGGTTACGATCCGCTGGGATATAAAAACAATTGATCGCCTCTCAATGGTTGAGGATGTTCTCAAGGAGTTTTCCTGTTGCGATCTTAATATAGTTTCCATGAAAGTCACCCCAGGACGAATTCTCATAAAATCCTGGTGCCGCCAGGTGCAGGATATTCCTGTCCTCCAGACACGACTGGAACAGAATGCTGATATCGTTAATGTGGCTTATCTTTCTGAGACGGAAAATAGTCTTTCTTCTCCAGATTCAACGCGCCCACGGTATTTTTCTGACATTATTTGTAATAGCCCTGCGATGAAAATCGTTATTGATAAGGCTATAAAAATTGCCGATAGCAAATATACGGTATTAATCCGGGGTGAAACTGGAACAGGTAAAGATCTCCTGGCGCGAGCAATTCATAATACAGGTTCCCGACGTTTTTATCCTTTTATCCCTGTTAACTGCTCAGCATTACCAGAATCGCTGATGGAAAGTGAGTTTTTCGGCTATGAAAAAGGGGCATTTAGTGGGGCCGATAGCCAGGGTAAAAAAGGCCTTTTTGAGATGGCAGACAAAGGAACACTTTTCCTTGATGAGTTGGGGGAATTACCGCTTAATTTACAAGGTAAACTTTTACGGGTACTACAGGAAGGTGGGATTCGACGGGTCGGGGGTACGCAAATAATTCCAATTAATACGCGTATTATTGTCGCTACTAACGCTAACCTGGAAGAGATGATTGCTCATCGCACCTTACGTGCCGACCTCTGGTATCGAATCAATGTGCTTTCTTTGACTATACCGCCATTGCGTGAACGTCCTCAGGATCTCAATTTATTAATCCGTTATTTTGTACAGAAATATGCTAAGGAATTTAAACGGAATATCATTCTTGATAAAACTGCCTACGAAACTTTGCGTCAGCACACATGGCCTGGTAATGTCAGAGAACTGGAGAATACCATTATCCGCCTGATGCTAATGTGTGAAAACGATATTATTAGCAGTGATGATTTAGGACTGGATAAGGGGCTGTCTTCAGTATCAATAAACTCGCCAATTTCATTTAAAGATCAGGTGCTTCATACGGAGAGACAGTTAATAGAAAAAATGCTGGCTGACAATGTATCCTCGCGAGAAATAGCAAAAACATTAGGTGTTTCACACACGACAGTACTCAATAAAATTCATCGCTACCAACAGGGCATCAGCGCCGCCAGTGATTGACGGCGCGATTTAATATCACTCAATAAAAGTCAGGAAAGGTGTTAAACAGAGCAGGATACCGTAAAGTAAAATAAGCCAAATTTTCAGGCCTCGCAGTTTCTTGAGTTGCGGTACGTTGTATATCAAGAATACCGGAATAAGGCAGGCGACGATACCATAAAGTGGGCTCCCTAACTGGAAAAAAAATAACACCGAAACGCGGAATGATACCCAAATCACTAAGGTAATCACGATAAAAATACAGATGCTTACTGTCAGTAGCAGAGAATTAATTTTCTTTATATCCATGATGCGGCTTAATAAATTAAGAATAATGCCTTTTATCGCCTCATGAAATCCAAGATATATGCCAAAGAAAGCAGTTAACACAGCAAAAATATTCAACACTGTAGACGTAATATGAATAATATTACCAGGGATTACTTGCGCCGCCAGAGCCAGCGCGGAGATGTTTTGCTCAAATGCTGAAACAGCCTCTTCATGGCTGATAGAAAAAGTAAATGAAAAGGAAAAGAACAAAATTATCGTAATCAGGGTAATATAACTAATGCGGTGCGCCCGAATCACCATACGTGTTGCCAGCACCCGATCTGATTCTCTTTTACGATAGGCTATATTCATCGGATTAAGAACCTGAATAAACACAGCAGAGAAAAAACAGAATGGAATTGTTAACAGAACATCGCGGAAGAATACACCAACGGCAGGAAATGCACTGATATTACTCAGATTCCAGTAAGGGATCATGGCACAACCAAATATGATGATTATCCCAACCTTTACTACCACCATTGGACCGGATATTTTGAAAAGTAATTTTTCACCACAGGATGCAATTGCTACCAGAATAGAAAAAATCACCACTTTATACACAGTGGAGTGCGACAGATCAGCATCCACCAGACCAAATGTTTTTATATAAGAGGCACTGTCAAATATCACTGATAAAGAATAAATAAATATTCCATGGATAATCATTAAAAAATAGATTACACCAAGAAAAATTCCCCAGTTCTTCCCTAAGTAATGACTGATGATATCGGTGTAGTTATTGCATGTTTCGCTTTCTGACAAGGTTTTTAAGTATAATTCTTGTACGATATAGGTAGCGGGATAAGCAATAATCGCGGCAGTAATGAATACCCAAACACCTTTCAATCCAATTTGTACCGGCATTAATACCGTACCCGCACCGATTGCCATACCAATGCATAATAGTAACCAGCCAAAATCATATTTGGTGAAGGGTAATTTCTTCAACGATGATCGGGTTGTAGTTGTATTACTGCTTAATGGTACTGCCTTATCCTGCATATAGCCCCCTGTCTAAAATACATGCTCTTTTTGAGACAAGAGAGCATGTATGCTTCAAATTTAAAAAATACTCGTCATGCTTCAAGTTGCATGTGCTGCGATTACGGGGTACACGGTCCATCCATGGGCCTCACCCTTGACGGGTTTGTTACTCATCCCTGCCACTTACTGAAGTCAAGCTTCTGGGGATTCTCTCGCTTGTCCTGCAACTCGAAGTATGACGAATATATTAACCTCATTGACTAATATTCAGTGAGTTGCCTTTCTGATGGCTTGATCAAGGTCGTTAATGATATCTTCGGGATCCTCCAGACCTACTGACAGTCGAATAAGGCCATCGGTAATACCTGCTTCAAGCCGTTCCTCTGGTGCAAAAGGCGAATGTGTCATAGACGCAGGATGCTGAATGAGGGTTTCGGTATCACCGAGGCTGACTGCGAGGAGGCATAATTCTACAGAGTTGATCATACGTCTGCCAGTCTCAAGACCTCCGGCGATTTCAAAGCTGATTACGCCTCCCGGAAGACTCATCTGTTTTTTGCCCAATATATATTGTGGGTGGGAAGGTAGACCCGGATACCAGACCTGAGTAATTGCCGGATGAGACGCAAGGTAATGGGCAATTCTCAACGCATTCTGACAATGGTGCTCCATACGTATTCCCAGGGTTTTTACCCCACGTAATGTTAGCCAGGCGTCGAAAGGACTCAGGCATCCACCGGTAATATCCTTCAGACCGACAAATCGAGCCTGATCGATAAACTCCTGCTTGCCGATAATAACACCACCAATAACATCACCATGACCATTGATATATTTTGTTAAACTATGAATGACAATATCTGCCCCAAGGGTTAGTGGCTGCTGGCAATAAGGTGACATAAAAGTATTATCGACAATTAATATAACCCCACTTTGATGGGCAATATCAGCAACAGCCGCAATATCCACCAAAGACAGTGTCGGATTAGCCGGTGTTTCAATATAAATGACTTTCGTTTCCTGGCGTAGTGCTGCAACAATTTCCTCTGGTTTTGAGGCATTAACAAAACTGACATTAATACCAAATTTGGGAATGCTATGCTGTAAAAACGCATGAGTACAACCGTATATAGCACTGGCGGAAATAATATGATCCCCTTGCTGGCATAAAGTCAGCAACGTTGTGGTAATTGCTGAAATTCCTGATGCAGTCGCAAGTGCCGCTTCTCCCTGTTCTAATACTGCGAGTTTTTTCTCCAGGGCATCGACTGTTGGGTTGCCTAAACGCGTATAAATGTAGCCTGGCTCTTCCAGCGCAAAACGAGCAGCTCCTTGTTCGGCACTATCAAAGACAAAAGTAGACGTCTGAAAAATAGGCATACTCAAAGCGCCTGTTGAGGGATCAGGCTGCTGCCCAGCATGGACGATTCGGGTATTTATTCCATAATTTTGATTGTGGTTCATCTGCTCACCTGTCATCGAAAATAAAAAGGTCTTACTGGCTTAGCAAGCTCTGTGCCAGGTGAGTATTTGTTTTTAATCAGTGAGTTAATACTTATTATTTTCAACCAGCTGTCAGGAAACTTGCCAAGTGGCAAAAAAATTTCCAACAGAATTTATGGGTGTGAGTATTTATGACAGGGAATTGCGAGGCGATATGCAGAGTAGAATATTGCCTGCTGTCAGGAATAAAACGCTGCCGTAGAATCGCTGGCAAGCCGGAACAATCCGGTGAGGCGCAATGTTGCGGGGGCTTAATCCCTGGTGGCATTGGTTGCTGGAGAGAGAAAACCCCCGCACGTTGCAGGTATGCACCTGACAACACCACGGGGGCTAATCTTGACTCTAGACCATTCAAGAATAGCCGCGAAACGTTGTCATTACAACACAGGCGGCTATATGACGCTCGCAGAACTGGGCATGGCCTTCTGGCATGATTTAGCGGCTCCGGTCATCGCTGGCATTCTTGCCAGTTTGATCGTGAACTGGCTGAACAAGCGGAAGTAACGTGCCATGCGGGCGTCAGCTGCCGTAATGGCAATTTGCGCCCGGACCAGGCCGCAGGGGTGAAACTCTGCGGCCTTTTTCGTAAGAAAAATGCAACGGTTGCAAGCGGATAATATTCTGCGGAATGCACAGCACAGAGTGAAGAAGTGACGGATTCCGGAGCACAGAAACAGCCGTAGAATCAGCGGCAAGCCGGAAGAGTTCCGGTGAGGCGCAATGTTGCGGGGGCTTGATCCCTGGTGGCATTGGTTGCTGGAGAGAGAAAACCCCCGCATGTTGCAGGTATGCACCTGACAACACCACGGGGGCCATTCTTGCATCTAGACCATTCAAGAATAGCCGCGAAACGTTGTCATTACAACACAGGCGGCTATATGACGCTCGCAGAGCTGGGCATGGCCTTCTGGCATGATTTAGCGGCTCCGGTCATCGCTGGCATTCTTGCCAGTTTGATCGTGAACTGGCTGAACAAGCGGAAGTAACGTGCCATGCGGGCGTCAGCTGCCGTAATGGCAATTTGCGCCCGGACCAGGCCGCAGGGGTGAAACTCTGCGGCCTTTTTCGTAAGAAAAATGCAACGGTTGCAAGCGGATAATATTCTGCGGAATGCACAGCACAGAGTGAAGAAGTGACGGATTTCGTAGCACAAAAACGGTCGTAGAATCAGCGGCAAGCCGGAAAGGTTCCGGTGAGGCGCAATGTTGCGGGGGCTTGATCCCTGGTGGCATTGGTTGCTGGAGAGAGAAAACCCCCGCACGTTGCAGGTATTCACCTGACAACATCACGGGGGCCATTCTTGCATCCAAACAATACAAGAATAGCCGCGAAACGTTGTCATTACAACACAGGCGGCTATATGACGCTCGCAGAACTGGGCATGGCCTTCTGGCATGATTTAGCGGCTCCGGTCATTACTGGCATTCTTGCCAGTATGATCGTGAACTGGCTGAACAAGCGGAAGTAACGTGTCATGCGGGCGTCAGGCTGCCGTAATGGCAATTTGCGCCCGGACCAGGCCGCAGAGGTAAAACTCTGCGGCCTTTTTCGTTATTACTGTGGATAAGGCACCCAGTCGCCGCCGTTCAAACGAACATACGGTTTGTTCTGGTATTGAATCACCACTGCGTTTGAGTTCTCGGATACAGGGGCCGTCTGTGGCAAGCCACTGGTGAGTTTTTTCCAGTCCACATTGTCTTCGGTGAAAATCTTGCCATCAAGAACGCGAACCACCAGATCGGAGATAGCCAGGAAGCTGCTCGGTTGGTCAATAACAATCGGCGCACCCTGATGGGGTGATTTCATACCGAAGAATTTCACACCAACAGGCACATCAGTGATCGATGGGCTGGGAATATCACGCAGTCCTGAAACCTGCATTCTGTCCCCTTTCAGAGCGCCACCGTGTTCCGGCACCACCACTACCATCACTTTGCGTCCCGATTTCTCCAGTTCAGTGAAGAAGGCATCCAGTTCATCAAAGAATTTCTGCGCTCGCGCTTTGTAATCTGCTGTTTTGCTGACGCCCGGATAATGGTTGCCATCATGTAGCGGCAGTGTGTTGTAGAACGTGGCACTGCGGGTATTTTTGTCTTTCCCGGTGACCTCCAGCCAGCGATTAAGTACCGCTGTATCGTCATAGACTGGCGAGCCATCAAAGCCCAGTAAAATGACGGGAAGATTAGTTTGATCCATCAGCTCTGTTTGCATCCCTCCATTTTCACGGACTTCTTTCAGGAAGCCGCCAAATTGACCGTTATGTCCCATCATTAAGTGCTGGGTAAAGCCAAGTTTCGAAAGATTATCAAACAGATAGCAGTCATTGTTTGCTGGTTGATACAGATTGGTATGTGACGGTTGACCACAACTGGCACGTAGTAAACGAATTGCTGCCGGGCCGCTATACGACGTTGCTGAGTTGAAATTCTTAAACTCAATATCAAAATGCGACCATAACGGATGTGACATTAATCCTGCAGCTTCAATATCCGACCATGAGAGCGAGCAGATATTGATCACCAGCAGTTCAAACGGCTGAGCATCAGCCGGAAGCGCTGATGGGAATGTTGATTTACGTTTCGCCTCGGCATTATAGAAATTATTCAGCCAGGTATTGAGATTTGCCGTTGTCGGCGGTGCAGTTTGCGCTGGCATATCACCGACCACCGGAGCGCCACCCGTGGCTGCGACAGTCGCTGCGGCATTACCCCCTGTGGTGGTTACTGTCGTGGTAGGTTGACCGGCAGGCCATAAGGAGAAACTTGGGCCTGCCAGTGTCAGGACATTCAGCCATACCAGAATAGCAACCACAAAAACAGTAATACGGATCCACTGTGACAGGAAAAGCCACGCGATAAACAACACAAATACCGCACCTATCATCTGCCAGTTAATGAAACGCGTAACCAGGTCAATCAAATAATCGGTACTGAAACCCGCGACCTGTGAGCCCTGGCTCATAATACTTTCCGGGCCTGGTAACCATGTATCATGCCAGAACAACGCAAAACCAATCGGAAGAGCGATCCAATGGCGAAGGCGATGCAGGCTATAGCGTGGAATAGGCATTAACAAAAAGGCGGCAAACACCAGGTTGAGTAGCGGATGGAAGTTGAGATAACCCGCCCAAAGCAGACCGAACTTCACCAGAAAGTAGAAATTCCAGCCAGAAAGCCCGCGCCAGTACTGCCAAAGGGAAGATGGCATGGTTACATTATGAGTATGTTGAGTCATTTTTTGGTGGTCCTGACTTTAACCGTGCGGCTTAACGTTCCGGCTGGTTTGACATAACGAGGTCGGGCAAAGAATAACCGTGCGGTATCCCGCACTCGGCGTAATGAATGGCGCGCCAGATAACCCAGCGGGAAAAAAATCAGCGCACAAACTATAACAATTTCAATAATATCGCTGATATTCATCATGATGATTGTTCCACCGTATCATCCAATAAGCGCATGGGTTCCGGGATGCGTCGCCAGTTTCGTCCGTCATGTTCAGCGTTAATCACCGGGCTGGATGTTTGCGTTAATGGCAGAGGCGTTCCCCACTGTTCCGGTGCCAGAAGCCGCATTTGTACCAGCTCGGCTGTGATCTGGTCATCTTCAAACCAGACCATACGGTTAGAGAAAATGTCGCCCGTAGGTAGCGGGAAAATATGATTCAGGGCCGTATCGAGGTCATTGACCCGACAGAACGATAAAAATAGTACCAGTCGGTTACCACCAATCGTCATAATATCGCCAGTACGATTCGGACGGCATAGTGTCAGCGCTTGCTCAACACGAATTCCCGGTACCGGACGCAGAGCCACCAGCACGCCTTTGCCATGGGCTGGCAGCAACGTATTGTTCATCATGTTATTGACCGCCTCGCAGAACACATCCCACTTCTGAAAACCACGTAGTTTCAGCGGTTGCGTCATCGACAACAACGTAGTGATATCTTCGGGTACATAGCGACTGAATTGCTGCCCCTGAACGCTTTCGATCATTGTCAGGCAGCGCGAAAGAGGGGCATTCCACGGAATCACCATATTAGCGCCACAGCCAAGTAACAGACGTTCATCAGTGGCTCGCAGACTGGCGATATTCTCCCGTACGAGAATCTTCATGGCGCTGCCGCGTTGGCGACGAAGGGTATGGATGCTACGTGCCAGCGGTTCAATTTGACTGTTTTGCTGTAGAGAGAAAACAACTGTGGCGGCCTGCGCGGTACGCGCTTCGTTAAACAGGGCTTCGTTGTTGTCGAACACTTTCCAGTGCTCGGATAACGGTGGCGCACCCTCCAGCACTGCGACATTACTGAGAATAGTCTTTTCATCGCTACGCGGTTGAATCGCTGCTTCTTCTTGTTGCGCAAGTTCCCACTTACCATTTTTGTGTTCAACGGTAAGTTGCTGGCGGGCGCTCACGCCTTTTTCATTACACCAATAAGCAATATCCAGCAGATGCTGATCGCCCAGAAAACGTAAACTGGCGAGGCCGTAAAGGGAGCGATACTCCTCCATCAGCAGTGAAAATTGTTTATCGTTATTATTTCCGGGGTTAAAGATTAAAAGTGAACATTGATGGAATCTGCTCCATTTATTCATTTTCTCCAGCCAAAGCCTCAGACGCTCTGCGGGAATGTTTTGCCAGGCATTATTTGCGCAAACAAGAATAAAAAGGTAATTGTGAGGATCAACAGAACAAAGTAAATCGCGGGGCATAAAGTATAGCCCCCTTTCTGAATTTGGCATGGAAAATAATTTTATTTTTTCCGGGCCTTGAGATTCTTCTAATTTGAATAATTTCTGTGGTTCGCTACCCATGCTAATGGCCGCGACTTTCGCGGTTTCTGTCTGAGAAACAATCGTTTGATTCGCCAGGCTGATGGCATCTTCAATGCGATCAGTATTCACCCACCAGACACCGCCGGTTGGCATATGGCGTAGTTCATCCCATAAAGATGAGATACCTATAGAGAATACGGGGTTCACAGCGTCCCTCTTATCACCATTTTGTCTGATTATCAGTTTACTAGCGAAAGCTAAGAAATAAACCTACCATTGAAATTAAAAGTTATCAGATTTAGCATGTGAATCAATTCGGCAGGCAGGAAGCCTTGTAGTTCCTGCTTTTCTGTTTTTAACTTTTATTTTTTACAAAACTGAAGTTAAAAAACGAGCGAACCTTCAAATCGCGGTTATACATTAAAAAGAGCGGACTGCTGGAAGATGAAATTATCTACAGCATGGCGAGTATATTCCAAAGAGAACGACCCAAATGAATAACAACGAACCGGATGCTCTGCCTGATTCCGCATTAGGCTACACCTTTCAAAATGATTTTCTGGCGCTAAGTAAGGCTTTTTCTCTGCCAGAAATTGATTACGCCGATATCTCCCAACGGGAACAGTTGGCGGCGGCATTAAAGCGTTGGCCTTTGTTGGCTGAATTTGCGCAACAAAAGTAGGGGAGTCGTGAATGGCCGTACTGGGATTACAGGGGGTGCGGGGAGGTGTTGGCACCACATCCATCACCGCGGCGTTAGCCTGGTCGTTACAGACACTCGGGGAAAATGTACTGGTTATTGATGCCAGCCCTGATAACTTACTGCGCCTGCTATTTAATGTTGATTTCGCTCATCGTAACGGTTGGGCCAGGGCACTGTTGGACGGACAGGACTGGCGTGACGCCGGGTTACGTTACACATCTCAATTACACCTGTTGCCCTATGGACAACTGAGCGCTGAAGAGCGCGAAACGCCGCAGGCATGGCAAGAGCGCCTTGGGGGGATAATCGCTGGCCTCCAGCAAATTAAAGAGAGTGGTCGCTATTCATGGATTTTGCTCGATTTACCCGATGACGCCTCACCATTAACGCGGCAATTAGTGCATTTGTGCAACCATACACTGGCGATCGTTAACGTCGACACAAACTGTCATATTCGGCTGCATCAGCAGCAGCTGCCAACCGGTACGCATATTTTGATTAATGATTTCCGTGTTGGTAGCCAGATTCAGGACGATCTCTATCAAGTGTGGTTGCAGAGCCAGCGTCGCTTATTGCCGATGGTGATTCATCGTGATGAAGCGATGGCAGAGTGCATGGCGGCGAAACAACCCATTGGGGAATATCGTAGTGATTCACTGGCTGCAGAAGAGATCATGACCCTGGCAAACTGGTGTTTATTGCACTATTCCGGTTTGAAAACGGCTGGACAGCAAACGCCTGTCGGGAGCGTATCATGAGTATCCTGTCCCGGTGGTTGCTAATCCCGCCGGTCAACGCGCGTCTGGTTGAGCGTTATCGGGATTATCGCCGACATGGCGCTTCTTCCTTTAGCGCGGCACTTGCCTGCTTCTGGGTTATTCTGGCGTGGATTTTTATTCCACTGGAACATCCGCGCTGGCAACTGATCCGCGCTGAGCACAAAACGCTTTATCCTCACATTAATGCTTCGCGTCCGAGACCATTAGATCCACTGCGTTATACCATTCAGACGTTGTGGTTGATGGCCAGTTCATCGCGTACTCCACGCCAGAAAACACGCTGGCAAGGTTTCTCGCATCTGAAAGGTTTACGTGAACGCTATCATCAGTGGATGGATAATTTACCTGAACGTTTCAGTCATAACACGCAACATCTTGATGAGAAAAAAGAACTGGGGCATCTGAGCCCTGGTGCGCGGCGTTTTATTCTTGGAATAATCGTCACCTTCTCGCTGATTCTGGCACTGATTTGCATCACCCAGCCGTTTAACCCGCTGTCGCAGTTTATCTTCCTGATGCTGCTATGGGGCGTAGCGCTGATGGTTCGACGTATGCCAGGGCGTTTCTCGGCGCTGATGCTGATTGTGCTGTCGCTGACCGTCTCTTGTCGTTATATCTGGTGGCGCTACACTTCGACGTTGAACTGGGATGATCCGGTCAGCCTGGTGTGCGGGCTTATTCTACTGTTCGCTGAAACGTACGCGTGGATTGTGCTGGTGCTCGGCTACTTCCAGGTGGTATGGCCGCTGAATCGTCAGCCAGTACCACTGCCGAAAGATATGTCGCTATGGCCGTCGGTGGATATCTTTGTCCCGACTTACAACGAAGATCTCAACGTGGTGAAAAATACGATTTACGCCTCGCTGGGTATCGACTGGCCGAAAGACAAGCTGAACATCTGGATCCTTGATGACGGCGGCAGGGAAGAGTTTCGCCAGTTTGCGCAAAACGTGGGGGTGAAATATATCGCCCGTACCACTCATGAACATGCGAAAGCGGGCAACATCAACAATGCGCTGAAATATGCCAAAGGCGAGTTCGTGTCGATTTTCGACTGCGACCACGTGCCGACGCGCTCATTCCTGCAAATGACCATGGGCTGGTTCCTGAAAGAAAAACAACTGGCGATGATGCAGACGCCGCATCACTTCTTCTCGCCGGACCCGTTTGAACGTAACCTGGGGCGTTTTCGTAAAACGCCGAACGAAGGCACGCTGTTTTATGGTCTGGTGCAGGATGGCAACGATATGTGGGATGCCACTTTCTTCTGCGGTTCCTGTGCGGTGATTCGCCGTAAGCCGCTGGATGAGATTGGCGGCATTGCTGTCGAAACCGTGACCGAAGATGCGCACACCTCTCTGCGTCTGCACCGTCGCGGCTACACCTCTGCATATATGCGTATTCCGCAGGCGGCAGGGCTGGCGACCGAAAGTCTGTCGGCGCATATCGGTCAGCGTATTCGCTGGGCGCGAGGGATGGTGCAAATCTTCCGTCTCGATAACCCGCTTACCGGTAAAGGGCTGAAATTCGCCCAGCGACTGTGCTACGTCAACGCCATGTTCCATTTCTTGTCGGGCATTCCACGGCTTATCTTTCTGACTGCGCCGCTGGCTTTCCTGCTACTTCATGCCTACATCATCTACGCGCCAGCGTTGATGATCGCTCTGTTTGTGCTGCCGCATATGATTCACGCCAGCCTGACCAACTCGAAGATTCAGGGCAAATATCGCCACTCCTTCTGGAGTGAAATCTACGAAACGGTACTGGCGTGGTATATCGCGCCACCGACGTTGGTAGCGCTGATTAACCCACATAAAGGCAAATTTAACGTCACCGCCAAAGGTGGACTGGTGGAAGAAGAGTACGTCGACTGGGTGATCTCACGACCCTACATTTTCCTGGTACTGCTCAACCTGGTTGGGATTGCGGTCGGTATCTGGCGTTACTTCTACGGCCCTCCGACTGAAATGCTCACTGTCATCGTCAGTATGGTGTGGGTGTTCTACAACCTGATTATTCTCGGTGGTGCGGTAGCGGTATCGGTAGAAAGTAAACAGGTACGTCGTTCGCACCGTGTAGAAATGACCATGCCGGGAGCGATAGCACGGGAAGATGGTCATCTTTTCTCATGCACCGTTCACGACTTCTCTGACGGTGGGTTAGGGATCAAGATCAACGGTCAGGCGCAGGTTCTGGAAGGGCAGAAGGTGAATCTGCTGCTTAAACGTGGTCAGCAAGAGTACGTCTTTCCGACGCAAGTCGCACGCGTGATCGGCAACGAAGTTGGGCTGCAATTAATGCCACTGACCACCCAGCAACATATTGATTTTGTACAGTGTACGTTTGCCCGTGCGGATACATGGGCACTCTGGCAGGACAGCTACCCGGAAGATAAACCGCTGGAAAGTCTGCTGGATATTCTGAAGCTCGGCTTCCGTGGCTACCGCCATCTGGCGGAGTTTGCGCCTTCTTCGGTGAAGGGCATTTTCCGTGCGCTGACTTCTCTGGTTTCCTGGGTTGTTTCGTTTATTCCGCGCCGCCCGGCGCGGAGCGAAACGGTACAACCATCGGATCAGGCTTTGGCTCAACAATGATGATAACGCGATGAAAAGAAAACTATTCTGGATTTGTGCAGTGGCTATGGGAATGAGTGCGTTCCCCTCTTTCATGACGCAGGCGATGCCAGCAACGCAACCACTGATCAATGCTGAGCCAGCTGTACCCGCCCAGGCGGAGCAAAATCCGCAGGTAGGGCAGGTGATGCCAGGTGTGCAGGGAGCGGATGCCCCCATCGTGGCGCAGAACGGCCCGTCGCGCGATGTCAAATTGTCGTTCGCGCAAATAGCACCGCCACCGGGTAGCATGGTGCTACGTGGTATCAACCCGAACGGCAGCATTGAGTTTGGTATGCGCAGCGATGAAGTAGTAACGAAAGCGATGCTTAACCTCGAATACACGCCATCGCCATCGTTACTGCCTGTCCAGTCACAGTTAAAAGTTTATCTCAATGATGAACTGATGGGCGTGCTGCCAGTGACCAAAGAACAGCTGGGTAAAAAGACGCTTGCGCAAATACCCATTAACCCTCTGTTTATTACCGACTTCAACCGTGTGCGGCTGGAGTTTGTCGGCCATTATCAGGACGTATGCGAAAACCCGGCCAGCACCACGCTTTGGCTGGATGTTGGACGTAGCAGTGGACTGGATCTGACCTATCAGACCCTGAATGTGAAGAATGACCTGTCACACTTCCCGGTGCCATTCTTTGACCCGCGTGATAACCGCACCAACACCTTACCGATGGTCTTTGCGGGTGCGCCAGATACTGGATTGCAACAAGCATCAGCTATTGTCGCCTCGTGGTTTGGTTCGCGTTCTGGTTGGCGTGGACAGAACTTCCCGGTGCTCTATAACCAACTGCCGGATCGCAATGCCATTGTTTTTGCCACTAATGACAAACGCCCGGACTTCCTGCGCGATCATCCGGCGGTAAAAGCCCCGGTGATTGAGATGATTAACCATCCGCAGAATCCTTACGTCAAACTGCTGGTGGTGTTTGGTCGTGACGACAAAGACCTGTTGCAGGCAGCGAAAGGTATCGCTCAGGGTAACATTCTGTTCCGTGGTGAAAGCGTGGTAGTGAATGAAGTGAAACCGCTGCTACCGCGTAAGCCGTACGATGCGCCGAACTGGGTGCGTACCGATCGTCCGGTCACCTTTGGTGAACTGAAAACCTATGAAGAACAGTTACAATCCAGCGGTCTTGAGCCAGCAGCGATTAATGTTTCGCTAAACCTGCCGCCGGATCTCTACCTGATGCGCAGTACCGGCATTGATATGGATATTAATTACCGCTATACCATGCCGCCGGTGAAAGACAGCTCGCGGATGGATATCAGCCTGAATAACCAGTTCCTGCAATCCTTCAACCTGAGCAGCAAACAGGAGGCGAACCGCCTGCTGCTGCGTATTCCGGTATTACAAGGTCTGCTGGATGGCAAAACGGATGTCTCTATTCCGGCGCTGAAACTGGGCGCGACCAACCAGCTGCGTTTCGACTTTGAGTATATGAACCCGATGCCGGGCGGTTCGGTGGATAACTGCATTACCTTCCAGCCGGTGCAGAATCATGTGGTGATTGGTGATGACTCCACCATCGACTTCTCGAAGTATTACCACTTCATCCCGATGCCGGATCTGCGCGCCTTTGCTAACGCGGGCTTCCCGTTCAGCCGGATGGCGGATCTGTCGCAAACCATCACCGTGATGCCGAAAACGCCAAACGAAGCACAGATGGAAACCTTGCTGAATACTGTTGGTTTTATCGGCGCACAGACGGGCTTCCCGGCGATTAACCTGACGGTGACCGATGATGGCAGCACCATTCAGGGCAAAGATGCCGACATCATGATCGTCGGTGGTATCCCGGACAAATTAAAAGACGACAAGCAGATCGACCTGTTGGTGCAGGCTACCGAAAGCTGGGTGAAAACGCCGATGCGCCAGACCCCGTTCCCCGGCATTGTGCCGGACGAGAGTGATCGCGCGGCAGAAACCCAGTCAACGCTGACCTCTTCTGGTGCGATGGCGGCGGTGATTGGCTTCCAGTCGCCGTATAACGGCCAGCGCAGCGTGATTGCGCTACTGGCAGACAGCCCACGCGGTTATGAAATGCTTAACGATGCGGTGAACGATAGCGGCAAACGCGCCACCATGTTTGGTTCGGTAGCGGTGATTCGTGAATCTGGTGTGAACAGCCTGCGTGTTGGCGACGTCTATTACGTTGGTCATCTGCCGTGGTTCGAACGCTTATGGTATGCGCTGGCAAATCATCCGATTCTGCTGGCGGTGCTGGCGGCAATCAGCGTCGTGTTGCTGGCCTGGGTACTGTGGCGTTTGCTGCGTATTATCAGCCGTCGTCGTCTTAACCCGGATCATGAGTAATAGAAAATGAAAGTTATGCGTTGTGGAATCGTGATGATACTGATGCTGGCTGCCTTTAGTGTTCAGGCGGCCTGTACCTGGCCTGCCTGGGAGCAGTTCAAAAAGGATTATATCAGTCAGGAAGGGCGCGTCATTGACCCCAGCGACGCGCGCAAAATCACCACCTCCGAAGGGCAAAGTTATGGCATGTTCTTTGCCCTGGCGGCTAACGACCGTGCAGCTTTCGATAATCTTCTCGACTGGACGCAGAACAATCTCGCTCAGGGTTCTTTAAAAGAACGTTTGCCCGCCTGGCTGTGGGGCAAGAAAGAGAACAGTAAGTGGGAAGTGCTGGACAGTAATTCGGCCTCCGATGGTGATGTCTGGATGGCCTGGTCATTGCTGGAGGCGGGGCGTTTGTGGAAAGAGCAGCGTTATACCGACATCGGCAGCGCGTTGCTAAAACGTATCGCGCGGGAGGAAGTGGTGACGGTGCCTGGGCTGGGTTCCATGTTGTTGCCGGGCAAAGTGGGATTTGCTGAGGATAACAGCTGGCGTTTTAACCCCAGCTACCTGCCGCCGACGCTGGCGCAGTATTTCACCCGCTTTGGTGCGCCGTGGACCACGCTGCGCGAAACCAATCAACGTTTATTGCTGGAAACCGCCCCGAAAGGCTTTTCACCAGACTGGGTGCGTTATGAGAAAGACAAAGGTTGGCAGCTAAAAGCTGAAAAAACATTGATCAGCAGCTACGACGCGATCCGCGTTTACATGTGGGTAGGCATGATGCCTGACAGCGATCCGCAAAAAGCGCGGATGCTCAACCGATTTAAACCGATGGCGACATTTACTGAGAAAAATGGTTATCCGCCGGAAAAAGTCGATGTAGCTACGGGGAAAGCGCAGGGTAAAGGACCGGTCGGTTTTTCTGCCGCTATGCTGCCCTTTTTACAAAACCGCGATGCGCAGTCTGTTCAGCGTCAACGTGTCGCCGATAATTTTCCCGGCAGCGATGCCTATTACAACTATGTGCTGACTCTGTTCGGACAGGGCTGGGATCAGCACCGTTTTCGTTTTTCTTCAAAAGGTGAGTTATTACCTGACTGGGGCCAGGAATGCGCAAATTCACACTAAATTTTCTCACTCTTTCGCTTGGTCTTACGCTGATGCCGCTGGCAGTGGCGGCACCAACCGCTCAACAACAGTTACTGGAACAGGTACGGTTGGGCGAAGCGACACATCGTGAAGACCTGGTGCAGCAGTCGTTGTATCGGCTGGAGCTTATCGATCCGAATAACCCGGAAGTGATTGCTGCCCGTTTTCGTTCTCTGTTACGTCAGGGCGATATTAATGGTGCGCAAAAACAGCTTGATCGGTTGTCACAGTTAGCGCCGAGTTCAAATGCGTATAAATCGTCGCGGACCACAATGTTACTGTCTACGCCGGATGGTCGTCAGGCACTGCAACAGGCAAGATTGCAGGCGACTACCGGTCATGCAGAAGAAGCTGTGGCGAGTTACAACAAGCTGTTCAACGGTGCGCCGCCGGAAGGTGACATTGCCGTCGAGTACTGGAGTACGGTGGCGAAAATTCCGGCTCGCCGTGGCGAAGCGATTAATCAGCTAAAACGCATTAATGCGGATACGCCAGGCAATACAGGCCTGCAAAACAATCTGGCGCTATTGCTGTTTAGTAGCGATCGCCGTGATGAAGGTTTTGCTGTACTGGAGCAGATGGCGAAATCGAACGCCGGGCGCGAGGGAGCCTCTAAAATCTGGTACGGGCAGATTAAAGACATGCCTGTCAGCGATGCCAGCGTGCAGGCGCTGAAAAAATATCTCTCTATCTTTAGCGATGGCGACAGCGTAGCTGCTGCGCAATCGCAACTGGCAGAACAGCAAAAACAGCTGGACGACCCTGCTTTCCGCGCTCGTGTGCAAGGTTTAGCGGCAGTGGACTCTGGCATGGCGGGTAAAGCCATTCCCGAACTACAACAGGCAGTGCGGGCGAACCCGAAAGACAGTGAGGCACTGGGGGCGCTGGGCCAGGCGTATTCTCAGAAAGGCGATCGCGCCAATGCGGTGGCGAATCTGGAAAAAGCCCTCGCCCTGGATCCGCACAGCAGCAACAACGACAAATGGAACAGTCTGCTGAAAGTAAACCGCTACTGGCTGGCGATCCAGCAGGGTGATGCCGCGCTGAAAGCCAATAATCCTGACCGGGCAGAACGCCTGTTCCAGCAGGCGCGTAATGTCGATAACACCGACAGCTATGCAGTGCTGGGGCTGGGCGATGTGGCGATGGCGCGCAAAGATTATCCCGCCGCTGAACGCTATTACCAGCAGACGCTGCGTATGGACAGTAGCAACACTAACGCCGTGCGCGGGCTGGCGAATATTTACCGCCAGCAGTCGCCAGAAAAAGCCGAAGCGTATATCGCTTCGCTCTCTGTCAGCCAGCGGCGCAGCATTGATGATATCGAACGTAGCCTGCAAAACGATCGTCTGGCACAGCAGGCAGAGGCACTGGAAAACCAGGGCAAATGGGGGCAGGCAGCAGCACTTCAGCGGCAACGACTGGCGCTGGACCCCGGCAGCGTGTGGATTACTTACCGACTTTCGCAGGATCTCTGGCAGGCCGGACAACGCAGCCAGGCCGATACGTTAATGCGCAATCTGGCGCAGCAGAAGCCGAACGACCCCGAGCAGGTTTACGCTTACGGGCTGTATCTCTCAGGTCACGACCAGGACAGAGCGGCACTGGCGCATATCAACAGCCTGCCGCGCGCGCAGTGGAACAGCAATATTCAGGAGCTGGTTAATCGACTGCAAAGCGATCAGGTGCTGGAAACCGCTAATCGCCTGCGAGAAAGCGGTAAAGAGGCAGAAGCAGAAGCGATGCTGCGCCAGCAACCGCCTTCCTCGCGTATTGATCTGACGCTGGCTGACTGGGCGCAACAACGACGTGATTACGCCGCCGCCCGCGCTGCATATCAGAATGTCCTGACGCGGGAGCCAACTAACGCCGATGCCATTCTTGGTCTGACGGAAGTGGATATTGCTGCCGGTGACAAAGCGGCGGCACGTAGCCAGCTGGCGAAACTGCCCGCCACCGATAACGCCTCTCTGAACACACAGCGGCGCGTGGCGCTGGCGCAGGCGCAGCTTGGCGATACCGCAGCGGCGCAGCAGACGTTTAACAAGCTGATCCCGCAGGCAAAATCTCAGCCTCCGTCGATGGAAAGCGCGATGG
This sequence comes from Escherichia sp. GZ89, assembly GCF_019366485.1. Taxonomy (NCBI): domain Bacteria; kingdom Pseudomonadati; phylum Pseudomonadota; class Gammaproteobacteria; order Enterobacterales; family Enterobacteriaceae; genus Escherichia; species Escherichia sp. GZ89. Next base: position 282,813 of record NZ_JAEOHX010000003.1, on the reverse strand, counting down.
TACTGCGCGACGGTGCGAGGTTTGAAGCGCAGGCGGGCGATCCAACGCAGGCGCTGGAAACCTACAAAGACGCGATGGTTGCATCCGGTGTGACCACGACGCGTCCGCAGGATAACGACACCTTTACCCGGCTGACCCGTAACGACGAGAAAGATGACTGGCTGAAACGCGGCGTGCGCAGCGATGCGGCAGATCTCTACCGCCAGCAGGATCTTAACGTCACCCTTGAGCATGATTATTGGGGATCAAGCGGCACCGGTGGTTACTCCGATCTGAAAGCGCACACCACTATGTTGCAGGTGGACTCGCCATATTCTGACGGGCGGATGTTCTTTCGCAGTGATTTCGTCAATATGAACGTCGGCAGTTTCTCCACTAATGCCGATGGCAAATGGAATGACAACTGGGGCACCTGTACGTTGCACGACTGTAGTGGCAACCGCAGCCAGTCGGATTCTGGTGCCAGCGTGGCGGTCGGCTGGCGCAACGACACCTGGAGCTGGGATATCGGCACCACGCCGATGGGCTTCAACGTGGTGGATGTGGTTGGCGGCATTAGTTACAGCGATGATATCGGGCCGATTGGTTACACCGTTAACGCCCATCGTCGGCCCATCTCCAGTTCTTTGCTGGCCTTTGGCGGGCAAAAAGACTCCCCGAGCAATACCGGGAAAAAATGGGGCGGCGTGCGTGCCGACGGCGTAGGACTAAGCCTGAGTTACGATAAAGGTGAAGCAAACGGCGTCTGGGCATCGCTTAGCGGCGACCAGTTAACCGGTAAAAATGTCGAAGATAACTGGCGCGTGCGCTGGATGACGGGCTATTACTATAAGATCATCAACCAGAATAATCGCCGTGTGACAATCGGCCTGAACAACATGATCTGGCATTACGACAAAGACCTGAGTGGGTACTCACTTGGTCAGGGCGGCTACTACAGTCCACAGGAATACCTGTCATTTGCAGTGCCGGTGATGTGGCGTGAGCGGACGGAAAACTGGTCGTGGGAACTTGGTGCTTCAGGCTCGTGGTCGCATTCGCGCACCAAAACCATGCCGCGGTATCCGCTGATGAATCTGATCCCGACTGACTGGCAGGAAGAAGCTGCGCGGCAATCCAACGATGGCGGCAGCAGTCAGGGCTTTGGCTATACGGCGCGGGCATTACTTGAGCGTCGCGTCACATCCAACTGGTTTGTCGGTACGGCAATTGATATCCAGCAAGCGAAGGATTACACGCCCAGCCACTTCCTGCTCTACGTGCGGTATTCAGCCGCCGGATGGCAGGGTGACATGGATTTACCGCCGCAGCCGCTGATACCTTACGCCGACTGGTAAGTTTTCAGATAGCGCCTCTCTTAATGCCGCTACGATCAGGTATACTCGGGCGGCAGTCTGGGATTTCCGGAGGGAGACAATTTGCGCGTTAGTCGTTCGTTAACAATCAAGCAGATGGCAGTGGTTGCGGCCGTTGTCCTGGTGTTTGTCTTTGTTTTTTGCACCGTTTTGCTGTTCCACCTGGTCCAGCAGAATCGCTATAACACGGCTACGCAACTGGAAAGCATTGCTCGCTCTGTCCGCGAACCTTTATCCTCCGCCATTCTCAAGGGTGATATTCCCCAGGCGGAGGCCATTCTCTCAAGTATCAAACCTGCTGGCGTGGTCAGTCGCGCTGATGTGGTGCTGCCTAATCAGTTTCAGGCGCTGCGTAAGAGCTTTATCCCTGAACGCCCGGTGCCGGTAATGGTCACTCGGCTGTTTGAGCTACCGGTACAAATCTCGCTGGGCGTTTACTCGCTGGAACGCCCGGCTAACCCGCAGCCGATTGCTTATCTGGTATTACAGGCGGACTCCTTCCGCATGTACAAGTTTGTGATGAGCACCTTATCTACGTTAGTGACCATTTACTTACTTTTGTCGCTTATCCTGACCGTCGCCATCAGCTGGTGCATTAATCGACTGATTTTACATCCTTTACGTAATATCGCGCGTGAACTTAACGCCATTCCGCCACAGGAACTGATTGGTCACCAGTTGGCGTTACCACGGCTTCACCATGACGATGAAATCGGTTTACTGGTACGCAGTTACAACCTTAATCAGCAACTTATGCAACGCCATTATGAAGAGCAAAGCGAAAACGCGCTGCGCTTCCCGGTGTCTGATTTGCCAAACAAAGCGTTGCTAATGGAAATGCTGGAACAGGTGGTAGCGCGTAAACAAACCACCGCACTGATGATTATCACTTGTGAAACGCTACGTGATACTGCGGGTGTGCTGAAAGAAGCGCAACGGGAAATCCTGCTACTCACGCTGGTGGAGAAGTTGAAGTCAGTGTTGTCGCCACGCATGGTACTGGCGCAAATCAGCGGTTATGACTTTGCGGTGATCGCCAACGGTGTACAGGAGCCATGGCATGCTATTACTTTAGGTCAGCAAGTACTTACTATCATGAATGAACGCCTGCCGATTGAATCTATCCAACTGCGCCCCAGCGGCAGCATCGGTGTGGCGATGTTGCATGGTGATTTAAGCGCTGAGCAACTATATGGTCATGCGGTTTCGGCAGCATTTACCGCAATGCGTAAGGGCAAAAATCAAATTCAGTTCTTTGAACCAAAACAGATGGAAGCCGCCCAGCAACGGCTGACCGAAGAGAGCGATATTCTCAATGCTCTTGAAAATCATCAGTTTGCTCTCTGGTTACAACCGCAGGTTGATATGACCAGCGGTAAGGTGCTGAGCGCCGAAGTTTTATTGCGGATGCAACAGCCAGATGGAAGCTGGGAATTGCCTGATGGCCTTATTGAGCGCATTGAATCTTGTGGGCTAATGGTCACTGTGGGCCAGTGGGTGCTGGAGGAGTCTTGTCGCTTGCTTTCTGCCTGGCAGGAACGCGGGATAAATATGCCGCTATCGGTGAATCTTTCTGCTCTGCAATTAATGCACCCGAATATGGTGCCAGAGCTGCTTGGGTTACTGAGCCGCTACCGTGTACAACCGGGCATGTTAATTCTGGAAGTGACAGAAAGCCGCCGTATTGACGACCCACATGCTGCTGTAGCTATCCTGCGTCCGTTACGTAACGCCGGAGTGCGTATTGCGCTGGATGATTTTGGTATGGGCTACGCCGGGCTTCGTCAGTTACAGCATATGAAATCACTACCTGTCGATGTCCTGAAAATCGACAAGATGTTTGTTGAAGGCTTACCTGATGATGACAGCATGATCCGCGCCATCATTATGCTGGCGCAAAGCCTGGGCCTGGAAATGATTGCTGAAGGTGTGGAGACAGAAGCGCAACGCGACTGGCTGGCGAAGGCGGGAGTGGGTATCGCTCAGGGCTTCCTGTTTGCGCGAGCTGTGCCAATAGATTTGTTCGCTGAACGTTACCTGGACTGATTACAAAACTTTAAAAAGGTCTGGCTTATGCGAGCCAGATCAAATTTTTTAACATTCTTGTTTCAAGTATGATCCAGGTACATTTCTGATATGTTGTGTTGGTGTTATTTTAGGGCCGCAGGTACCCCATAACCTTACAAGACCTGTGGTTTTACTAAAGGACACCCTATGAAAACCTCTCTGTTTAAAAGCCTTTACTTTCAGGTCCTGACAGCGATAGCCATTGGTATTCTCCTTGGCCATTTCTATCCTGAAATAGGCGAGCAAATGAAACCGCTTGGCGACGGCTTCGTTAAGCTCATCAAGATGATCATCGCTCCTGTCATCTTTTGTACTGTGGTAACCGGTATTGCAGGCATGGAAAGCATGAAGGCGGTTGGCCGTACCGGTGCCGTTGCACTGCTTTACTTTGAGATTGTCAGTACCATCGCGCTGATTATTGGTCTTATCATCGTTAACGTCGTGCAACCTGGTGCCGGAATGAACGTCGATCCGGCAACGCTTGATGCGAAAGCGGTAGCGGTTTACGCCGATCAGGCGAAAGATCAGGGCATTGTCGCCTTTATTATGGATGTCATCCCGGCGAGCGTCATTGGCGCATTTGCCAGCGGTAACATTCTGCAGGTGCTGCTGTTTGCCGTACTGTTTGGTTTTGCGCTTCACCGTCTGGGCAGCAAAGGCCAACTGATTTTTAACGTTATCGAAAGTTTCTCGCAGGTCATTTTCGGCATCATCAATATGATCATGCGTCTGGCACCTATTGGTGCGTTCGGGGCAATGGCGTTTACTATCGGTAAATACGGCGTCGGCACACTGATGCAACTGGGGCAGCTGATTATCTGCTTCTACATCACCTGTATCCTGTTTGTGGTGCTGGTATTAGGTTCAATCGCCAAAGCGACCGGTTTCAGTATCTTCAAATTTATCCGCTACATCCGTGAAGAACTGCTAATTGTACTGGGGACTTCTTCTTCCGAGTCGGCGCTGCCGCGTATGCTCGATAAGATGGAGAAACTTGGCTGCCGGAAATCGGTGGTGGGGCTGGTCATCCCGACAGGCTACTCGTTTAACCTTGATGGCACATCGATATACCTGACAATGGCGGCGGTGTTTATCGCCCAGGCCACTAACAGTCAGATGGATATCGTCCACCAAATCACGCTATTAATTGTGTTGTTGCTCTCTTCCAAAGGGGCTGCCGGGGTAACGGGCAGTGGCTTTATCGTGCTGGCGGCGACGCTCTCTGCGGTGGGCCATTTGCCGGTAGCGGGTCTGGCGCTAATTCTTGGTATCGACCGCTTCATGTCAGAAGCTCGTGCGCTGACTAACCTGGTCGGTAACGGCGTAGCAACCATCGTTGTTGCGAAGTGGGTGAAAGAACTGGACCACAAAAAACTGGACGATGTGCTGAATAATCGTGCGCCGGATGGCAAAACGCACGAATTATCCTCTTAATCTCACCACTTATGCCCGCATTCCCTTCCACGAGTGCGGGTGTTTGCGCATAATTGACCCCTGTGCCCGAATTCACCTCCTGGGAGAATTCGGGTTTATTTCACTTCTTCCGTGACATTTTCATGTTCTTGCGGTCTAACACGAAGTGTTTTTAACGTCATATTCAGGCTGACCACATCCGGCCAGTCTTTTATTACCAGGAATGTTGATCAGGGGTTCACATGCAGGGCACAAAAATTCGACTTTTAGCGGGCGGTTTGCTGGTGATGGCCACTGCTGGCTATGTGCAGGCAGATGCGCTCCAGCCTGACCCGGCATGGCAACAGGGGACGCTCTCTAATGGTTTACAGTGGCAAGTGTTAGCCACGCCCCAGCGACCAAGTGACCGCATTGAGGTCCGTCTGCTGGTAAATACCGGTTCGCTCGCCGAAAGTACCCAACAGAGCGGTTATAGCCATGCCATTCCACGTATTGCGCTGACACAAAATGGCGGTCTTGAAACCGCACAGGCCCGTTCATTGTGGCAGCAGGGGGTTGATCCTAAACGCCCCATGCCGCCGGTAATCGTCTCATACGATTCCACGCTGTTTAATCTTAGTCTGCCAAATAATCGCAACGACTTACTGAAAGAAGCGTTGTCGTATCTGGCGAATATCTCTGGCAACTTAAAAGTGACGCCCGAAACGGTGGCACATGCACTGCAAAGCCAGGATATGGTGGCAACCTGGCCGTTGGATACCAAAGAAGGTTGGTGGCGCTATCGGCTTAAAGGATCAACGCTGTTAGGGCATGATCCGGCAGATCCGCTGAAACAGCCGGTTGATGCAGAGAAAATTCATGAGTTCTACCAAAAGTGGTACACCCCGGATGCGATGACGCTCATTGTGGTGGGGAATGTTGATGCGCGTTCTGTCGCGGAGCAAATCAACAAGACATTTGGCGAACTGAAAGGTAAACGTCAAACCCCAGCTCCTGTACCGACTCTTTCCCCTCTGCGGGCAGAAGCGGTCAGTATTATGACCAATGCTGTACGCGATGACCGGTTGTCGATCATGTGGGATAACCCATGGCAGCCGATCCGTGAGTCTTCGGCCCTACAGCGTTACTGGCGTGCGGATCTCGCCCGTGAAGCGCTGTTCTGGCATGTTCAGCAAATGCTGAGCAAAAACAACAGTAAAGATATCGGACTCGGCTTTGACTGTCGGGTGCTTTACCTTCGCGCCCAGTGTGCAATCAATATTGAATCGCCCAATGATAAACTGAATGCGAATCTGAACACGGTTGCCCGCGAACTGGCAAAAGTACGCGACAATGGTCTGCCAGAAGAGGAATTTAATGCGCTGGTGGCGCAGAAGAAACTTGAACTGCAGAAGCTGTTTGCTACTTATGCGCGTGCTGATACCGACATTTTAATGAGTCAGCGGATGCGTTCGCTGCAAAACCAGGTGGTGGATATCGCGCCGGAGCAGTATCAGAAACTGCGCCAGGATTTCCTTAATAGCCTGACTGTTGAAATGTTGAATCAGGATCTGCGTCAGCAGCTCTCCCGAGAAATGGCATTGATTCTGTTGCAACCTAAAGGTGAGCCGGAATACAACATGAAGGAGCTGCAAGCGACGTGGGATCAAATTATGGCACCGAAACCAGCAGCCGCTCCCGCCGCTGTTGAGACAGATGACGTGCATCCGGAAGTTTCAGATATTCCGCCAGCACAGTAATAACAAGCCCGGTAGCATTTTCCCATGCTACCGGGTTTAATGGTAATTAATCAGTTAGCGTTATATACCCTCTCATATTTTTACGGGCACAGCGGTAGCGTGCGGCTAATCATAAATAATTCGCATAAACTCAGCACAAAGTGAGTTATGTGATTTATTTGCTGAATACAATATAAAGGTACTGGTCTTCGCGACTGTTGCAGAAGTTAAGTGTACTACAGTAAATTTTTAATAAGCCTATTATGAAAATATACTTATTAAGCATATTGTTCATATCACTCTGGACTCCGGTATATATCAAGTAACGCGTTCTGTATTTCTAAAAAAGAGAAAATATATGACCCTAAATGATAAATTTCATAAAAGCGCATTCTTATTAAAATAAACAGAAAAAAGCGGAAAATAAACTGATACAAATTGATAAGGAAGGAAGTTATGATCTAATAGAAGGAGATAAAATAACCATTAATTACGATGATTATATTCATCAGGCTCGGAAAAAATTCCCAGCATTACATAAAAAATTTATTCTTTATCGACAACAGCAATGTAGTTTCGTGTCCTTGAGACTTGGTACTGCGCCTGGCAACGATCATGCGATCGCTCGTCTTCACTGCCTGATCAATAGGAATTTCACACAAGTAAAATGATATATCAGGATTATAAAGAAAATGAAAAAACAAAACTACGTTATGAACCATAGGAATAATGTGGAAAGGTCAGTGTATATCGATGAATTAAACAAACTCATTTCTATTATAGAGTCTAAGAAATTGGTCGTTAAAGGATGTACTATTGATCAGATACAACAATTAGAGAATAAATACGGGGAATTACCGCTATTTTATAAAATATTTTTATCTTTACTTGGTGAAAGCGCTGGTAATTTTAAATAAGGTACAGATATCTTATTTAAAGACATTGATGATATAAATGAATGCACAATTGAATTGATGCAAGATAATAATATTGATGTTCCTTATAGTATGTTCTCGTTTTTATTGCATCAGGGCTATTCAGCATTGTTTTTTATTGAAAAAGATGATGATCCTTATGTATATTGTTATACCGAAGGTCGCGAAATAGAGAAAACTAAATTTGTTTTTAGTGAATATGTGTTGGCTGAAATAGATTTATATAAAAAATATCAGTGCGATATTTAATTATACTATAAATTAAGTATCTTAGATTGTGAGGTAACCTTCCATGACTTCGAAAAGGGTCAAAAGCGGCTACATCTCTGTACTGGAAGAGGCGGCTCGTAATGCAACGCGCATAGCATTCAAAGAAGTTTTGGCAAATGGCAAGACATGGCTTAATGCAGTTCAGATTAAAAATCTCACTTTGGGTACTATTATTAAAATAATGTCTGTATTTTCTTTCTCTATCTTGCAAGAGAGAAACCTGCTGACGGTTTAATAGTATCTAGAGCCGTAATTGATCGTTATTGTGCAAAGTTGCTTAACGAAGTGGATATGTTTTTACCACCGGTTGATTCATCCTACCCACGGCTTCAGGGACTTCTTTTATGATCAAAGTTTCAAACTTCCAGAATCAGCCATGTATTATTGTGAAGTTTATTTTATGGGTGCAGGAAAATTACGAGCATAATGTTAGTTGCAATAACAATACATTATCAACCAGCATAGTGATTGATTTTGAAAATGATAACTATATTGCCAGGTTTACCGTTTGGGATGATTTAAGTTGTATGTCAGAGGTTATATGCGTTGAAACGGGTGACTATAAATTAAATCAGCGAAATGAATTCTATACTTATGATTCACTAATGGTGATGTTTAATAATTTTATGGAGCACATAAAATAACTTGTACTAAGCAATAAAACTCTATTTATGATTACATATATAATTCATACTTAATTAATAAGAGAGAACATATGTATCGTGCAAAGGTTGTTTGGCTTACAGAAAAAGAAGGTGGTAGAAGGAGCGCTCCTCCCATCGGTAGATACTATTCCGTCTCCAGATTTCCAGATGAGCAAACTGACTGGCAAAATAATGCATGGAGTGTTGTTTTTGAATTGGAAAAACCTAATGTAACCGATGGATGTATCGTTTCAATGGGTGGCGTTCAGTTCCTTTTCGATACCGCCCCTGAAGAATGGATGACAAAATACGAGGGGTTCGAGATTTACGAAGTACCAAGAAAAGTCGCGGATGTATTTTTGGTTAAAAATTAATTTCATTTAATGATATCTTCTTGTGAGTTTAAATGATGCTTGACGTTTCTTATTTTTCAGACAAATGTGGTTGTGAACCGTCTATCCAGTTAAAAGATAAAACTATCAGTATGCTTGATGATGCTTTTATCTACTTGCGATCAAAGACAGGCGTATATATCGACTGTTATGGTAAAACCATTCTTTATCCTGAACATCAAAAAATAGTAATAGATTATCTTCGCGATAATAATAATGAAGAATTTGTTAAATTTATTAGATTTCTTTTGACTGCAAGCAAAAATCATGAAGTTGTTATTTTTGATGGTGATTAGTTCTCATTGGGTTATTGAAAGTATTTTCTGATAAACAGAGTGTGAAATGATAATCGAACTCAATACTTCAGACCTTAACAAAGCGATAAACAACCTTTTCCCATTTATTAGTCATGGTTTAACCGTGCCATATAAAAAAGGTCTTTCTGTAGAATCTATGGAGAGCATACTGGTAAATAACAATTATACCTTGAATTATTATACATTAAAAAATACGTTTGAAGACGATTTTTCTTATGACCATCATGCTGGGTTGATATTTATCCAAGAACTTTTCTTTCAGAAAGTAGCTTCACCATCAGATATTCTTTTTTTTACACCAACTATAGATACCCATATGAGAGTCAGAGGATTTATTATTCCATCTGATAAGTTACTTCATTTTTTACTCCATGAAAGTTGCGCATATTATAAATTTGGACTGGATATTACCGATAATGATCTTTACTTCTATCATTATGCTGAGAAAAAGTTTTATGGCGTGGAGCATAGTTGCCCTCCCTGGTGGGTATCGGTTTGACAAATTTTTAGTATGATGGGGAAAATAGAGAACATATCATTGCAATATTTACTCTGACCGAAAACATTTCCCTTCCTAAATTAAACGGCACAACAAGTGGTTATTCGCCACATAATAAGTCCGTCTATTGTACTAAATAAGGCGCGTTTATGTTCAGAATCTCTGCCATGGACAGAGACAATCTTACACCATTCCTTGCCAGGTGTTGGCTGTTGTAAGCTTGCCCAATGGGTAATTTTATTCCATAATGTGAAAACTACTTTTTTACACGAAATTGAGCGTTGTAATAATTTTTTCCGCGACAACGTATTTTTTGTTATAAATGGAAAGATTTCCGCACGGTGATTTTAATAAAATAAGTTTCTGAAAATGAAAACATTTAATTTTATCTGATAATGGTAAATTTATGCGTAAGATAAAATCTTATGGCTCATGGGGAAATAGTGTTTATCTCTATGAACCACATGATGATATAAACCATCTTAATGAATTAATGCGAAAAAATGGTGTCAAGGGAATAGTACTGTCATTAGCAGTAAATGATTTGGCAGTACTGACTAAATTAGATTTTCTCGAGGAAATACACATACCAAGTAATAATGTAAAAGATATTGAATTATTATACTCGTTCAATAAACTGCAACGCCTGCATCTATTAAATGATGATACCATAAGGATAGATTTATCCAATCTCCCACAACTTGAGGAAGCTGTGTTAATTAGGCGTAACGGTGTGGATAATATTTTTAATCATAATAGTTTGAAAAAAATTTTATTACTTGATTTTAAAGAAAAAAAAGAACATGAAGTATGTAGTTCAGTTCTGCAATCAATAGAGTTCAAAAATAGTAATATTCCGGCACTGCCTGCATTAGGTTTTATTGAGTCATTAAAAGAAATTATAATTTCAGGATTGACAAGGACAACTGATACAAAATTTTTAAAAGAACTAATTAATATTGAAAGAATTTCGATATCGGCATGCAAAAAATTAGAAGATTCATTAATCTCTGAGATAAGTCAACTGGCAACAATAAAAAGACTTGGTTTATCAAAGATGGGAGATATTTCAGGTATATCGTCATTAATTAATCTCAAAAATTTAGAACGATTAAATATTACTGAAAATACAAAAATAGTTGATGGTAAAATAAGTTTTTTACGCAACATGGGAAAGTTAAATTATCTTAACATACAAGGATATAACCATTACGATAGTAATGTCTGGACATTGATGGCAGATATCAGGAATAAAAACAATCTATCCTCTAAATTATTCGAGTAGAGTTTGCACGATTTTCCAGACCTGATAAAGTGTTTTAATTGGGCCCACATCCGGCATAAAAAAAGCGCACTTTGTCTACAATCCTGGCACCTTACAATTTCATCTCTTTATTACCGCAGTAAAAACAGGTTCTGGACAATCTTGACCAAAACTGGCAGCCCATGGAAATGCTTTTCCATTCTGCACATAGCGTTGCCAGAGCACATGGTTTAATGCCGGGTCGCGAAATTTTATCCAGCTGTTAGCATTACATAATATTGCGGCCCAGGATTGAGTTTTTGGATGCAATAAATCAGCGGCTTTTTCTGCCCACGCTACGGCCTGCCAGCGGTAATGCAAAAAATGCTCATCAGCGGTGGGGATGGCATGGTGAATACGTTGTTTTTCTTTACGACTTATCCACTGATCGTTATTGCTGTATTCAAAGGGTTCTGAATACTGCCCACTGGTAATGGCATAATCGGGATACATTTCATAAGCCACTAATTCGATACCACTGAAGCGCAAAAGCCGCGCAGCTTCGTATTGCGCCTGGGCGCGTTGCTTATCAGGGATGTTTTTATTTTTTGCTATCGCCATTAAATCAGCCAGTTTTTGTGCGGCCTGGCGATAATTGGGAATATCAAACCAATTGATGGCCTGCTGGTACTGGCCATGACGAATTAATCGTCTCCCTAATAGCGCACGTAATTTAACATCCGTTGGAACGATATCTGGCGAAAGATAATAACCGTCATTGTTATTATTTAAATCTACAGGTTTTAAAGGGTGCTGAGGTACCGGTACGTTTTTTTCAACAAATGCCTGTAACTCCGGCAAGGTCAAAACGTTTTCTGCAACCCAGGCTAAATCGGCCCAAAAGAGATCTTTGGCCTGGTAAAACAATGCGGTGGCCTGAAGATAATCATCGCGTTTTAATGCCAAAATCGCCTTCTCACTGGCAATACGGCAGGATGGGATAATAACTTTATCTCCATGATAATAAGGACTTTCCGGGTCCATACTTCCCCACACTTCATCGGTCGGGAACAGCGGGGCTGCGCGAGCATAGTGACGCGTTGCCAGTGGAATATCTCCGGCTCGTAATGCCATTTTTGCTTTTAACCATTCGCTTAATCCACTTTCTGGCGAATCCTGCAACAGCGTTTGTGCTAACAAATAATTTCCTGCCCGATACGCCAGTGCTGCCAGGCGATCGCTATAACTAAATCCTTTAACTCTGTGTTGACTTAGCAACTTAATTAAACGGTCGCGATGCGTTGGACAGGTATAATCTACAAGGTCTTCAGTACAGGCTTCGCTAACATACCCCCAGTCATGACGAATAAAGAGCTCTGCGATTACCAGTTGCTGAACCAGAGGATCATGAATAACCGACTCCAGCAGTGGTAAATTTTTCTCCCTGGTTAGATATAGCGAAATCATCCGTAGCGACGCTTTCCCGGAGGGCGAACCCTGGGCCGCTTGCCGGGCATACATTTTTACTGCCGCAACGACATCACCTTTTTTCAGATAATAATGCCCAATCTGACCGAGACTGGCGAGAGAGAGCAATTCAGGATCGGCTGCTCCATTACGTACTTCTTCAATGATTTGCTGATAACGCTGTATGGCCTGTTCAGCAAGTTGCTGATTAAAGCCGCCTTTATTGATTATAAGATCGAGCTCGTCGTCAGAGGCATCAAATCCCCCCCTTGCCAGACTATATAGCGCAGCAAGACGCCATTCTCCTTGCTCTGTTTTCGGCAAGGCTAATAATTGCTGAAAGTATGGGCTATCGTATTTTCCCTGATGGAAATCCTTAGCTCCTGAATAATAAAGTTCCAGAGCCCGATTTTGCACAGGAGGTTCAGCATCATTATCTGTCTGCGTTGCCTCTTCAGGCGTATTTTCTTGCCATACTGGTAAACCAGGATCGCGTTTAACCAACTGTTGTACTTCAAAGACAAAACTGCCATTTGGCATTTCCAGCAGTGCGCTATTGCGGTCAGTTAACAGATGATTGGGAATAAATGGTCCACAGGCATTAACGTTGGCGTTAATTAGCGAGAGAAATACAACAACGGAAAGCCGCGATATTTTAGGGGATAACATTGACTCTCCTTGTAAATTTGGGGTGCATCGCGCCCATCCCAGCGCACTGCTTTCACCAGCACGCAACTGCCTGGTACTGATGCGAATAAAACGTAACGAGGATGCGTTGGTTTGTGCCTGATAATGGCCTGCGCCATCAGCATATGTGCATTGAGCAGCAGGTAGCTCGATCTGTTGTGGCAATGGCGCGTCAATATCACCATTGTTTTTAATGGCCAAATCAATAAGTTGCTTGTCAGTCTGTGGCGAAATTATCAAAGACCAGCGCGGCGTCAGAGGTTTATGGTGAATAACGGCATCCAGGGTTGACAGGGACCAGGAACGGCGATCATTTGCCAGCGGGAGGCGGAACCAGATAAATCCCAGTAACCCTGAGGGCGGTTTTTGCTCCAGCTGTTGGGTAAAATCAGCCAACGTTTGTGGCGCCACACTCAGCTCCAGCAACTCTTGTGCGATATACAGTGGGGCTTCGCTTTCAATACGGTTATCGCGCGTCAGCGCAGAACCGTAAGCGGGCAGAGCGATGTAAAAAGGATGGGGAGAAATACGTGCATATTGCGTGCTCCAGCGCTCAGCCAGTTTACTGTCGAATAATCCCTGTTGCGGCGATAACACTGTATGCACCTGCAAAACAGAAATATCGGCGTTAGCCAGAAGCGAAGACAAATGTGGTGAATTCAGCCAGTCAGGTAATGCAGTAATACTGAGTTTTAATTCCGCGGGAAGATTCTGGCGCAATGTTCTTAGCAACTGTTGGTATTCCACCAATTTTGCCGTTGGCGCATCGTAATCAATTTCAATGCCAGCCAGCTTAATACCCGCCTCTTTCCACTCATTCATTGTTCGTACAATGTTCTGCACAACATTTTGTTGATTAACATGGGAGAGCTGACTGTCCAGTCGTGCAACCAGCCAGACGGGGCGACCCTCTTGTTTTATAAGTGTTTTATTAACGGCTGTGTAGCGTATACCTTCCTGAGGGTGAACTTGCAGCCCCAGAATGCGTAATGTTGAGAACAGATTACGGCTCTGTTTTAGTGCATCCTCATGTTGCGCGGTCCACAAACGCTGCCAGATATAGACTTGTTGATCGAGGGGGCGTGTTTTTTGCGGCATAAGCCGGGTCAGCAGCCCATATCCAGAGCCGATAAAAACGATGAGTGAAATGGCAAAAATCCATTTGCGAGAGGGCATTTGAACCCGCAATTCATGTGATCAATAACAGAAAGTATAATGCGGAACTATTTAGCGGAGAAATTATTCCATTAATATCTCCGCTATGATTGATGCGTTGTTTACTGAGGCATGGCTTCGCGAGGAATAATCGCCCCGCGATACTGAATAACGGTGCTGGCAGTCTGATGTCCGCGTTTTGCAGCGTCTTCAGCGTTGCCGCCTGTCAGGCGAACAGAGAGATAGCCTGCGCTAAAAGAGTCACCCGCTGCGGTGGTGTCAATGACCTTCTCTTTCGGCAGTTTCACCGCCGGAACGTCAATCAACGCTTCGCCAACAATAGAAACCAGGCAGGAGTCCGCACCGCGTTTCACAACCACTTCTTTCACGCCAGCTTTATGCGTTCTGGCAATCACGTCTTCAACCGGTTTGTTACCCCAGAGCGCATCTTCATCATCCAGAGTCAGGAAGGCGATGTCAGTACATTCCAGCATTTGCTGATAGACCTGTTGCGTCTCTTCTTTGCTGGCCCAAAGGCGCGGACGGTAGTTATTGTCGAAAATAACTTTGCCACCGTTGGCGCGGCATTCACGCAGTAGAGTCAGCAATTTCTCGCGACTCACCGGACTTAAAATCGCAAGGCTGATACCGCTCAGGTAGAGATAGTCAAATTTTGCCAGTTGCTGGCAAATGGCGGCAGATTGCTCGCTTTCCAGCCAGAATTTTGCCGCAGCTTCGTTGCGCCAGTAGTAGAAGGTGCGTTCGCCGGTGCTGTCGGTTTCGATGTAATAAAGACCCGGCAGGCGGTTTTCCATACGCTGGATCAGTGAAGTATCGACGTTTTCACCCTGCCATGAGGTCAGCATCTGCTCACTGAAACTGTCAGTGCCAAGTGCGGTGACATAGTGTACGGACAAATCCGAGGCCTTAACCTGACGAGCGATATAAACAGACGTATTCAGAGTGTCACCACCAAAACCACGGTGTACATCAGTGCCTTTCTCGGAAAGCTCAATCATGCATTCGCCAATGACGGCAATTTTTTTAGACATAGTTGTGCAACCTGCTCAGAAGAAAATTAGCGCTAGTGTGCGCTGCGGTAGGGGGATGGTCAACAATATTAAAACGCTGTTTTATTATTTTTTTGAACCAGTACAGATTCTGCAATGAATTCACTGATAACGGTGAGTAAAGTTCCGGACATGCGCGCCGATAACCATTGTTGGGTTCAGGCGCAAATACTTAATCACGGGACATTTGATGAAGCAGGTTATTCAGAAACTCAGCATCCCTGATACAAACATTGAAAGCTTACAGGAACGGCGCTTTTGGCTGCAATGTGAACGCGCTTATACCTGGCAACCTATCTACCATGTTCATGGGCGACTAATGGCTGTTGAGCTACTGACGGTAGTCACACATCCTGATAATCCAGATTTACGTATTGCCCCGGATCGGTATTTTGCAGAAGTTGCCGTCCGTCACCGCGTAGATGTCATAAAGGAACAGTTGCAAGCACTGGAACAAAAAGCGTCGTTTTTTCAAAAGAACGATCTGCTGGCCTCGGTGAATGTAGACGGCCCGACACTGCTGGCACTTCGCCAGCATCCAGAAATACTGGCATTTATGGAGCGTCATCCCTGGCTACGCTTTGAACTTGTTGAACATATCCGTCTGCCGAAAGAGGCCTCGCTGGCATCCCTCTGTGAGTTTGGCCCATTGTGGCTGGACGACTTTGGTACAGGAATGGCGAATTTCTCAGCCCTGAGCGAAGTACGTTATGACTACATCAAAGTGGCGCGGGAGCTGTTTATCATGCTGCGCCAGACCACCGAAGGGCGCAATTTGTTTAACATGTTGTTGCATCTGATGAATCGCTACTGTCGCGGTGTGATCGTCGAAGGTATCGAGACGCAGGAAGAGTGGCAAGACGTTCAGCGTTCACCGGCCTGTGCTGCACAGGGTTATTTTCTTTCACGCCCCGCCCCGCTGGATACACTGGAAGACGCCATCCTGTCGCTGTAGCTGCCTCATTTTATGCCTGGCTGGTCTATCTTTAGGACTGGCAAGGAATTAATTGAGGAAGCGAATATGACAAGAGCAGGCAAAATAACCGCCAGCATCGTAGGGGCTTTCTTGTTGTTGATCGTCGTGGCTATTGTGTTGATTGCGACCTTTGACTGGAATCGCCTTAAACCGACCATCAACCAGAAAGTCTCTACTGAACTGAATCGCCCGTTCGCTATTCGGGGTGATTTAGGCGTGATATGGGAGCGGCAAAAACAGGAAACCGGCTGGCGCAGCTGGGTGCCGTGGCCCCATATACACGCGGAAGACATCATTCTCGGCAACCCACCAGATATTCCCGAAGTCACAATGGTGCATTTGCCACGCGTAGAGGCAACACTGGCACCGCTGGCGCTGCTGACTAAAACGGTCTGGCTGCCGTGGGTCAAACTCGAAAAGCCCGACGCGCGCCTGATTCGCCTCTCCGAAAAGAACAATAACTGGACGTTTAATCTCGCCAACGATGACAACAAAGACGCGAATGCAAAGTCGTCGGCGTGGTCGTTTCGGCTGGATAATATTCTGTTCGATCAAGGGCGGATCGCCATTGATGACAAAGTAAGCAAAGCGGATCTGGAAATTTTTGTCGATCCGTTAGGCAAGCCGCTGCCGTTCAGCGAAGTTACCGGTTCGAAAGGGAACGCGGACAAAGAGAAGGTCGGCGATTACGTTTTTGGCCTGAAGGCGCAGGGACGTTATAACGGCGAACCACTCACGGGTAAGGGGAAAATTGGCGGTATGCTGGCGCTGCGCGGCGAAGGTACACCGTTTCCGGTACAGGCTGATTTTCGCTCCGGGAATACTCGCGTCGCTTTTGATGGCGTCGTGAATGATCCAATGAAAATGGGCGGGGTCGATTTACGGCTTAAATTTTCTGGCGATTCGCTGGGTAATCTCTATGAACTGACGGGCGTTCTGCTGCCCGATACCCCGCCGTTTGAAACGGATGGTCGGCTGGTAGCGAAAATCGACACTGAAAAATCGTCGGTCTTTGATTATCGGGGCTTTAACGGGCGCATTGGTGATAGCGATATTCACGGTTCTCTGGTCTACACCACCGGCAAGCCACGGCCAAAACTGGAAGGTGATGTCGAGTCGCGGCAATTGCGGCTGGCAGATTTAGGGCCGTTAATTGGCGTTGATTCCGGGAAAGGTGCAGAAAAATCAAAGCGGGCTGAGCAGAAGAAAGGCGAAAAAAGCGTTCAGCCTGCGGGCAAAGTGCTGCCTTATGACCGCTTCGAAACTGATAAATGGGACGTCATGGATGCCGATGTCCGTTTCAAAGGGCGGCGCATTGAGCATGGCAGTAGCCTGCCGATTAGCGATCTTTCTACTCATATCATCCTCAAAAATGCTGACCTGCGCTTGCAACCGCTGAAATTTGGCATGGCTGGCGGCAGCATTGCGGCGAATATTCATCTGGAAGGCGATAAAAAGCCGATGCAAGGGCGGGCAGATATTCAGGCTCGTCGGCTGAAATTGAAAGAACTGATGCCCGATGTGGAACTGATGCAGAAGACGCTGGGGGAAATGAACGGTGACGCGGAACTACGCGGTAGCGGTAACTCGGTGGCGGCGCTTTTAGGCAACAGTAATGGCAACCTGAAACTGTTGATGAATGACGGGCTGGTGAGCCGCAACCTGATGGAGATTGTCGGGCTGAATGTTGGTAACTACATTGTCGGTGCGATATTTGGTGACGATGAGGTGCGGGTGAACTGCGCGGCGGCGAATCTGGATATTGCCAACGGTGTGGCGCGTCCGCAGATTTTCGCTTTTGATACCGAGAATGCGTTGATCAATGTTACCGGCACGGCAAGTTTTGCTTCGGAACAGCTGGATTTAACTATCGATCCAGAAAGTAAAGGGATTCGCATTATCACGCTGCGTTCGCCGCTGTATGTGCGTGGGACGTTTAAAAATCCGCAAGCTGGGGTGAAAGCCGGGCCGTTGATTGCTCGTGGTGCCGTTGCGGCGGCACTGGCAACGCTGGTTACGCCAGCGGCAGCATTGCTGGCACTGATCTCACCTTCCGAAGGGGAGGCTAATCAGTGCCGGACAATTTTGTCGCAGATGAAGAAGTGATGATAGTTGCCGGATGTCTGACATCCGGCAGTTAAAACGACTACAACGACTGGTGCCGCGTCTCATGCGTTAACAGCAGGGCAATTAACGTCAGTCCGGCCATCGCCGCCAGATATAACCCCACCGCGCCTAACCCATAGTTAGTCTGCAACCAGGCCGCGATATACGGCGCAACAGACGCCCCGAGAATCGACGATACGTTATAGGAGAACGATGCTCCGGTATAACGGACTTCCGTCGGGAACAGCTCCGGCAGCAGCGCCCCCATCGGACCAAAGGTCAGGCCCATCAAACTCAAGCCCAGCAGCAGGAAAACAAACACCAATGCTGGATTACCAGAACCCAACAGTGGGTTAAAGGCAAACAGGGCAAACAGAATGATAAGCGTAGTGATCACCACCATACTTTTACGGCGACCAAAAGCATCTGCCAGCAGACCCGCCAACGGAACCATCACTGCAAAACCGATAACCGCCATCATCAACATCCACAGTACTTCGTTACGCGGTAAACCAAGGCCAACAGGCGCCGCTGCGGTACTGAAGGTCATTGAGTAGACAGTCATGATGTAAAACAACGTGTAGGTTGCCAGCATAATGAACGTACCCAGTACGGTTACGCGAACATGTTTAGTCAGCAATGTACCCAGCGGGATCTTCACCTGTTTTTTCGCTTTAGCGACTTTCTCAAACACCGGTGATTCATGCAGTGAAACGCGAACATACAAGCCAATAATGACCAGCACGGCGGAGAAGATAAACGGTACGCGCCATCCCCAGCTCATAAATTGCTCATCGGTCAGTATCCACGAAAGCAGCAGGAATGTGCCGTTAGCAAAGAAGAAGCCAATTGGCGCCCCCAACTGCGGGAAAGAGCCGTACAGTGCACGCTTACGCGGTGGCGCGTTTTCGGTCGCCAGAAGTGCTGCGCCTCCCCATTCCCCCCCCAGCCCAAGCCCCTGGCCAAAACGCGCCAGCGCCAGCAATAATGGCGCAAAAATACCAATGGTTGCGTAACCTGGCAGCAGGCCAATTAACACCGTGGAGATCCCCATCGTCAGCAAAGACGCCACCAGTGTAGTTTTACGCCCCACGCGGTCGCCGAAGTGACCAAACACTGCTGAGCCTATCGGTCGCGCCACAAAGGCGATGGCAAAAGTGGCAAGTGACTGTAATGTGGCGGCGGTTGGATCGCCCTGCGGGAAGAAGATATGCGGAAATACGATAACTGCCGCAGTGGCATAGATATAGAAGTCAAAGAACTCAATGGCAGTACCGATGAGTGAGGCGACCAGAACTTTATTACGCGAGTTTACCGGCGTGAATTCCTGGTTATTTTCGAGTGTTGTGGCTGTTGCTTGCATAATATTTTCTTATTTTTTGACGAACGAATGGTCATATTACGCACAGCAAAAGTGATATTTCAATGTGTAACAAAACACGTGAGCGGCCAAAATTCCGACAAAAAGGGGATAATGTTTGCGCGAACAGAATAACTTCCATGAAATGCTTCACACAATTGAAAATATAGTCAATAAAACTGGTTTTTAGTTAAATAAAAGTTAAGGACTGGATTTATATTCTGACTTGATGAATCGGGCTGGAATTTTACGTTTTTAATCAGCCCGATGAATAGATTATGCGTGGTTTTTGCCTGGCATTCGGGGATCGTCTTTATATTGCGCGGTAGCAATCCATGCCGCACAGAAAAGTGTCAGGCGGGCAAAGAAGTAGAAGAACGCCATCAGACCGAGTACCGAACCAAAGGCGGCACCGGAGGGGGATTTCATCAGCGATGGCAGAGTGTAAGTCATCACAATTTTGATCACTTCAAAGCCAATGGCGGCAATAAATGTTCCACGGATCAACGCTCTGCGACGTGGGCGATGGCGTGGAAGGCGCCAGAAAATCCAGAAGAAAAGCAGATAATTGGCAAAAATCGAAATAGCCAGACCAATTAAGCGCCATGTCGGTTTCAGCCACTCAATACTGTTGAGATGCAGTGTGTTAATGATCAATTGCTGCGCAGAACCGGCGATTGACGTGATGGACAGTGTCACGATTAAAGCAATCAGCAAGCCAATTAATGAGATAAAGTCACGCAGGTACTTCAGCCAAAACTTCTCCTGGTCCTGCGGTGTACGTTCCCAGACATCCCGTGACTGCGCACGGATGGCCTCACGCAGATTACCCATCCAGTTAATACCCGAATAAAGTGCGACAGCCAGCCCCACCAGACCAACAGTCGTACGCTGTTGCACGGCGGTATTAATGGTATTTTTCAATGTGGCGGCAAGGGCAGGATCACTGATGTTAAGCAGAATTTTATTAAAAATATCCTGTAACAGCATGGGGTGAGAAGCGAGGACAAAACCTGCCGCTGCAAATGACACCATCAAAATGGGGATCATCGATAAAAATGAGAAATAGGTGATCGCCGCACCGAACTGATTTCCAAGGCGATCGTTAAAACGTTCAGTAGCACGGATTAAATGTGCGATGGTTGGCTGGCGCTGAATTTTTTCTGCCGTGGAAGTCAATATTTTCAGCGTTTCACCGGCTTTACTGCTCGCCTCATTTTCGTAGTGCGCTTCGTTCTGCACGGGGTGAATCGGCTTATGTTCCAGTTCCTGAGTCGGACGTTTTAGATCATTTTCCTGCGTCATCAGGTTGTTGTTCCTTTTGTAGCTCATTTTGCAAAAAGTATAGCCTGGTCAATCCACATCGTTTTTCATTGACTTGCCCAGCCACATCCATAAAAAGATGTACACGACGGGAAAGATTGCGGTGATGCGGAGAGAGTTGCGCGATATAGCGGATCATGGCGTGAGCAGTGAGATCATCAGTTCTGGTTCATTCACCGCACCAACACGTACCACACAGTCAAAATTTTCATGAATAATATCTCTATTCTAAATAATTCGAGAGCATTTGCTGCAACCAGAATTATTTAGCGAAAACCGCACCTTGTGCGGGCGCAGTCACCGTATATAAATCAGAGCTTATCTTTTTCGGTAAAAAATAAGGAATTCCTTAATTAAAAGGCCCGATTGTGCCCTGACATGTAATTCTGCGACACGACATGTAACTATTTATAACCGTTACTTTTTTCCAGCGTGACTATCTGTAGAATGGCCCCCGCCAAATGGCGAATTCTTATTTTACCTCACGGGTAATACCCTTCCACTCTCTAAGACATTTATCGCATCCCGGTGGAGAAAGAGTTATGCAAATCGTAATGTTTGACAGGCAGTCAATATTTATTCATGGAATGAAGATCAGTTTATCGCAACGTATTCCAGGTATAAGTATCCAGGGTGTCAGTCAGGCAGATGAGCTCTGGCAAAAACTGACAGAAAACCCCGAGGCATTGATGATGCTTGATGGTGACCTGGAAATAGAGTTTTGTTACTGGTTACTTGAGAAGACTGTGCAACAATTTCCTCAACTGAAAGTGTTAGTTACAGCTTCTGATTGCGGCAAAAAAGGCCTGGCTGAACTCACTCAGTTCAATGTGCTGGCGGTCGTGCCACGAGACTCCGGTGCCGAAACATTTGCGTTGGCGCTTAACAGCGTTGTGATGGGAATGATGTTTTTACCCGGTGACTGGCTGAGTATGCCCGAAACCGAATCACGGGATATTAAAACACTGAGTGTCCGGCAGCGTGAAATATTAACGATGCTTGCCGCCGGGGAGTCCAATAAAGAGATTGGGCGGGCGTTAAATATCAGCACCGGAACGGTGAAAGCCCATCTGGAATCACTGTACCGACGGCTGGATGTTAAAAATCGTACCCAGGCGGCGATGATGTTAAATCACCTTTCCTGAATCCTGGGCTTAAAGCCGGGTACTGCCTGGCTTTAAGGTTCACCATAGAGGCTGATTAACCGCCGGACAACACCGTTCGTCCAGCCAAAACCATCCTGTAATGGATATTCACCACCGCCCCCTTCACGCGGTGTACCGCCCGCAATGTGATACTTCTCGATAAGCTTATGATGCTGTTGATAAAACAGGTTTACAGTTTGTAACCAGCTATGGGCAATTTCATCGCCAAGATGGTCATCACCATACATTTTAAAGCCCTGAATCGCCATCCATTGCAGCGGTGCCCAGCCGTTGGGTTTATCCCACTGTTCGCCTGTTTCATACTCTGTCGCTAATATGCCGCCTGGTGTTAAAAGACGGTTGCGGACAGCATCGCCCAACCGATCTGCCTGTTCATGGCTCGCCATACCAACATACAGCGGCACAATTGCAGCGGCAGAAAACAGAGCTAACTGCTCGCGTCGCCAGTCGTAATCACGGTAAATACCATTTTCATCATCCCAGAGATAACGGTTTACCGCATCGCGGCGGGCGTTGGCTTTCTGGCGAAACAGTGTTTCCGTCTCCTTATCGCCTTTTAGCGCTGAGATATTGGCGATGGCACTCTCCAGTTTGAACAGAAACGCGTTGAGATCGATGGGAATAAACTGTGTTGTGCGAATACTTGCCAGCCGTCCGGCATCACGTAGCCAACGGGAGGAGTAATCCCAGCCGGAAGCTGCGCCTGCACGCAAATCACGATACACCTCATTAGGAGGGCGACCAGAATGTTTTGCCGTTTCCACATCCTCCAGCCACGACTCATCGCGTGGGGTATCGCGGTCATCCCAGTAACGATTGAGCAGCGAGCCGTCAGGCATTCTTACCACATGACGATAGGCTTGATTAGGGATAAGTGACTCTGCGCCATCCATCCAAAAGGCATATTCCATTTTCAGATGGTCCAGGTAACGGCGTGCGCCGCGTACGCCATCTTCTTCAAACAGTTCCACCATCAAAGCAAAAACGGGTGGCTGCGAGCGGCTTAAATAGTAGGTACGGTTGCCATTAGGGATATGACCATAGTTTTCGATCATCCAGGCAAAGTTATCAGCCATGCATTTCAGCAAATCTTCGCGGCCACTTTCCGCCAGCCCCAGCATGGTGAAGTAGGAATCCCAGTAGTACGTTTCGCTAAATCGTCCGCCGGGAACGATATAGGATTGCGGTAGCGCCAACAGTGATGACCAGGGAATATGATCCTGTGGTTCGCGGGTGAGTACAGGCCAGAGCTGGTCAATGTGCTCTTTCAGAGAATTCTCCGGGTTTGAGACATACTCGCTGGAATAGACTTCCGGTAGCCAGAAGTGATTTTCCACAAACTGGCGTAAATCGAAATCCCGGTGACGACGGACTTTGCGATAGCGAATTAAAATATCGAGCGGGTCCATTTTCGGTGCGCAGTCAGGAAACGTTTTGCTGTCGGGAAAAATTTTCGCCGACTGCACGTGCTCAAACAGTTCGAGATAACGGTCGGCAGGTGTCAGAGCATCGGAGGCAGGAAGCCCCTCAATCATCTCTGGCTCCGGTTCTGCTTCTATCATCTCATCCAGTTTTAACTCATACGGATCCAGTTCATAGCAGAGATCGATCTCGATCATCAGTTCGTCTGGATTAGGATTTTGGATTTTCTGATTGAGCATAAGGATCCGACCTCCGAAATTGATCACTTAAAATCGGGTTTTCCTTTAAGGGTAGTCATTCGCTCCGATGGTGGGGGGACAAAGCGTGCGGTGGATCACGTTTCCTGACAGAGTAAAAAATATAACCCATTAATATAAATAGACATTAATGAAAAAATATTCTCTCGCTATTATTTATTTTCAGAAAATTCAATCCTTATGCCGCCCAAAGAATGATACGCCGTTGGCAAAATTTTTCAGTTTTAAAACAGGGCTTGAGTCAAATATCCCATAAGAATAGCCATACCTAATATAACCGTCAGGAATGCAGCTATCATCGGCATTCTGAACATAGATTTAAGTAATATCACTTCTGTCAAACTTGCTCCGGCACTGCCGATGATTAATGCCATTAATGCCCCCAGATCCATTCCTTTTGTCATCAAAACAGATGCCAGAGGGATAACTGCCTCAGCCCGGATATACAGCGGAATACCGACAACGGCGCTCAATGGGATGGCGAAGGGATTATCTGCCCCTGCATGAGCGGCAATCCACACAGAAGGGATAAAACCGTAAATAAATGAACCTATTAATACGCCCAACAAAAGATATGGCAGTACGTCTTTAAACTGCTGCAATGCATCTTTTATTGCTACTTTTATTGGAGAATTTGTAGATGAACAGCATGCCGATATTTTCTGCTCGTTTCGTTCTGTTTGTAATTTAATTATTGGCTTCGTTGTAGCACTACAGCAACTCGCTGTTATCGGCGTAAATGTCGTCCCCGGCGAAGTTTTGGCTGGAGAGCAACAATTTGCTGATGAGCTTTTACTGGCAATGATATGACGTTCAAATCTCAGAGAATCCAGGATAATACTGGCAAGTACGGAGATGCTGGCGGCGATAATTGCGTACAACAAGGTAACTTTCCAACCAAAGGTCACCCACATTAACCCGACGATAATGGGATTAAGTAACGGTGAAACAAATAAAAAAGTGAGAGTCGGACCAAACCCGGCTTTCGCTGACAACAATCCACGTAGCATGGGTATTGTCGAGCAACTACAGAACGGGGTAACGGCTCCCAACAGAGCAGCCAGGAGATAGCCTCTCCCTTTTCTGGCCCCCATCATCTGCTGGATTTTATGGTCTGGCACCTTTTGTCTTATCAGGCTGACACCGGCACTAATCACTATAAACAGCAAAGAAAGCTCGACGGTGAGAAACACAAACATCTCTGCGGCATCTTGCAGCATCGCAAGCCAACTACTCATAC
The DNA here is from genome assembly GCF_019366485.1 of Escherichia sp. GZ89. Taxonomy (NCBI): domain Bacteria; kingdom Pseudomonadati; phylum Pseudomonadota; class Gammaproteobacteria; order Enterobacterales; family Enterobacteriaceae; genus Escherichia; species Escherichia sp. GZ89. The sequence goes on along the minus strand of NZ_JAEOHX010000003.1, from coordinate 257,731 downwards.
GTAACCTCATTGAATAAATCTATATTTCCAGAATAATCGAAATGAAATTCAGATCAAGATATTTCTGGTATTATCGAAATATCAACCAGACAAAGGGGGTGTCATATGCAGTTGGAAGAAGTTGCTAAAGCGCTGAAAGAGCTAGGTCACCCGACCCGTTTGTTCATATTCAAACACCTGGTCAAAGCGGGGGAACAAGGTTTGCCGGTCGGTGAGTTGCAAAAGCAGCTTGGGATACCCGGCTCTACACTCAGTCACCATATTTCAGCACTGGTATCGGTAGGGTTGGTCAAACAAAACCGTGAGAGTCGGACGCTGATGTGTGTTTCGCAATACGCAATGCTGGAAGCGATAATTGAATTCTTACGTGAGGAGTGCTGCGTAAACAGCAAAACAGATGGCGAAGGAGCCACGAAGAACAAATAAGGGGGCATATCCCCCTTTAGTTATTTCAACCGTTTACCCGCTTCATCAACCACTTTCTCGCCATCTTCCTTGGTGAACGCGCCTTGTTGCGCATCTGGCAGAATTTCCAGCACCACTTCTGAAGGGCGGCACAGGCGAGTTCCCAGCGGCGTCACCACAATCGGGCGATTAATCAGAATCGGGTGCTGAAGCATAAAGTCGATTAACTGATCGTCAGTAAATTTATCTTCTGCAAGGCCCAGTTCCTCATACGGCTCAACGTTTTTACGCAACAGCGCACGAACGGAAATCCCCATATCGGCAATGAGCTTGATCAGTTCATCGCGTGTGGGTTGAGTTTCCAGATAATAGATAATGGTCGGTTCTGTACCGCTGTTGCGAATCATCTCCAGCGTATTACGCGACGTGCCGCAGGCCGGGTTGTGATAAATAGTAATGTTGCTCATATCAGTATCTCATTACGATGTGAAAGAGAGACGAAGCGCCAGCGCGGCGAGCGTCACAAACAGCACCGGCAGGGTCATGATAATCCCTGTACGGAAGTAATATCCCCAGCTGATAGTCATATTCTTCTGCGAAAGTACGTGCAGCCAGAGCAGCGTTGCCAGGCTACCAATCGGTGTAATTTTCGGCCCCAAATCGCAGCCAATCACGTTGGCATAAACCATCGCCTCTTTGATGACACCAGACGCCGTGCTGCCATCAATGGACAACGCGCCAACCAGTACCGTCGGCATATTGTTCATAATAGAAGAGAGGAAGGCGGTGAGGAATCCGGTGCCGAGCGTCGCGGCCCACAGGCCGTTATCCGCCAGCACGTTGAGTACGCCAGAAAGATATTCCGTTAGTCCGGCATTGCGCAGGCCGTAAACCACCAGATACATGCCGAGCGAGAAGATGACAATCTGCCAGGGGGCACCGCGCAGCACTTTACCCGTATTAATCGCATGACCGCGTTTAGCGACGGCAAATAATATCAGCGCGCCCACTGCCGCAATGGCGCTTACAGGAATGCCGAGCGGTTCCAGGACGAAAAATCCCACCAGCAGAAGCAGTAAAACAACCCAGCCAGTTTTGAACGTCGCAGGATCTTTAATCGCATCTGCGGGAGATTTTAGCAGCGCCATGTCGTAGTTCTGCGGAATATCTTTGCGGAAATAGAGATGCAACATCACCAGGGTAGCCAGTATTGCAGCGATATCCACCGGCACCATCACCGAGGCGTATTCGCGAAAGCCGAGGCTAAAGAAATCTGCCGAAACGATATTCACCAGATTGGAGACAATAAGCGGCAGGCTGGCGGTATCGGCAATGAATCCGGCCGCCATAACAAACGCCAGCGTAGTGCCTTTGCTGAACCCTAAAGCCAGCAGCATGGCGATGACAATCGGCGTCAAAATAAGCGCCGCGCCATCATTGGCAAACAGGGCCGCAACGGTAGCACCGAGCAGGACAATCCAGGTAAACAGCAAGCGACCGCGCCCATTGCCCCAGCGTGAGACGTGCAGCGCCGCCCATTCAAAAAAGCCGGACTCATCCAGCAGCAGGCTGATGATAATGACGGCAATAAACGCAGCCGTCGCGTTCCAGACGATATTCCACACCACCGGAATATCGCCCGGATGGACCACGCCAGTAACTAACGCCAGTACGGCGCCCAGTGTCGCACTCCAGCCGATGCCTAAACCTTTCGGCTGCCAGATAACCAATACGATGGTCAGGACAAAGATAGCGCCCGCCAGTAACATCATGCCTCCCGGAAAAACACATTCGAATATTCATATGTGTTTAGATAAATTTTTTAACTACAAATATTCTTACTGTCTGCGGAACAATTTTGTCTGGCGAGGTTACGGACAATCACCTGAACCTTTTCCTGTTCGCATCGCCAGGCCTGCTCAATAATTTTCGCCGCCCATGCTGGAATATGCGGCGATAAACGGTAATGAACCCACTTTCCTTGCTTGCGGTCCAGCAATAGTCCACTTTCACGCAATAATGCCAGATGGCGGGAGATCTTGGGTTGCGACTGATCGAGGGCAGTGCAGAGATCGCAGACGCATAACTCTCCCAGCTCGCTGAGCAGTAAAACGATGCCCAGACGGGTTTCATCGGCAAGAATTTTGAAGAGTTGGATGGGTAACAGAAATGACATATTGCGCTCCTGATTGTTGCACTTAGTGTCTCTCTTCGAAGCGGATAAGTCAAAAACATATATGTTTTAACGAATATGTAAGTGTAGAGAAAGGTATAGGTGTGAATTAAGCGTTGGGTGTTCATTTGAAAGGAAGTCTGAATCAGGATGTAAAAAAACCGACTTTGCGTCGGTTTTTTACTCTTCAGCCAGAGTTGGTGGCTCTGGCTGGAGTGAGAATGCCCACATCTAACGGTTCAATACTATTAGCCAGTGGCTAACATTGCAAGCGTTAGCGATTTCTTCAGCTGGCGAAGGGACAGTTTGCTATACATGGTGGTGAAAGAGGATTGATATACTTTCATCGGGTCGCTGCCGTACCAAGCCTTGTCTGAATCCGGATGTAAAAAAACCGACTTCGCGTCGGTTTTTTTACTCTTCAGCCCAGAGTTGGTGGCTCTGGCTGGAGTGAGATAGCCATCATCTAACACATCAATGCTAATACCATACTGAAACTATTGCAAGGACATGCTGGTTTTATAACCCGCAAGTACTGTATGATTATCCAGTTGGCTCTGAGGCATTTTCACTCTGGCAATGCGCATAAACGCTTTCAAAGTCCTGATCAGTGGTACGGGTGGTGCCGTTAACTGATGCTCTGGCCGGAGTGAGATAGTCGTCATCTAACAATGAGGCATGCGCCGTGACAGGCAGTGGACGAGTAAGCGGATGCATTCTCACTCCATCGCATGGAGAAAACGGGTGATTGATAAAGCAATCATCGTTCTTGGGGCGTTAATTGCGCTGCTGGAACTGATCCGCTTTCTGCTTCAGCTTCTGAACTGATAGCGGAAACGTAATTAAGGGCTAAGAGCACACTACTCTTAGCCCTTTAACATTTAACGCATTGTCACGAACTCTTCTGCCGCTGTCGGGTGAATGGCAACCGTGTTGTCGAAGTCTTTTTTGGTTGCACCCATCTTCAGCGCCACCGCGAAGCCCTGCAATATTTCGTCCATACCAAAACCAATGCCGTGAATACCGACAATCTTCTCTTCTGGTCCAACGCACACCAGCTTCATGCGGCACGGCTGGCGGTGAGTGGTGACGGCGGTATACATCGCGGTGAAAGAGGATTTATACACTTTCACCTGATCGTCGCCGTATTGCTCGCGCACCTGCGGTTCCGTTAAACCAACAGTCCCAATCGGCGGATGGCTGAAGACCACGGTCGGAATGTTGCTGTAATCCAGATGCTCATCCGGCTTGTTATTAAACAGGCGTTCAGAGAGACGGCGACCCGCTGCAACAGCCACCGGTGTCAGTTCCACTGCGCCCGTGTTATCGCCCACCGCGTAAATACCTTTAACGCTGGTATTTTGATATTTATCGACGACGATATAACCTTTTTCGTTGGTTTTTACGCCAGCGGCTTCGAGGTTAATGTTGTCATTGGCAGGCTCGCGACCAATCGCCCAAATCAGGCAATCCACCGTTTCACTGCGACCATCTTCCAGCTCCAGCGTCAGGCTGCCGTCGGCATTTTTCACTACCGCTTTCGGGATGGCGTTGGTGTGCAACTGCGGGCCTTCGCTGTTCATCACTTCGACCAGCGTTTCAGAGATCATCGGGTCGAAGCTGCGCAGCGGCGCATGTTTACGAACAAACAGATGCGTCTTTGCGCCGAGGCCGTTAATCACGCCCGCCAGTTCAACGGCGATGTAACCCGCGCCAACAACCGCCACGCGCTCTGGCAAAGCAGGAAGGGCGAAGAAACCATCAGAATCAATACCGTATTCCACGCCCGGAATATCCGGGTGGCTCGGACGACCACCGGTGGCGATCAGGATATGATCGGCCGTGATGGTTTCGCCGTTTACTTCAATGGTTTTGGCATCAACGAAGCGGGCAAAGCCTTTGATTACATCAACGTTATTTTTACCGAGCACGTTTTCATAGGAGGTATGAATACGGTCGATATAGGCGGTACGGCTGGCGATCAACGTTTCCCAGTTGAACTTATTGATGGTGGTATCGAAGCCATAATCCGGGCCGTACATGTGGATCGCTTCACGGATTTGCGCCGCGTGCCACATCACTTTTTTCGGCACGCAGCCAACATTCACGCAGGTGCCGCCCAGTTCTTTGACTTCAATCAGCGCGCATTTCTGACCGTACATAGCCGCGCGGTTGATGGAGGCGATACCGCCGCTGCCGCCGCCGATGGCGATGTAATCATAGTGTTTAGTCATGACATATTGTCCTTATCGTTGATTACCGCGATTGTAGCGCGAGACGTAATAGGTGCCAGCGATGGCTGCAATTACTCTGGCACGATCCAGCTTACGGTGGCATGCCCGGTGCCAGCCGGAACCAGTTTGCTGTGCAACCACGGCAACACGTTATTCATCTGCTGTTCCAGCTTCCACGGCGGGTTAATCACAATCATGCCGGAAGCGGTCATGCCACGGCGATCGCTGTCTGGCAGTACCGCCAGTTCAATTTGCATAATCTTGCGAATACCGGTCGCTTCCAGCTCGTGGATCATGCGCTTGATTTGCTGACGCAGCACCACTGGATACCACAGCGCGTAGACGCCTGTGGCAAAACGTTTATACCCCTCGTTAATGCCGCTGACCACCGCCTGATAGTCGGTTTTCATTTCATACGGCGGGTCGATAAGGATTAAACCACGGCGGGAAACCGGCGGCAGCTTGGCTTTAAGCTGCTGGAAACCGTCGGCTTTTTCCACGCGCGCACGGCTGTCTTTCTGAAATTCAGAGCGCAGCAACGGGTAATCGCTCGGGTGCAGCTCGGTCAGTTGCAGACTGTCCTGCTCGCGCAGTAGCTGGCGAGCAATCAACGGCGAACCTGGGTAGTAACGTAACTGCCCGCTACGGTTAAAATGTTCCACCACGCTGATGTACGGTTCCAGCTCCGCAGGCAGATCGTCCTGCTGCCAGATACGGGCGATACCTTCGAGATATTCGCCGGTACGCTCGGCATGTTCACTGCCTAACTGATAACGCCCCGCACCCGCGTGGGTATCCAGATAGAGAAACGGTTTATCTTTCTCTTTCAGTGACTCGATGATCAGGCTCTGAACGGTATGTTTAAGGACGTCGGCGTGGTTGCCAGCGTGAAAGCTGTGGCGATAACTGAGCATGGGTAAAGGTGTTCCGGTAAGTATAAATCGGCCCGTATTCGGGGCGCACAAAAGCCTATCAGGACAGTATACCGAAAAGAGGCCGCCGCCGCGAAAGCGTAACGTTTCTCATTGAAATTCACTACACTTAACCCCATGCTACACACATTATGTAAAGCGCCTGTTGAGCGCTTCCTTAACCTCTTTAACCAGGACTGCGCTAATGACGAATCCGTTACTGACTCCCTTTGAATTGCCTCCGTTTTCTAAAATTCTCCCGGAACATGTGGTTCCAGCTGTGACGAAGGCATTGAATGACTGCCGCGAAAATGTGGAGCGCGTAGTAGCGCAAGGGGCACCGTACACCTGGGAAAATCTCTGCCAGCCACTGGCGGAAGTAGACGATGTGCTGGGGCGTATCTTCTCCCCGGTCAGCCACCTGAACTCGGTGAAAAATAGCCCGGAACTGCGTGAAGCCTACGAACAAACCCTGCCGCTGCTGTCGGAATACAGCACCTGGGTAGGACAACATGAGGGGCTGTATAAAGCGTACCGCGACCTGCGCGATGGTGATCATTACGCCACGCTGAATACGGCGCAGAAGAAAGCGGTTGATAACGCCCTGCGTGATTTTGAACTCTCTGGCATCGGTCTGCCGAAAGAGAAACAGCAACGCTACGGCGAAATTGCTACCCGTCTTTCCGAACTGGGCAACCAGTACAGCAACAACGTCCTTGATGCGACAATGGGCTGGACCAAACTCGTTACCGACGAAGCGGAACTGGCGGGTATGCCAGAAAGCGCGCTGGCGGCGGCAAAAGCCCAGGCCGAAGCGAAAGAACTGGAAGGCTACTTGCTGACGCTGGATATCCCAAGCTATTTGCCGGTAATGACCTGCTGCGACAACCAGGCCTTGCGTGAAGAGATGTATCGCGCTTACAGCACTCGCGCCTCCGATCAAGGCCCGAACGCCGGTAAATGGGACAACAGCAAGGTGATGGAAGAGATCCTCGCTCTGCGTCACGAACTGGCGCAACTGCTGGGCTTTGAAAACTACGCCTTTAAATCCCTTGCCACTAAAATGGCAGAAAATCCGCAGCAGGTGCTTGATTTCTTAACCGATCTGGCAAAACGCGCCCGTCCGCAGGGTGAAAAAGAGCTGGCACAGCTGCGCGCCTTCGCCAAAGCCGAATTTGACGTCGATGAGTTGCAGCCGTGGGATATCGCATACTACAGCGAAAAACAGAAACAGCACCTCTACAGCATCAGCGACGAACAGCTGCGTCCGTACTTCCCGGAAAACAAAGCGGTTAACGGCTTGTTTGAAGTGGTGAAACGTATTTACGGCATCACCGCTAAAGAGCGCAAAGATGTTGATGTCTGGCATCCGGATGTCCGTTTCTTCGAACTGTATGACGAGAACAACGAACTGCGCGGCAGCTTCTACCTCGACCTGTATGCCCGTGAGAACAAGCGCGGCGGGGCGTGGATGGATGACTGCGTAGGCCAGATGCGTAAAGCCGACGGTTCGCTGCAAAAACCGGTCGCTTACCTGACATGTAACTTCAACCGCCCGGTGAATGGTAAACCGGCGCTGTTTACGCATGACGAAGTAATCACGCTATTCCACGAGTTCGGTCATGGTCTGCATCATATGCTGACCCGCATTGAAACCGCCGGTGTATCCGGGATCAGCGGGGTGCCGTGGGATGCGGTCGAACTGCCGAGCCAGTTTATGGAAAACTGGTGCTGGGAGCCGGAGGCGCTGGCGTTTATCTCCGGTCACTATGAGACTGGCGAACCGCTGCCGAAAGAACTGCTGGATAAAATGCTGGCGGCGAAGAACTACCAGGCGGCGCTGTTTATTCTGCGTCAGCTGGAGTTCGGCCTGTTCGATTTCCGTCTACATGCAGAATTCCGTCCGGATCAGGGGGCGAAAATCCTCGAAACTCTGGCAGAAATCAAGAAACTGGTTGCCGTGGTACCGTCTCCGTCATGGGGCCGTTTCCCGCACGCTTTCAGCCATATTTTCGCCGGTGGTTATGCGGCAGGTTACTACAGCTACCTGTGGGCCGATGTGCTGGCAGCGGATGCCTTCTCACGCTTTGAGGAAGAGGGTATTTTCAACCGTGAAACCGGGCAGTCGTTCCTCGACAACATTCTGAGCCGTGGCGGTTCAGAAGAGCCGATGGATCTGTTCAAACGCTTCCGTGGGCGTGAACCGCAACTGGATGCGATGCTGGAGCACTACGGCATTAAGGGCTGATCATTCAGTGAAAATCTGTTTAATTGATGAAACAGGCGCCGGAGACGGCGCCTTATCTGTTCTGGCGTCCCGCTGGGGGCTGGAGCACGATGAAGACAACCTGATGGCGCTGGTGTTAACGCCGGAGCATCTTGAATTGCGTAAGCGCGATGAGCCAAAACTTGGCGGCATCTTTGTTGATTTTGTTGGCGGAACGATGGCGCACCGTCGCAAATTTGGCGGTGGGCGCGGTGAGGCGGTGGCGAAAGCGGTGGGCATTAAAGGCGATTATCTCCCGGACGTGGTGGACGCTACCGCAGGACTGGGGCGCGATGCCTTTGTGCTGGCTTCGGTCGGCTGTCGTGTGCGGATGCTGGAGCGTAATCCAGTCGTTGCCGCGCTGCTCGACGATGGCCTGGCGCGTGGTTATGCGGATGCGGAAATCGGCGGCTGGTTGCAGGAGCGTTTGCAGTTGATTCACGCTTCCAGCCTGACGGCGCTGACTGATATTACCCCGCGCCCGCAGGTGGTCTATCTCGATCCGATGTTCCCGCATAAGCAGAAAAGTGCGCTGGTGAAAAAAGAGATGCGCGTGTTCCAGTCGCTGGTGGGGCCGGATCTCGACGCTGATGGGTTGCTGGAGCCTGCTCGGTTGCTGGCGACCAAACGCGTGGTGGTAAAGCGCCCGGACTACGCGCCACCGCTGGCGAATGTCGCCACGCCAAACGCGGTAGTTACCAAAGGGCATCGCTTTGATATTTATGCAGGTACGCCGGTGTGAAAGTAAAGCAGGGTAGTATTATTGCTACCCTGTTTTCTGCAAGAATAATTAATGGCTTTCCGGCGTCGCAATCATGCGTTTCAGCCACGGCACCATCAACAGCATCACTACTGCAACGCCCAGCGTAACCAAGCCAATTTTACCAAACACGCTGGTATAGACGGGCAGTGTCTCAAGTGGATCGGTAATATTGTCTGGTACTGCGGTAAATGTTGCCACATAGCCGCCCAGCAAGAACGCGGCAGCCTGCGTCAGGAACCACATCCCGATAATAAAGCCCATCAAATGCTGCGGCACCAGAGCGGCAACCATCGCCAGCCCCAGGGCGCTAATAAACAGTTCACCCAGACTCTGGAACAAGTAAACCAGCACGATAAACCACGGCGATGTCAGCCCTTGTGTATCAGCAAACCACATTCCCGCAGCGGCGGCAGTAAGAAAGCCCAGCGAGCACATAAACATGCCGAGAGTAAATTTCATCGGCATCGAGAGATCTTTGCCTTTGCTGCCAAGACGGGTATAGATCGCAGCCAGAACAGGACTGGCAACCACCACCCAGAACGGGTTAAGCGCCTGGAAGCTGACCGGGTTGATGGAAAAGCCGAGAATTTCATGATGCACGTTGTTGATGGCAAAGAAGTTCAGCGACGTTGGCATTTGGGCGTAGAGAATGTAAAACACCACCGCTTCGAGCATCAGGACAAAGGCAACAAACATTTTATTGCGCCCGGTTTTATCCAGCTTGAGTGCCTGACGGAAGAAAATAAGGGTGACCACAATACACAGGGCAATCAATACCAGATTGGCGACTTCGACGTTGTGCATCAGCCAGGCGCAGACATAGACCATCGCGACCGTGCCAACCAGCACATAAAGCAACTTACTGAAACTCAGCGGTAAGAAGTCTGGCTCAGAACCAATATTTTTCACCATCCCACGGCAAGCAAAATAGACCAGCAGAGCGATTATCAAGCCTGCCCCGCATACGTTATAGGTTGCGGAATAACCATATTTCTCAGCAATAACCGGCGCGAGAGACAGCGACAGTAAAGAACCAATATTTATGGACATATAAAACAGCGTGAAAGCGCCATCCAGACGCGGATCTTTTGGCGGATAGCATTTCGATAACAGGCTCGCCGGGTTAGCTTTAAACAAACCGTTACCCACTGCGATAGTACCGAGGGCGATAAAAATCAGGTCAGGTTTGAGCAGGGAAATCCCGGTCATAAAATAACCGAGTGCCAGAACAATAGCGCCCAAAACAATGGTACGTTTTGTTCCTAACAGATGGTCACCGACATAACCACCAATCGAGATAAGACCATACACCAGGGCGGCGAATGCGCCGAAGGTGACAAATGCCTGTTCCTGGGAAAAGCCAAGTTGTTGAACAAAAAAAACCGCCAGAACGCCCTGAACGCCGTAATAGCCAAAGCGCTCCCATAACTCAACAAAGAAAATCATGAAGAACGGGCGCGGTTGCTGCATCAGGCCCGTAGGAGTTGTTGTATTCATATTTATTGCCTTCCAAAACCATCCAGAAAGTATGGACGCGTAAGCCAAAACGCGCGAAAAGTCGCGTTTACTATAGACTGTTGTTATTGGATGTGTGAATAGATTGATGCTCTGTTATTTCTCAAAACAATTAGTTGATCACACTAATTTTTTATATAAAAACAGAGTGCAATGCTAAATTGATTAGGACTTTTACGACAAAAAAACGCCCGCAGATGCGGGCGTAGTGAATGGCAGGAAAGATTATTCTTCTTCGTCGCGCAGTGGGACGATCAGCATATCTACGTGAACGGTATTGATCAGCTGTCGAGCAGAAGACATCAGCTTGCTCCAGAAGTCCTGATGATGGCCACAAACCACCAGGTCCATATCATATTTTTTAATAGCATCGACCAGTACCTGCCCCAGATCGCCACTGCCGCTCAGGGTTTCAGTGATTGGATAACCGGCGTTGGTGGAAAGCTCAGTCAGCGCGTGATGTGTCTCTTCGGAGATACGCTTTTGCATATCACCCAAGTTAACATCAATAAGCCCCGTGTATAGGTCAGAGTAATTTACATCTACGTGGATCAGGGATACTTTCGCGTTATAAGGACGCGCCATAGAGACCGCTTTCTCTACCAGAACTTTACTTTCCGGGGAGAGGTCAACCGCGATAAGAATGTGTTTATAAGCCATAGTGTTACTCCTTCCATAAAGTTGTCGATGACTAGCCAGCTAGCGTTTCTTGTGCCGTCGCGTCACCCGCGTCCTGCGTACTTCCAGCGCGGGGCTAGCCCAGCCGTAAACAATATTGATAAGACCATCCTTACATTATAGTGACCTTGATGATCCGTCAATCAACCTTGCCTGGCCTTCAGTTAAACAAATTTTCCAGTAAATTGCATTGATAGTAGTTATCCTTCTGGAAAAATTTTTACCTCATCTCCTACACTATTAATTAAGCCGTTCGGATATTTCTTCAATATTGAGCGGTTTTTGGAAGTACTCTTTCTGAACTCTATGAAAAGTTATCGGAGAGCGTTAACCCCGGAGAGGGGACTCCGAGGGTAGGTCGCCGGGGAGGAGATATGATCAGCACCGTCGCATTATTCTGGGGTTTATGTGTCGTTTGCATCATCAACATGGCGCGTTACTTCTCATCACTACGTGCTCTACTTGTAGTACTTCGTGGTTGCGATCCATTGCTCTACCAGTATGTTGATGGCGGGGGATTTTTCACCTCACATGGTCAGCCTAACAAACAAGTACGGCTGGTGTGGTACATCTACGCTCAACGTTACCGTGATCACCACGATGAAGAGTTTATCCGCCGCTGCGAGCGTGTCCGTCGTCAGTTCATTCTGACCAGTGCGCTTTGTGGGCTGGTGGTGATTAGTTTGATTGCATTGCTGATTTGGCACTAAGGATAAAAAAAGCGGGCCAGTTTCCTGACCCGCTCATTTCAATACTGCCTGTTAGATAAACTGCAGGGAAATCCAGTACAGACCACCGGAAAGCAGAATTGCTGCTGGCAGGGTAAATACCCAGGCCATCAGAATACTGGTCACCGTTTTACGTTGCAGACCACCTCCATCAACGACCATCGTACCTGCCACCGAGGAGGAGAGTACGTGGGTTGTGGAAACCGGCATCCCGGTGTAACTGGCAAGACCGATGGAAACTGCAGCTGTCATCTGTGCTGCCATCCCCTGAGCATAGGTCATGCCTTTCTTACCGATTTTCTCGCCGATGGTCGTTGCCACGCGACGCCAGCCGATCATTGTACCAATACCCAGCGCCAGCGCGACCGCCATGATGATCCAAATCGGCGCATACTCGATGGTGCTCAGCATATCGCCCTTCAGTTTCTTCAGCAGTCGTTGATCGTCTGGGCTTACGCCCGGCATTTTCACTACTTTATCAATGGTATCGGACACGCACAGCATAATGCGGCGCATCTGACTACGTTGATCAAGCGTCAGTTTGTCGTAGCTTTCCACATCCGTAGTCAACATGCCTTTCAGGCGAGTCAGCGCGTTGATGGTATTAGCCGGATGACAATGGAACTCTTCAGGTTTATCAGTACCCGTTTGCGGAATAGGTACGATTTGCTCAGTTCCTGTCACTTGTTTCAGCAACGCAGAATTCTGCTCAAAGTAAGCTTCTACGTTATTGATGGCATCACGAGTACGGGTGATTTCGTAGCCAGAGGCATTCATGTTCACCACGAAGCCTGCCGGAGCAACGCCAATCAGTACCAGCATAACCAGACCAATACCTTTCTGACCATCGTTCGCTCCGTGGGAGAACGCTACGCCAATAGCGGAAAGGATCAGCGCGATACGCGTCCAGAATGGCGGTTTTTTCTTACCATCTTTCTTTTCACGTTCTGCTGGTGTCAGGTGGATACGCGCACGCTTCTTGGTGCCGCTCCAGTAGCGACGTAGTAAGAAGATCAGGCCACCAGCAAATACCAGACCAACAATAGGAGAGAAAACGAGCGAACCAAAAATGCTCATTACTTTCGGGATGTTGAGTGCATCCACAACGGAGGTGCCGGTCATTAACGCATTGGTTAAACCAATGCCGATAATTGCGCCAATCAGTGTATGGGAGCTGGATGCTGGTAAACCAAAGTACCAGGTTCCGAGGTTCCAGATAATCGCCGCCAGCAACATAGAGAACACCATGGCAAGACCATGTGAGGAACCCATATTGAGCAACAAATCTGTTGGCAGCATATGCACAATGGCATAGGCCACACTGAGACCCCCAAGCAGAACACCCAGGAAGTTGAAGACTGCCGCCATTACTACTGCCAGCTGCGAACGCATCGCGCGGGTGTAGATAACGGTAGCCACCGCATTGGCTGTGTCATGGAAGCCGTTGATAGCTTCATAGAACAGCACAAAGGCCAGAGCAAGCAATAATAAAAGCCCGGTATGTAAATCCAGACCAGTAAACAAATGTAGCATAGGACGTTACGCCATTTTGAGGACATGAACGCGGCGCATTATCAGGGACTTTGGCGGCGCGGGCAAAGTGAAATCTGGACTTTTTTTGATTTGTCTCCTCCTTATTTACCTGCCACTAAAGAATTATCTTATATAATTCAGACAAATACTAAATTTAAGCAATATTGTTGCTGGTGCGACCACTTAGGAAACTTTACAATTCGCCCCCGTTTTTCAAGAGGAGTGCAACGTGGAAAGGTTTGATACCGTTATTATAGGCGCTGGTGCGGCAGGCATGTTCTGTGCTGCTCAGGCAGGGCAAGCAGGTAACCGGGTGCTGCTCATCGATAATGGTAAAAAACCAGGGCGTAAGATCCTGATGTCTGGTGGCGGGCGGTGTAATTTCACCAATATGTATGTCGAACCGGCTGCTTATCTGAGCCAGAACCCGCATTTCTGTAAATCAGCACTCGCGCGCTATACCCAGTGGGATTTTATCGATCTGGTGAATAAGCATGGCATAGCGTGGCATGAGAAAACGCTTGGTCAGTTATTTTGTGACGACTCCGCCCAGCAGATTGTCGATATGTTGGTGGCAGAGTGTGAACAGGGAAACGTGACATTCCGACTTCGCAGTGAAGTATTGAGTGTCTGTCGTGGTGAAGATGGATTCATCATTGAACTAAACGGTGCCAGCGTGGCGGCAGATAAATTAGTTATCGCCAGCGGTGGGCTTTCGATGCCTGGTCTTGGTGCCTCGCCATTGGGTTATAAGATTGCCGAGCAATTTGGTCTTAAGGTATTGCCGACCCGTGCCGGGCTGGTGCCATTTACCTTACATAAGCCATTACTCGAACAACTACACGTTCTGGCAGGCGTTTCGGTGCCATCCGTTATCACGGCGGAAAACGGCAAAGTGTTTCGTGAAAATCTTCTCTTTACCCACCGTGGCCTTTCTGGTCCGGCAGTGCTACAAATTTCCAGTTACTGGCAACCCGGTGAGTTTGTGACCGTTAACTTATTGCCCGATATTGATGTCGATGCGTTTCTCAATGAGCAACGCCAGGCGCATCCGAATCAAAGCCTGAAAAATACGCTGGCGATTCATCTGCCAAAACGTCTGGTAGAGTGCCTGCAACAGCTGGGGCAAATCCCGGATGTGGCTTTAAAGCAGTTGAATGTTCGTCAGCAGCAGGCACTTATCCCCACGCTCACCGAATGGCGTGTACAGCCAAATGGTACGGAAGGTTACCGTACCGCCGAAGTTACCCTCGGCGGTGTGGATACTAACGAACTCTCATCACGGACAATGGAAGCACGTAAAGTGCCTGGTTTGTACTTTATTGGTGAAGTCATGGATGTGACTGGCTGGCTTGGTGGCTATAACTTCCAGTGGGCCTGGTCGAGTGCCTGGGCCTGTGCGCAGGATTTGGTAGCTGTCCGAGGACAATAAAGTTGTACACAAAGCACTAAAGTTGTAACCATTCTCAAAAAACGACGCTAATGTTGTATACTTACTGAATGTGTGGTTATAGGGTTGGAGACTATAAAATGCACATATAGGTACGTATCAATGTCGTTTTTAGGGTACGATCATGGCTAGGGGTAGGCGTCTCAAATCCTATTTGGATTATGAAAATGCGCTAGGTGACGGCATAGGAGTGGGCTATGGCCAAAGTTATCAGCCCTGGCTTAGAGCTCAGGACGTTAAATCCCGTGGAAACCGTTCGATAGTCTTTGGCCTTAAGACGTTTCGAAACCATCATCTCCTTTCTTCTGTCGAAAGTAACTTTTTCTATCTGGCTGAGTTTAATGACTCGGTGATTGATATCCGGGAACAATTCCCACTCTTTCCTCTCCGGCTTACCCAACAAATAGCAAATCATCTACATTTTCAACATCCTATGGTGAGGGGAGTAAGAGGAGTACCTGTCGAAGTTCTGAATGTTATGACAACCGATTTTTTACTGACCTTGAGAACTCCTGAAGGCGGACTTCGATACAAAGCTATAGCAGTAAAACATAACGAGAGCATACCTGAACGCGAAGCCCAAAAACTTGAAATAGAGAGGATGTTTTGGCAGTTGATTGATGTTGAGTTTCAAATTTATGTTGGCTCGGAACTCAATAACGTCGTCGGTAAAAACATTTGCTGGGCTACTTCTGTATTAAGAGATGGTTCTGAATTTTATGATAAATATCCTCTTGATAAAATCCTATGGAAGCTTAAACCAGATGTTTATCCCATAGTAGGACTACGTGCAATGATTTCATCAATCTTTGGGGTAGATGCACAAGAAGCGATGATGTTATTGCAGGCAATGATTGGATTAAAAATGATAAATGTTGATTTATCATATCCAATACTCGAAACCGGTCTGATAAAGATAATTTCCAATGACCACTATATAGGACTGAACGCAAATGGATATTATTAGGAATTCAGTCTGGCTCTCTCAAGGCACTGATTTGCTTGCAGAGGGACTTTACCGTGTTTTGGATTTTGACAGAAAGGTCGATTTGTTAATTTTGTTTAAAATAAAATCAGAAAGAACGGGTAAGCCAATCCCTTTCTCATTTTCAATGTTTAAATATTATATTGAATCAAATAGCATAACTTGTAAAGATTATATATATCCTTCATATATGTTAGTAGATGAGAAAGAAATAACAGATAAAGACAGAGGAAGGCGAGATGAAAATTACAATATCATTAAAGATCTTGTAGATGACAGAATGTTTCTGTTCGACTATGCATTACATAAAAAGTCGCACCTTTTAATGGATTACTCCAGAAATAAAAAAATATCACAATATACTATCAGAACGCTTCTGGCGTTGTATTGGCGACATGGGCAGGATATTTATGCATTGCTACCCGCATTCTCGAACTGTGGCGCCGCTGGGAAAAGTAGAATCAAACATGAAATTAAACTTGGGAATTCCAAAAAAAACAGAGCATTACCTAATGAACGATCACGTGTTTTCATTCTTAATGAAAGAGATATAAATAATATTAGAAAATCTCTCATTACGTATCATTATAAAGTTAACGGAGATACGATAAAGAAAACATTAGAGAGACATATTGATTTGTATTTTAGGGATGAAATTAAAACAGCAAACCTAGAAAATAGAGCTCCATATGTTCCTTCTTTAAAACAATTTTCATACTGGAATAAAAAACTCTTCACTAAAGATTTCTCGATAAATAAGAAGAACACGAAAAAAGAAATAGACCTCAAAATGCGGGCGCTTTTAGGTAGTGTGGCTAATACAACTGTTTTGCCGGGTGATGTTTTCGAAATAGACTCAACTGTCGCTGATGTACATCTTATTTCGAGTTTAAACAGACGAAAAGTCATTGGGCGTCCTACTATTTATACAGTGGTGGATCGTGCAACAAGAATGATTGTTGGCCTTCATGTTTCTTTATACCATGCTTCATGGCGAGCCGCCCGACAAGCGTTAGCAAATTGCTTTATGCCAAAAAAAGAATATTGTAGATTATTTGGAATCTCTATTACTGATGATGATTGGCCTTGTTCTCACATTCCATTAACATTGATGTGTGACAACGGGGAGATGATTGGTCTTAAACCTCAGGAAGAGATGACCCCCCTGACAAAACTTGAGTTTGCGCCAGTCGGTAGAGGCGACAGAAAAAGCATTGTTGAACGCTGTTTCGGCATTCTGAATGATGAGGTTATTCATAGGCTTATTGGAACAACACGAAGGGGAAAGATTGTTAAAGGAGAGCCAACACCGCAATCCAGGGCTTGTTTAACGATTCAGGAGGTCACGTCTTTACTGATTCGGGAGATACTTGCACATAATCAGAGAACGTATGAGGAACTGGCTTATATCAATCCCTTACTGATTGAAAATGATCTCGTAATATCACCAAAAAATAGTTGGATGATAAGCTTAAAGCACGGGAGATTCAGCGCAAGAGCCGTTGGGGCCGACGAAGTGATCGCACGATTGTTAATCCCTGTGAACGCTAACATTACCGCCGGTGGGATTCAGTACAATAATCTTTTTTATGAATGTGATCCTGAAATTGCATCAGGTGTCAGAGTATTTGGAAGAACCACTTGTGAAGCAAGAATAGATGACAATTGCGTAGATTATATATATGTAAGATTTGACAAAAATAGCATTTTCAAAAAACATTACCTACTTAAGAAAAGAGATGTATTTAAAGGGAAAGCTCATCTTGATACAGATGTAATGGCTGATTGGGTAGATACTCAAAAAGAAATTAATTTATTTACTCTGGATTCGCTCAGCAATATCAATAATAAAGATGAATTTAACAGGAAAGGTAACGAAAGATTAAATGAAATATACGAATCTCGCCGGGTACATGGTAAAGATATTAAAAAGAACAGGAAAAATGAACTTGATTCATTAGGGCGAACTCATGTTGCTAATGGAAGATCTGAACCCCTACTTCCTTCATCCAGTAATGTTCTGCTTTTGCCTGGCCGGGAGGAGAAACAAAGATGGTTAAAAGGTAAGAAGAAGACTGAGGACGCAGAATAATGAACCTTATACGGCGCGTTTCAGCGATATATAAAGAACAGGAGTTACCTGAGTATCGTGGCAATCCCTTAATTGAAGCACTTCCTGAAGCGCTTACGGAAGATGAAGTACTTCTGGAAATGAGTTATTTCCCCGAAATTGACGAAAAAATCCGCTGGACTGCCCCGGCGAATGTTAGAGAGCAGTATGTCGAACGTATAAAGAAATTCCGTTGCCCTCAAACCAATCTTATCCAGGCTTATAAGATGATCTTACGGGCACTTAGGGAAAGCTATGCAGCTCGTAATCCTTTAAAAAGCGGAACAATTCAATATCTTCATTACTATGGAAATGAGCGTCCTGATATTGAGCCAGAAAGTGGATATTTTAAATCCCAGGCTGAAACTATTACGATAGTTGGAATGAGTGGTTCTGGAAAAACTACCATGATTGAGCAAGTCATGGATCATTTCCCTCAGATTATAGAACACAGCAGCTATAAAGGAGTTTTTCCCGGCTTCAGTAAGCAAATTGTATGGGTAAAGATTAATTGTCCATACAATTCAAGTGTGAGAGACATTTGTGAAGAGATTTTACAAAAATTAGATGATGCAATTGGTATTGAACGAACTACACCTGAGATTAGAAATGGTGCTCTGGCTCGCCAGATTGCACAAAGAATTAAATCATCATTTTTGGGTATCCTTGTTATTGATGAAATGCAGAGGCTTAAATTTTCAAGAACCGGGGGTGAGAGTAAGTTGATTGATTTTTTACATGAAATTGTAGATTCCATGGGGGTATCTATGGTTTTTTGTGGAAATCATCCTTTTGACGAGACGCTGACAAAGAAAATGAGAATTGCCAGGCGGGCAGAGTCTGGTGGTTACATGAAAATTAAGAATGTTAGATACGATTCACAAGACTGGCAATCGTTTATTCATTATTTATGGCCATTACAATGGACAAATGTTGAAACTCCATTAAATGATGAGTTAAACGAAAAATTATTCATTTTATCTAAAGGCAATATTGGATTGGCTCAGATGATTTATCGGGGGGCACAATTAAAGGTTATCGGTAGCGGCAATGAAATCATCACTGGCGCAGTCTTGTCGGCCTCTGTACCGGTACTCGTGAGTCATACGGAGGAATATAAGGATACTCCACTCCCGGGGGCCGCGACTGAAGATGAGGAAGCTAAATGGCTCTCTGCATCTAATGAGGGTGATGCTTCGGCTAAAATCATGGCAGAGAAGTCCCTAAAGTCTTTGATCCCTGGGGATATAGACAGGCCACAGCACAAGGAATTCGTAGGAAAAATAGACGAGGTTTTGCGCAATTTCGACGAGAAAATACTGTCTCTTGACCACGATCTTGTTATCAACAGAACAGCTGAAAAGAAAAATACCTACGATGCTCTTCAGCGTTGCGGGCTTATAAATATAGATCCACTTAATAAATTGTAATGAGGTAACAGTTCGTAACGGTCAAAGAGAGGTGTGGGAAATGAGAATGTTGCCTGTTTTGCCTGATGAATCCTTGTTCAGCCGGTTTTGTCGGACAACTACCGTGTACGGTATGTCCCCATCTTCTCTGTTAACGATCATTTTCAACAAACCTGATATGAACGTCCATCCAATTCTCAATTCAGGATTAAAGGCTATTTCTCTTCATACATCCGAAAGTGCAGATCAGCTCTGGCATGAACAGACTTTACTCCCTCTTTTTGCCTGGGCACTACCAATCAGTCGTAATGAAATTATGGATTTCAACACGACCCCTGCCAGGCTTAATCGATTGTGCCGCCTTAGTAATTTTTCACTAGGGCAGCGCACACTATTGAAGTTTTGCCCGGTTTGCGCTCGTGAAGATACTTTTCATTATGGTGTTACTTATTGGCATCTGGCGCATCAGCTTCATGGGGTTACAACCTGCCATCGGCATCCGGTAGCGCTTGAAAGCATCCATGTCCCTTCTTCACCGCACATACGTATTGGACTGATGCCTCCTGTTTCGTATACAGAACAACTTAGCAATGAGATAGACTTCGATTTTGCTAAGTTTTGTTATGAGTCCCTAAATATAATCAGAAGAAAAGATATTACACACCCCAATTACATGGATGTACTTAAAAAGTTGAATTTATTATCATTGGATGGAAATTTAAAGAAAAATGTATTCTACGCACATGTTTATGCTAAGTGCCAGTTATTTGGGGAGGGTTCATCGGGACTTATACCAACATCCCTAACTGATTATCATTACTGGGAGCCTATACTCAAAGACAAATGTTGTCAGCATCCCACAAAGCATCTTTTGCTTTGTTATTGTTTGTTAAATACTTGCTGGCCAACGTATGCAGGAAGTCGTACTAATAAAAAGAAAGAAATCTTTAAAAGTCATAAGAAATACAGTTTTCATATAGTTGAAAATAATACTAGTGTTAGCAACCTTGGGAAGGAATTTAGTCGCAGCAGATGTTACATTAAAACACTTATTTATAAAAAATACCTGAGGGCGTTTAAGCGAAACACAAAAATTAATATATTCACTGAATTGCTTATCAAGTCTATGGCTGTAAGGGGGTTTAGTCTGGCATCCATAGCTGAGAAAAACTCATTATCGGAAGGAGCTGTATCCTCTGTAATTTCATCTTGTTACGGTTTATGCTCATGGCGTAAAAAATGTAAAAAAGATTCTTTAAGACGGCGTCATAAGCAGAAAATATTAAGATTTATACATAATCAATCCGTTTCTATAACACGAAAGTTAGTCAAAGAAAGTTGTTATGCAAGTTTCTATTGGCTAAATAAACATGAATGTGACTGGCTTAATTCCTGTCTTCCTAAAACAATACGATGCTATAAAAATAAAAGAGTAGACTGGAGCGAGAGAGATATTATCTCATCATCATTAATAAATGATGTTTTATCTCAGGGGCAGTACTCGATGTCACTTACAAGTCTAGATGCTTTACTGGGAGGGCATGGCTGGCTTTTGAAATACAGAGATAAACTACCAATGACAATGATACTTCTCAGAAAAATGGAACTAATTAAATAAGAGGGAGTTATATGGTTTACGAAAATGAATTGTGGCACAGTTTTCTTCTGCGTTCACAGATAATGTATAACTTATCCAATTGCAGGAACATAATATCAAAGCATGGCGCACTAAGGTACGATGCCTTTCCTCGTTTCGAACTGATTGATATGTACAAATTGCATAGCTTGCAGGATATATATGACATTCTTGCCACTAGAAATGGTTATATACTAACTTCCAATATAGTGTCGTTATCTTCTGGTGTTTACGGGTATTTTAACGCTGTTGAAGATGCCTGTCGGAAAAATTTTCACATAACTAATTCATATCCATTGGTAAACATCTCAAACATTCGTTACTGTCACAAATGTATTGTTGAAGATATACACTCTAAAGGCATTGGTTATCTGCGTCATAGATGGTTGTTTGAATCTAAATGTGCAGTTCATAGTACCAGTTTATATGAGGTTTGTTTTGATAACTATTTGAATGCAGTGAAAGGACTTAGTGACTTAATTATAAGTGGAATAAATCCTCATGGTTATTGTTCCCTTGTGGTTGACGTTTCAAACCCTTTCAAAAATCCAGTGTATATATTACCATGTGCACGTAATAAAATTTTAAAATGGATTTCGGACAATAAAAATATGCTGATTTACTTTCTCTTTGATCTCTTCAAATGTAAGTCGCATTCAAGTTTATCTAAGGTTATCGAAGTCAAGATAATGCATGATAGATATATTTCTGCGGTGTTCAAGATGTTAAGTGAAGTTAATTTTTGTAATTTCAACTCATTTATTTCTGATATTTTTGAGGACGTAAGTTATGCCTCTATCGGACTTGATGATTATTCTGTTAATGTGCATTTTCTCAGGCTAAGGGCTGCAGATTGTAAATTTTGCCAGTTGAATGGTAAATATTTTTGCTCACTTTACAATGTAAAACTTCTTCGCTAATTTCACTTCATTTATAAAATACTAAGAAAGCTAGTTAGATAAGGTTTTATATTTTGACTGGGGCAGGAATAAATTATCACTCATAGAGTTTCCCTGGGGGTTACCACCTGTGTATGATGCCGGTTAGCAACAACGTCTAAAAGACCTGCGATCACGTGGGTCCCTCTCCAGCAAAGGGGCAAGGGGTGCTATATAACGGTGTACTGCTTACCCAATACGGCCTTGTATTTGAAAGATGCCGCATCTTGGCAAGATTCGTATTACAGCCTATAGTCTGTTAATGAGCATTACAGCCTATATGCTGTAAATCCCTGCGTTATGCTTGTTAACCCGTCGATACGGAAGGTCACTTATGAACACTCAATACGCTTTGAAGACTTTGAATCAGTTACGTCCTGTTTTAATCGGCTTTCGCAAAGCCAATGGACTGACGCAAAAAGATGTTTCTGAACGTTTGGGTATAACACAGCAAACTTATGCCCGACTAGAGGCCAACCCTGCAAGTGCGGGTTTTGAGCGTTTGTTTAGGGTGTTCAGCGTCCTTGGAGTGGAGATCGTACTTTCATCCAGGGAACCATTGTCAGATGCAAAGCCCGAATACGGAGCTATGCACAATTATTCTTCACTTCCAGCCAGGCGGGAGAAATGGTGACGCCTGGCGCTTCCCGGTCTAATTTTTCTTCAACAAGATTAACCCCTTAGCGGCCTGAAGTATCAGGTTGCGATAGAGCCTTTCATTTCTTCTGTTATGTTAAATACACCATTTTGAGCTATTTCGCTCGGCCTTAAATTATCTCTTCATTCTTCAGTGAAAATTTTATGTCGATCACATTATCGATGAATTTAGGAAATAATCCGTAAATGAAAATCTATCTTCTTTTAAATTCATCAGTGTCAGTAGCAAATATTACGCATAAAAGAATGGTTATTATTATCATTTAAATTATAAAGCTCATGAGTCAATTCCAAAAAATATAATAAGCATTGAAATCATTACCCGTGATTCTGGAGTTTTAACTTTGCCATGTAACCAACCACAAGTTAGTTTCCGGTGTTTTGAGGGGCAGTAAAGTTCTGAAAGCGCGACCAGATCATAATCCCGAAATGTCGTTAAGATATTCTGAATAACGGTTATCCCTGCTTGTTGGCAGGCATTTGAAAATATATTTTGTATTCAGGTTGCAGCAAAACGCTTTCTTACACACAGGACTTCATATGCGGCTCAGAAAATTAAAACTGAAAAACTTCAGAGGCTACAGAAACTCTACTGAAATCATTATTGATGAAAGCATGACGGGTATTGTCGGTCGTAATGACTTTGGGAAATCAACGCTTCTGGAAGCGCTGGCTATTTTTTTTGAAACAGAAGGAATGAAGGCTGACAAGAATGACATGAACTGTTTCAGCCTAAGAGAAGGGGACGGCCGTTTTGAAATAGCCTGTGAATTTGATGACCTGCCCGATTTTATCATGATCGACGACAGGGTGCAGACCACGCTCGCCTCAGAACATCTGCTGAATGAGGACGGCAATTTTGAAATCGTCAAAACGTTTAAAGCAACGACCTCAGGAAAACCGGAGCAGACCTGCATCCGCTGCATCCACCCGGATGAGGAGCCCCTGAGAAATTTACTGGGCATGAAAATTTCTGAGCTCAAGGCGGTGGGAAAAGAAGTTGAAAAAAATGTGGCGGATAAACGCACTGCATCGTTATGGCGTCAGGCCATCAGGGAAGCCGCAGCCCCCTATACCTGTTCGGAAATTATGCTGGATGTCGATAAAGAGTTCGGAACCGACACAAAATCATTATGGGGTAAGATCCTCGATTTGCTGCCCACGTATGCGATTTTCAAAGCCGACAGGGAAAGCAGCGACGGGGATTCCGAAGCTAAAAACCCCTTACAGCAGGCCGTAAAAGACGCTCAGGCTGCGCTGCAGGACAAAATTACAGCGCTGGAAAATGAGATTCAGGACAGCGTCCTGGATGTCGCACAGAGAACGCTGGATAAATTACGTGAAATGGCCCCCGAACTCGCCAGTGAACTGACTCCACGATTTAAGGAGAAACCCAAGTGGACCTTCAATTTCACCCTGGACGGGGAAAATGGCATCCCCATCAATAAGCGCGGCAGCGGGATAAGGAGGCTTATCCTGTTGAATTTTTTTCGGGCTGAGGCTGAAAAGAATGTCGCGGGGACGCCCAGAAATGTGATTTATGCCATAGAGGAGCCTGAAACGTCACAGCATCCGAACTATCAGATGATGCTGATGAAAGCGTTACTGGCACTGGCAGGCCAGCCGCACCGTCAGATTATCGTCACCACCCATGTCCCGGCGCTGGCCGGATTAATCCCTGTCGAAGGCGTACGTTATGTTACCCGAAATGAGGCGGGTGAACCCGTAGTAAAAATGCCGGATGACGCAGTGCTGAAGGAAGCCACTGAAAGCCTGGGGGTGCTGCCAGAGACCGGTATGGAAAGGGCGCAGGGGATTGTTCTGGTAGAGGGAAAGTCGGATGTTACTTTCCTGAGGCATGCGGCCAGTTCATTAAAACAGTCAGGTGCGCTGCCAGCCTCTCTGGAGGACGTGAAAATAGTGCCAGTCCTCATAGGAGGGTGTGGTAGCGTCAAACACTGGGTTACATTGAATCTGGCCAAAGATCTGGGGCTTCCCTGGTGCGTATTTCTGGACTCCGATATTGGGGGAGACCCTGCACAGGTTCTGTCCATCCAGAAGCGTAAAAAAGAAGTAGAGGAGGCCGGTAAGGTATTTTTCGCTACGCGCAAACGTGAGATAGAAAACTATCTGTGCCCGGATCTTATCGAGGAAATTACTGGTGTAGCCGTCACGTTTACGGACACCTGTGACGCTAAAAAAATAATCGGCCGGGCTGTGGGAATGAAACCCGATAATGTACTAGATAAATTCTGGCCTCAGATGACATCAGAAAGAATCATCTCAAGATCAACCTATCATGACGGAACGCAGGAGAGAAGCGAGCTGGTTGAGATCCTGAGCGACATTGTATCCATGACGAGATAATGTATTAAATAAGCATCTCAGGTGCATATATTCCGGTCCTCAACAAAGGACCGGAGTACAGAGTAGTAAAAACCCGCAATTAATCGGGTTTGAATTATATAAAGATTAACCGACTCCCGCGCCCAGGAACGATGTAAAATCACGCTTGTCGTGACATTTCTACAATGTTTACTTTTGACTATCAAGCCATTTATTCATCTGCTCAATTTCACCTTTTTGAGCTTTAATGATGTCCTGCGCGAGCTTTCTCATTTTCGGATCTTTTCCGTATTTGAGCTCGGTCTCAGCCATTGCTATTGCCCCTTCATGGTGCGCTACCATGCCTTTCGCAAAAGCCTTGTCGGGATCGGACTCATTTACGGCAGCCATCATTTTGTCATGCATGTCTTTCATGCCAGCCATATATTCCTGTGACGAAGCCGAGGTAGACATATCAGTCATTTTCATTTCTGAATGTTCTGCTGAAATCGCTGGCAGGGATAACATTAATACTGCAAATAAAGTGTTTCTGGCTTTCATAAAAAATATCCTTTTAGCGTTGATGCCCGTTAACTGTAGCAGAATCTGATAAAAATGCCCCCTGTAGGGGGCAAAGATGTTGCCATATATCCGGTTACGGAAAAATCTATCAAGGAAATAAGGACAGCACAGATACTTCCCTCGCCGTCAGCCTGCACTGAGCATGCGACGATGCGCTTCGGCCATGGCCTGATGTGGGCCAGACTGACCGTTATTCATAAATTCATGGGCAACTGCAGCTCTTTCATGCTCATTCATTGCCGCTAATGACTTCGACGGCCCGGTAGGGGAAACGGTCTGACTTCCCATCATCCTCTGATGACTTTCCACCATTTTCTGGTGCGCATCCGCCGACCCGTTCGTCATGGTTTCATGAGCAATAATGGCCTGTTCATGCTGGTCCATACCGGTCATACGAGGAGCAGTCCCCTGGATCCCGACAGGAGCCGCAGCAGACTGCATCTGGTGAGCAGGAGCCTGTGCATTGTTGACGCGATCATGGATATTCACGGTTTCAGTGGCCCAGGCCGATGAAATTAAACCAAAGCCCAGCAAAGATGCTAATACGATATTTTTCATGATAACTCTCCATTTCTGAATTAGTGATGTCCGGGGAAGTACAACCGGTGTTTTCAGTTCCATAACTGAAACAAGTTCGGCAGCGTTTATTTCTCCGGAAGAGGGCTGGATATTCATTTCCTGGCGTACTCTGACGCCGGGTATTGATGAAGCAATCCAGCCTTCCTGATAAGTTGCACTAATTATATCGAATGGCTTCTGTTTGCTGCATGACAGGCTAATGACATCTTTGTCATTTACATCTTTATTTTCAGCATTGGGTTTCCGGGATCATTTTCTCCAGTCTGGGCACGGATAAGATAAAACGCGTGGAGCGTACGTCTGATTCCACCTGCACTCTTCCGTGATGTGCTTCCACGATTGACTTCACAATCGCAAGGCCGATGCCGCTGCCTTCTCCTTTTCGTTGTCTGGATGGATCCACCCGATAAAAACGGTCAAACAGCCTTGATAAATGTTCTTCAGGGATCGGTTTCCCCGGATTTTCAATCACAAGGTCAAAAAAGCTCTCCTGCTCTCTTATTGAGACGGTGATTGCCTGTCCCTCCGGGGTATAACGCAGGGCATTGGATAACAGATTATTGATCGCCCTTCTGAACATTTGTGGATCTCCCTCAACCAGGCAGGGCATCCCGTTAAATTTGAGCGTGATATTGCGTTCTTCGGCCCAGGCTTCGAAAAACTCGAAGACTTTCATGACTTCCGCTCTGAGGTCAAACATGACCCTGTCAGGTATCAGCTGATTATTATCTGCCTGTGCCAGGAACAGCATATCGCTGACCATTTTGGTCATCCGGTTATACTCTTCAAGACTGGAATAGAGGACATCCTCAAGTTCCCTCTGTGTTCGATCCTGACTCAGTGCGATTTCAGTCTGCGTCACCAGATTGGTGATGGGCGTTCTGATCTCATGCGCGATATCGGCAGAGAAATTGGCCTGGCGGGTAAAGACATCCTCAATCTTTCCAATCATATGATTGAACGAGATAACCAGTTGCTCCAGCTCAATGGGAACGCGTGTCGGTTCCAGTCGCGCATCAAGATTCTCGGAGGTGATGTTTTTAATGGCATTGCTGACATTACGAAGGGGCAGGTGCCCCTGACGGACAGCGATTCGAATGATCAGAACAATCAACAGGCTTATCACGACGGCAATCGCAATCAGGTTCTTTTTCAGCGCATCGAGGTAATGGAGATGGAAATTAATGGATAGGCCAGTCAGCATGACATAGTTCTGCTGTTTGCCCTGAAATATCGCCTGACCAGAGGAGGCGATAATCCTGTATGTTTCCATCTTCATTTCGGACCCGGTATCCATCGGTCCCGCAGGATCCTCCACCGTCCAGAGAAAGACATCCCGTGCGCGGCTGTGCTCGCTAAAATCTGCTGAATTCACTGCCGGGCGTAGTGCCGCCCCCTGAGCTGAGCTAAAGAGCACTTCACCCCTGGGATTGAGGAGCAAAAGGGCAACGTTGCGGTAGCTGGCAATTGATTCCTTTATTTTGCTTATTTTTTTATCATCCGGATCCACCGGGGACTGCAGTATACGGTTCAGTGTGGTGCTGATTTGTTGAAGATCGCTGACATCCTGCTCGGCAAAATGATTTTCAACAGAATGCAGCATAAACCAGGTGAAGGCGATAAAAGCCAGTATCGTGGACAGGCTGATAAAAAAGGTCAGCCGCAGAGCGAGTGAGAAAGGGCGTCTGGAAGGTTTGCTATGCATCCGGGACCTCCAGCATGTAGCCCACGCCCCGGACTGTCTGGATCAGCTTTGTCCCGTAATCGTTGTCTATTTTAGCGCGGAGTCGCTTTACTGCGACATCGATCGCATTAGTGTCGCTGTCAAAATTCATGTCCCAGACCTGAGAGGCAATCAGGGAGCGGGGAAGAACCTCTCCCTGATGGCGAATGAAGAATTCCAGCAGGCTGAACTCTTTACTGGTGAGCACAATGCGGTTTCCGGCGCGACTGACTTTTCTGGATACGAGATCAATCGAGAGGTCAGCCACCTTAAACTGGCTTTCCGTGATCATCGTGTTTCCCCGCCTCAGAAGGGTTCTCACCCGGGCGAGCAGTTCGGCAAACGCAAAGGGTTTAACCAGATAATCGTCCGCACCCAGTTCCAGTCCTTTGACCCTATGTTCGATCGTGCCGAGGGCTGTCAGCAGTAAGACCGGCATACCCTTTCCGGCAGTGCGCAGCATGCGGATGATATCCCAGCCGTTCACATCAGGTAGCATGATATCCAGAATGACTAAATCATACTCGGCTGTCATGGCGAGATGATATCCGGTAAGACCATTATCAGCGTGATCCACTACGAACCCTGCCTCTCTAAGCCCTTTGCTGAGATATTCACCTGTTTTAATTTCGTCTTCGACGATCAATATTTTCATCTTGCTCCCCGGCTGGCTGCTAAGGTCATTCTATTGCGCCCACGATCGTTATCAACGGATTACAGCAAAAATGACAACATTGTCATTATCCTGTCACCCGACAAACAGAGTGCATTCTGTAAAGTAACCCTGGTAATACTCTGGACTTCATTTGAACCATTTACCAGGTCTGCCTGGACGAGAAGCGTTATGTTCAAATTAAAATTACTCAGCATTAGCACGATATTCATCCTGGCCGGTTGTGTCTCTCTGGCACCTGAATATCAGCGCCCGGCAGCACCGGTACCCCAGCAGTTTTCACTGTCCCGAAACAGCCTGACGCCAGCAGTGAATGGTTATCAGGATACGGGCTGGCGTAACTTTTTTGTCGATCCCCAGGTTACACGGCTGATTACTGAAGCCCTGAATAATAACCGCGATTTGAGAATGGCTGCCCTGAAGGTTGAAGAGGCCCGGGCCCAGTTCAACGTCACGGATGCAGATCGTTATCCCCAGCTGAATGCCTCATCCGGGATCACATACAGCGGTGGTCTGAAAGGCGACAAGCCGACCACACAGAAGTACGACGCGGGTCTGAAACTCAGCTATGAGCTCGATTTTTTCGGCAAACTTAAGAACATGAGTGACGCTGATCGCCAGAACTACTTTGCCAGCGAAGAAGCCCGTCGGGCCGTACACATCCTGCTGGTCTCCAGCGTTTCACAAAGTTATTTCAGCCAGCAACTGGCGTACGAACAACTCCGTATTGCGCGGGAAACGCTGAAAAATTATCAACAGTCCTATGCTTTCGTTGAGCAACAGCTCGTGACCGGGAGTACGAACGTTCTGGCTCTTGAACAGGCCAGGGGACAAATCGAAAGTACCCGCGCCGAAATAGCCAAACGAGAAGGCGATCTGGCTAAGGCAAACAATGCCCTGCAACTGGTGCTGGGAACGTACCGCGCACTTCCGTCAGAAAAAGGGATGAAAGGCGGGGAGATCGCACCAGTAAAATTACCACCAAATATGTCTTCACAAATTTTGCTGCAGCGACCGGATATTATGGAAGCGGAATATCAGCTGAAAGCGGCTGATGCCAATATTGGCGCAGCGCGAGCGGCCTTTTTCCCCTCCATTACCCTGACCAGTGGTCTTTCCGCAAGCAGTACGGAGCTGTCCAGCCTGTTTACGTCAGGAAGTGGAATGTGGAATTTTATCCCTAAAATTGAAATTCCTATATTTAATGCTGGCAGGAATAAAGCCAATCTGAAGCTGGCTGAAATTCGCCAGCAACAGTCGGTGGTTAATTACGAACAAAAAATTCAGTCAGCCTTTAAGGATGTTTCCGACACGCTTGCGCTGCGCGACAGCCTTAGCCAGCAACTTGAGTCACAGCAGCGTTATCTTGATTCACTTCAGATAACTCTCCAGCGTGCCAGAGGATTGTATGCAAGTGGTGCTGTCAGTTACATCGAAGTGCTGGATGCAGAACGTTCCCTCTTCGCTACCCAGCAAACCATTCTCGATCTTACCTATTCCCGGCAGGTTAACGAAATTAATCTGTTTACCGCGCTGGGTGGCGGTTGGGTAGAGTAAATTTATTTAATTAATCAGGAAATTAAAATGCGTAATTCACTTAAAGCCGTT
Source organism: Escherichia sp. GZ89 (assembly GCF_019366485.1). Classification (NCBI taxonomy): domain Bacteria; kingdom Pseudomonadati; phylum Pseudomonadota; class Gammaproteobacteria; order Enterobacterales; family Enterobacteriaceae; genus Escherichia; species Escherichia sp. GZ89. The sequence goes on along the minus strand of NZ_JAEOHX010000003.1, from coordinate 227,850 downwards.
TTATTTGGTGCCTTCTCTGTCATGTTTTCTGCCGGTCTTCATGCTGAAACACATCAGCATGGCGATATGAATACTGCCAGTGATGCTTCGGTACAGCAAGTTATCAAGGGCACCGGTGTCGTTAAAGACATTGATATGAATACTAAGAAAATCACCATTTCGCATGAAGCAATTCCAGCGGTGGGCTGGCCTGCAATGACCATGCGCTTTACTTTTGTTAATGCAGACGATGCTATTAATGCCCTGAAAACAGGCAACCATGTCGATTTCTCGTTTATTCAGCAGGGCAATATCTCCTTACTCAAAAGCATTAACGTGACGCAGTCCTGATTGGCTGTCCGGAGCGATTACATCCTGTGCGCCTGTACATTCACATAGGTATATGTGTGAGTTAACCGTCAGGCGCATATGCCAGGTGTTTTGATTTTTTAGCGGAAAATTGTATGGCTTCTTTAAAGATAAAATATGCTGCAATAATTATCAGCAGCCTCATAGCAGGGGGGCTGATATCGGTTACTGCCTGGCAGTATGTAAACTCATCACAAAAAACAGTACAAACCGAACAAAAGGCACCGGAGCGAAAGGTACTTTTCTGGTATGACCCGATGAAACCGGATACCAAATTTGATAAACCCGGAAAATCGCCCTTTATGGATATGGACCTGGTGCCAAAATATGCTGATGACAGTGGCGATAAAAGCAGTGGCGGGATCCGTATCGACCCAACCCAGGTTCAGAATCTGGGATTAAAAACGCAAAAAGTCACGCGAGGAATGCTGAATTATTCTCAGACAATCCCGGCTAATGTCAGCTATAACGAGTATCAGTTTGTTATTGTGCAGGCGCGTTCTGACGGGTTTGTCGAAAAAGTCTACCCCATGACGATTGGCGATCATGTGAAGAAGGGGACGCCACTTATCGATATTACCATTCCGGACTGGGTGGAAGCACAGAGTGAATTCCTTCTGTTATCCAGCACCGGTGGTACTTCCACGCAAATTAAAGGCGTTCTGGAACGGCTTCGCCTGGCAGGTATGCCGGAAGAGGATATTCAGAGACTGCGTTCTACCCGGAGCATTCAGACCCGTTTTACCATTAAAGCACCTATTGATGGTGTCATTACTGCATTTGACCTGCGCACCGGCATGAATATTTCGAAAGATAAGGTGGTGGCTCAGATTCAGGGAATGGACCCGGTCTGGATCAGCGCTGCAGTGCCAGAATCTATCGCCTATCTGCTGAAAGATACGTCGCAGTTTGAAATTTCGGTACCGGCTTATCCGGATAAAACATTCCATGTCGAAAAATGGAATATTCTTCCCAGCGTGGATCAGATAACCCGTACGCTTCAGGTCCGTCTCCAGGTTTCTAATAAGGATGAGTTTCTCAAGCCGGGCATGAATGCCTATCTGAAACTGAATACCAGAAGCCAGGAGATGCTGCTGATACCAAGCCAGGCCGTTATCGATACCGGCAAAGAACAGCGCGTGATTACTGTTGATGATGAAGGCAAGTTTGTGCCGAAACAGATCCACGTTCTGCATGAATCACAGCAACAGTCCGGCATCGGCTCCGGCCTGAATGAAGGCGATACCGTGGTGGTCAGTGGCCTGTTCCTCATTGACTCCGAAGCCAATATTACGGGCGCGCTGGAACGTATGCGCCACCCTGAAAAAACAAAAAGCAGTATGCCAGCAATGTCTGACCAGCCTGTAAATATGCATTCAGGGCACTGAGGAGACGACGATGATTGAATGGATTATCCGGCGCTCTGTCGCCAACCGTTTCCTGGTCATGATGGGGGCCCTGTTTCTCAGCATCTGGGGAACATGGACGATTATTAACACGCCGGTAGATGCCTTGCCTGACCTGTCAGATGTGCAGGTCATTATCAAAACCAGCTATCCCGGCCAGGCCCCGCAGATTGTAGAAAACCAGGTCACCTATCCGCTTACCACCACCATGCTGTCCGTGCCTGGCGCAAAAACCGTGCGTGGTTTTTCACAGTTCGGGGATTCGTATGTGTATGTCATTTTTGAAGACGGCACCGATCTGTACTGGGCGCGCTCTCGCGTGCTGGAGTATCTGAATCAGGTTCAGGGAAAACTGCCTGCTGGTGTGAGTTCTGAAATCGGTCCTGATGCCACGGGTGTGGGCTGGATTTTTGAATATGCCCTTGTCGATCGCAGCGGAAAACACGACCTTTCAGAACTGCGTTCTCTGCAGGACTGGTTCCTGAAGTTTGAGCTGAAAACCATTCCTAATGTCGCTGAAGTTGCATCCGTAGGCGGCGTGGTTAAGCAGTATCAGATCCAGCTTGACCCGGTAAAACTGACGCAGTACGGCATCAGTCTGCCAGAAGTAAAACAAGCTCTTAGCTCATCTAACCAGGAAGCCGGTGGCTCATCTGTTGAAATTGCTGAGTCAGAGTATATGGTCCGGGCCAGCGGTTATCTTCAGACTATTGATGATTTCAAAAATATCGTCCTGAAAACGGGGGAAAATGGAGTACCTGTTTACCTGCGTGATGTTGCCCGCATACAAATGGGACCGGAAATGCGGCGTGGTATCGCTGAGCTTAACGGTCAGGGCGAAGTCGCTGGCGGAGTGGTGATCCTGCGTTCGGGCAAAAATGCACGCGAAGTCATTACGGCGGTGAGGGATAAACTGGACACGCTGAAGGCAAGCCTGCCTGAAGGAGTGGAGATCGTAACGACATACGATCGCAGCCAGTTAATCGATCGTGCGATTGACAACCTCAGTTACAAGCTTCTTGAAGAGTTTATCGTTGTTGCTGTCGTTTGCGCACTGTTCCTCTGGCATGTCCGTTCTGCCCTGGTGGCGATTATTTCTCTGCCACTTGGCCTGTGTATCGCCTTTATCGTCATGCACTTCCAGGGGCTGAATGCCAACATTATGTCGCTGGGAGGGATTGCAATAGCCGTCGGAGCGATGGTGGATGCCGCCATCGTCATGATCGAAAACGCGCATAAACGGCTTGAGGAGTGGGACCATCAGCATCCCGGGGAACAGATTGATAATGCCACCCGCTGGAAGGTTATCACTGACGCCTCCGTTGAAGTGGGTCCAGCGCTGTTTATCAGCCTGCTGATTATCACATTATCGTTCATTCCTATTTTTACCCTGGAAGGGCAGGAAGGGCGTCTGTTTGGTCCGCTGGCCTTTACAAAAACGTATTCCATGGCGGGTGCAGCCATACTGGCAATCATTGTTATCCCTATTCTGATGGGGTTCTGGATCCGCGGGAAAATTCCTGCTGAGACCAGTAACCCACTGAACCGGTTGCTGATTAAAGCGTATCACCCGTTACTGCTCAGGGTACTACACTGGCCAAAAACAACCCTGCTGGTTGCGGCTTTATCCATTTTCACTGTTATCTGGCCACTGAGTCAGGTGGGCGGCGAGTTTTTACCGAAGATTAACGAAGGTGACCTGTTGTATATGCCGTCAACGTTACCTGGCGTGTCTCCTGGAGAAGCTGCTGCGCTCTTACAGACCACGGACAAACTAATCAAAACGGTGCCTGAAGTGGCCTCAGTTTTTGGCAAGACCGGTAAGGCTGAGACCGCCACGGATTCTGCTCCGCTCGAAATGATGGAAACCACCATCCAACTGAAACCTGAGGATCAGTGGCGTCCAGGCATGACGATTGACAAGATTATTGAAGAACTCGACAGGACCGTCCGTTTACCGGGTCTGGCCAACCTCTGGGTACCGCCTATCCGTAACCGTATTGATATGCTCTCAACCGGCATTAAAAGTCCGATAGGTATTAAGGTATCGGGTACTGTTCTGTCGGATATCGATGTAACAGCACAGAGTATCGAAGCAGTCGCTAAAACCGTACCTGGTGTGGTTTCCGCACTGGCTGAACGACTGGAAGGTGGACGTTATATTGATGTGGACATTAACCGGGAAAAAGCTTCCCGGTACGGGATGACTGTGGGCGACGTCCAGCTGTTCGTCTCTTCAGCAATCGGTGGGGCTATGGTGGGTGAGACGGTTGAAGGCGTGGCCCGGTACCCTATTAACATTCGCTATCCGCAGGATTACCGTAACAGTCCGCAGGCGTTGAGAGAGATGCCAATCCTGACCCCAATGAAGCAGCAAATTACGCTGGGCGATGTTGCCGATATTAAGGTCGTTTCCGGACCAACCATGCTGAAAACCGAAAATGCCCGTCCAGCCAGCTGGATTTACATTGACGCGCGCGGCAGGGATATGGTGTCGGTGGTTAATGACATTAAAACGGCGATCAGTCAGAAAGTGAAACTGAGACCGGGTACCAGCGTGTCATTCTCCGGACAGTTTGAACTGCTTGAGCATGCCAACAAGAAACTGAAGCTGATGGTGCCGATGACGGTGATGATCATCTTCATCCTGTTGTATCTGGCATTCCGCCGGGCTGATGAGGCCTTACTTATTCTGATGAGCCTGCCGTTTGCGCTGGTAGGCGGGATATGGTTCCTGTACTGGCAGGGCTTCCATATGTCTGTCGCAACCGGCACCGGGTTTATCGCCCTGGCCGGGGTGGCAGCAGAGTTTGGCGTGGTCATGCTGATGTATCTGCGTCATGCCATTGAAGCGCACCCGGAATTGTCCCGTAAAGAGACGTTCACACCGGAAGGCCTTGATGAAGCCCTCTATCATGGTGCCGTACTGCGTGTCCGGCCGAAAGCCATGACCGTGGCGGTGATCATTGCGGGTCTGCTGCCAATACTCTGGGGAACCGGTGCAGGTTCAGAAGTCATGAGCCGTATCGCGGCACCCATGATTGGTGGGATGATCACGGCTCCGCTGCTGTCCCTGTTCATTATTCCTGCCGCCTACAAATTAATCTGGCTGCGCAGACATAAAAAAAGCGTGTCCTGAACCTGAAAGGGCACCCCCTGTGGGTGTCCTTCTTTACTGATTCACCCTGACGTCAGGGTTTATATCGATAATATACAGAGGTGAGTATGAAAAAAGTGGTTCTAATAGCGCTGGCTCTCGGCCTTTCACTACCCGCGATGGCGAGTGAAAAAGTGATTGATATGTACAAATCTGAAAACTGTGGCTGTTGTTCCCTGTGGGGCAAAGCGATGGAAAAAGACGGGTTTGAAGTACGAACTCACATCATGAATGATCAGGCGCTGTCAGCCCTGAAAGAAAAGCATGCTATTCCTGCAGGACTACGAAGTTGTCATACCGCGGTTGCCGGTAATTTGATCATTGAAGGCCATGTGCCTGCGACAACGATACATAAGGCAATGCAGTCTGGTTCGGGTATATACGGTCTCGCCACCCCCGGTATGCCAGCAGGAAGTCCTGGAATGGAGATGGGAGCCCGAAAAGAGGCTTACGATGTTATCGCATTCTCACCGGATGGAAGTAAAAAAGTCTTCCAGCGAATCGAATAGTCAGCGGAACGGCTGATAACGGGACGCCGGTAGCAGGCACTCCTGTGCCGGCGATATTCGTGGTAATCGCATCCATGACATACCCTGAAGACAGAAAATGCTTCAGATATGCATAAGGAGAGTTACAGTGAAAAATAACAATGCAGTGCAACACAACAACCAGACTGCTTCTGAGCAGACATTATCCCCGGACGAGGGCCACGTATTGCATAAGGTGAGAGATCCCGTGTGCGGGATGGCCATCCTGCCCGACAGGGCGCACAGCAGCATTCGATACCAGGACCATCAACTTTATTTCTGCTCCGCCAGCTGTGAGAGTAAATTTAAAGCCCATCCCGATCGTTATCTTACCGAAGATGCCAGTGAACATTCCCATCACCATCACCACGATCATCACGAAGTCAGCCCTGATCAGATAAAACAGCCTCACCACCAGGCGGAAAAAGAGAATTCTGAAGGTGTGTGGACATGTCCGATGCACCCGGAGATACGCCGCAGTGGTCCCGGAAGCTGTCCTGTCTGTGGAATGGCACTGGAGCCGCTCGTAGCTACGGCATCCACGGGGCCGAGTGATGAACTTCACGACATGACAAGACGCTTCTGGCTGGGGTTGTTGCTGGCGTTTCCGGTTCTGGTACTCGAAATGGGATCTCATCTGTTTCCCGACTTGAGGAATACATTACCGCCACAGTACAACACATGGCTGCAGTTGCTTCTGGCCTCCCCTGTCGTGTTGTGGTGTGGCTGGCCATTCTTCGCCCGGGCCGGAATGTCGTTACGTAACCGCTCCCTGAATATGTTTACCCTTGTTGCAATGGGGACCGGCGTAGCCTGGGTTTACAGCGTCATTGCAACCGTCTTCCCCTCCTGGTTTCCTGCATCGTTCAGAAACATGGATGGCCTGGTGGCCGTTTATTTTGAAGCCGCAGCAGTTATTACGGTGCTTGTTCTGCTGGGACAGGTTCTTGAGCTGCGGGCACGGGAACAAACCTCAGGCGCCATTACTGCGCTTCTGAACCTTGCCCCCAAAACCGCCAGACGGCTGGATCATGACGGTCATGAAACGGATATTAATGCGGAAGATGTCCTGCCTGGCGATAAGCTCCGCATCAGACCTGGAGAGAGTATTCCGGTCGACGGTATCGTGATCGAAGGCAAAACAACCGTTGATGAATCGATGGTGACCGGGGAGTCTATGCCGGTTACCAAAACGAAGGATGACCCTGTCATTGGGGGGACGATTAATCAGACAGGTAGTCTTATCATCCGTGCAGAGAAAGTCGGTGATGAAACGATGCTCTCACGAATTGTTCAGATGGTCGCTGATGCACAGCGTTCGCGTGCCCCCATCCAGAGAATGGCTGACAGCGTTTCAGGCTGGTTTGTTCCTCTGGTGATACTTATCGCGGTTGTTGCTTTCGTGATCTGGTCTGTCTGGGGGCCCGAGCCCAGGATGGCGCACGGTCTGATTGCGGCTGTGTCGGTCCTGATTATTGCCTGCCCCTGCGCACTGGGGCTGGCCACACCGATGTCGATAATGGTGGGGGTAGGCAAAGGAGCCCAGGCCGGGGTGTTAATCAGGAATGCCGAAGCCCTTGAGCGTCTTGAAAAAGTGGACACGCTGGTTGTCGACAAAACAGGCACGCTCACGGAAGGTTCGCCTACGGTGACAGGGATTATCAGTCTCAATCCGGGTGGGGAAGCATCTCTTTTACGTGTAGCGGCCGCAGTGGAAAAAGGCTCGCAGCATCCGCTGGGTATGGCTGTAGTCCGGGCAGCCCAGCACAGGGGGATCATGATACCCGCAGTCAGTGATTTCAATGCTCCGTCGGGGAAAGGTGTTTCAGGCGATGTTGAAGGTCAACGGGTTGTTATTGGTAATGAACTGGCTATGCAGGAAAACAGTATCGTTATTGATAATCAAAAGGCCGTTGCGGATAAGTTGCGGATGGAAGGCGCTACCGTTATCTATGTGGCCACAGATGGGTACCTTGCAGGCCTGATAGCTATCTCGGATCCCGTGAAAGCAACCACGCCGGATGCACTTAAAGCGTTGCGTCAGGCGGGGATCCGCATCGTTATGCTCACCGGGGATAACCAGCTTACCGCTGAAGCAGTCGCACGGAAACTGGGAATAGATGAGGTTGAAGCCGGGATTCTGCCGGATGGCAAAAAAGCAGTGATAACCCGACTGAAAGCGTCTGGCCATGTGGTTGCGATGGCCGGAGACGGTGTGAATGATGCCCCGGCGCTGGCAGCGGCTGACGTGGGAATAGCCATGGGAACGGGTACAGATGTGGCAATTGAAAGTGCCGGAGTCACCCTTCTCAAAGGCGACCTGATGATACTGAACAGGGCCCGTCATCTGTCAGAGATCACCATGAAAAATATCCGACAGAATCTGTTTTTTGCATTTATCTACAACGCACTTGGTGTGCCGGTGGCTGCAGGCCTGCTTTATCCTGTGTATGGAATACTGCTGTCGCCAGTTATTGCGGCGGCGGCCATGGCTCTTTCTTCCGTCAGCGTCATTGTGAATGCGTTGCGTCTGAAAAGTGTCAGGCTCGGGAAATAACACTGAGTGAAGGGTCTGTTATGAACAGAAGGAGTCCAGTATGAAAAGTACCACCTATGCGCTTGTTGCTGTCGCCGCGATCGCGGCATTTGCCCTCCTGCGAGAACACTGGTCACATGTGGCAGGTTACTGGCCATATCTGTTATTGCTGGTCTGCCCGCTAATGCATCTTTTCCACGGCCACGGAGGGCATGGGGATCACCAACATCACGGAAGTGAAAACAATAAAAAAAATTAATCCGGCAAACGGGGCCGCGTCGCGGTCCCGTTATCAGTCCAGGTATCGTTCGTAGTCTCTGGCATGCGCAAAGGCATGCTGTTCGAGTTTGTTATCAGCGGGTGCCGATGCCCGGAACGCCAGTGAATTAACAGGATTGTTATTGATGACCAGCTCATAATGTAAATGAGGACCGGATGAACGTCCGCTGTTACCGGATAACGCAATAGCACCTCCCCGGGTAACTCTGGCCCCTTTAGTAACGAGTATTTTATTGAGGTGGAGATAGCGAGTTTTAACACCGGCTTTTCCCGTTACTTCAACAAAATATCCCATGGTACTGTTGTATTCGGCCCGGGTAATTTTTCCGTCGATGACGCTGACTATTTTCGTGTTCATGGGCATGGAATAATCAATGCCATTATGGGGACTCACTTTTCCCGATACCGGGTTAAGTCTTGCAGGATTGAAAGGTGAACTGAGTCTTGCTGTGGCTGGTAACGGATAATCGAGACTGCCTTTCCCGGAAGTATCGGAAAGATTATAGAACTTTTTGTCTGATATACGATACGCCGTGTAATTAAATGAGCCGGACGTAAATTTATAAGCCACTACACGTGATTTTCCCGCTTTCTTTTGCAGTACGAGTTTTAATGATTCATTTTTTTTCAAATGCCGAAGATTAAAGCGGGAAGGCAAAGAGCGCTGAAGGATAGCGATCTCGTTCGATTCCAGCCCCGAGCGGGTGGCTGAAAGGTAAGCATTTTCTTTTACGACATCGGTAGAATACATTTACTGGAATTCGCCGTTAGCATGAACACTGCGGCGTATGCTAGGGGTTTTCAGGAGGCGTGTCATCTGCCAGTTAATCGGGAGCACCGTTGATGGTCGTCATTTTTGTAACATATCTTGTTTCCCGTTTGCTCCTGAAGATCTGGGAACTGTATGACCAGCCTGACGGTGATGATTAACGGGACTGAAACAGGTTACGGCAGAGCAATATGGGGCTCATGTCCTGCTACGTAACCCGTCAGTAAAGCCCTGCTAAGCACTAACCCGCCTGCAGTTACCTGGAGGAATACAGGCCGCGAAGCTTTCTTGCCTGTGTCTGATGAGCTTCCGCACCGGCATTATTGACCTGCTCATGCACGAGGGCGGCTTTCTCTCCGGCATTCAGTTCGTTAAAAGAAGAAGAGGAGGTCTTTGAATTTGCACCACTGTCGGACAGCATTTTTTTATGTTCCTCAATCATTTTCTGATGTGCATAGGACGCGCTGTTGTTCATAAATGAATGAGCAACAATGGCCCTTTCATGTTCATTCATTTCAGAGAATGAGGGCGTGTTGTTTTTATTAACCCTGTCCGGTAAGTTTTCATGCGTCGAGGAATTCACATGACTGACGGCTGAGGCATTATTAACAAATCGATGTGCTTCATGGGCAATATCACTGGACTGAGCAAAAGCTGCCCCACAAAATAAAGCTGTAAACGCAGTGGCCGTGATTAATATATTCATGTGTAATTACCTTCTGAGGTACATAAAAGATGTCCTTATGATCATATATAAAAATAATCAACCTGTGGGGAAGATGACGTAAATGTAATACAGCTATGTACATTACACGATTGTAATGAATTTGTTTCTTAAGGTGTGCTAGATTCATTTCATTGTAAGTGGATGAACCAGTAATTTAATTTAAATCGGTTCTCGAATTCTGTCAGTAACCATAATTTAAATAAGGGAATGCGCATGCTGTTGAAAACGTCTCGACGAACTTTCCTGAAGGGGTTAACCCTCTCTGGCGTAGCCGGAAGTCTTGGCGTATGGAGTTTCAATGCGCGTTCCAGTCTGAGCCTGCCAGTTGCCGCATCCCTGCAGGGTACTCAGTTTGACCTGACCATTGGTGAAACGGCCGTCAATATCACGGGCAGTGAGCGTCAGGCCAAAACAATCAATGGAGGCCTGCCGGGGCCCGTTCTTCGCTGGAAAGAAGGTGACACCATTACCCTGAAGGTCAAAAACCGTCTTAATGAACAGACGTCCATTCACTGGCACGGCATTATTCTTCCGGCCAATATGGATGGTGTTCCGGGGCTGAGTTTTATGGGCATAGAGCCTGATGATACCTACGTTTACACCTTTAAGGTTAAGCAGAACGGGACTTACTGGTACCACAGCCATTCCGGTCTGCAGGAACAGGAGGGGGTATACGGTGCCATTATCATCGATGCCAGGGAGCCAGAACCGTTTGCTTACGATCGTGAGCATGTGGTCATGTTGTCTGACTGGACCGATGAAAATCCTCACAGCCTGCTGAAAAAATTAAAAAAACAGTCGGATTACTACAATTTCAATAAACCAACCGTTGGCTCTTTTTTCCGCGACGTGAATACCAGGGGGCTGTCAGCCACCATTGCCGATCGGAAAATGTGGGCTGAAATGAAAATGAATCCGACTGATCTCGCGGATGTCAGTGGCTACACCTACACCTATCTCATGAACGGGCAGGCCCCGCTGAAAAACTGGACCGGACTGTTCCGTCCCGGTGAAAAGATACGCTTACGGTTTATCAACGGCTCGGCAATGACCTATTTCGATATCCGTATCCCCGGGCTGAAAATGACGGTCGTGGCTGCAGATGGCCAGTATGTAAACCCGGTTACCGTTGACGAATTCAGGATTGCCGTTGCCGAAACCTATGATGTCATTGTGGAGCCTCAGGGTGAGGCCTATACCATCTTCGCACAATCCATGGACAGGACCGGTTACGCTCGAGGGACACTGGCCACGAGAGAGGGGTTAAGTGCTGCCGTTCCCCCCCTCGATCCCCGTCCTCTGTTGACCATGGAAGATATGGGTATGGGGGGAATGGGACATGATATGGCAGGAATGGACCACAGCCAGATGGGAGGCATGGATAACAGCGGAGAGATGATGTCTATGGACGGTGCTGACCTTCCGGATAGCGGGACATCCTCCGCGCCCATGGATCACAGCAGCATGGCCGGTATGGATCATTCCCGGATGGCCGGAATGCCGGGTATGCAAAGTCATCCTGCGTCAGAAACGGATAACCCACTGGTTGATATGCAGGCGATGAGCGTCTCTCCGAAATTAAATGATCCGGGTATTGGTCTTCGAAATAACGGAAGAAAGGTTCTCACGTACGCGGATTTGAAAAGCCGCTTTGAGGATCCTGACGGACGTGAACCTGGCCGTACCATAGAACTGCATTTAACCGGCCACATGGAAAAGTTTGCCTGGTCATTTAACGGAATCAAGTTTTCAGATGCCGCACCGGTGCTGCTGAAATACGGTGAGCGGCTCAGGATCACGCTGATCAACGATACCATGATGACTCACCCCATTCACCTGCATGGTATGTGGAGCGATCTGGAAGATGAAAACGGTAATTTCATGGTTCGTAAACACACAATAGATGTTCCCCCTGGTACAAAACGCAGTTACAGAGTGACAGCAGATGCGCTTGGCCGCTGGGCGTATCACTGCCATTTGCTCTATCACATGGAAATGGGAATGTTTCGTGAAGTCCGGGTGGAGGAATGATGCGAATGAAGAGAAATTTGAAGGCCATACCTGTTCTGGTCGCCGGTTTGTTTACCTCACAGCTTTCTATTGCGGCGGGCTCCGTCTCTGCAGATCCCCACGCCGGGCACGACATGTCTGCCATGCAGATGCCAGCAGATGAGAATTTCACTGAGATGACGTCAATGGAGCCCATTGTAACTGAGAGCAGAACGCCAATTCCGCCTGTTACCGATGCCGACCGGAAGGCTGCATTCGGCAATTTACAGGGGCATGCGATTCACGACAGTGCGATTAATTATCTGGTTCTGCTGGATCAACTGGAATGGCAACGGTCGGATAACACCAACAATTTCAGCTGGAGTGTTAACAGCTGGATTGGAGGCGACACAGATCGGATTTGGCTAAAGAGTGAAGGTGAACGAAGCAATGGGGAAACGGAGGCGGCTGAAGCGCAGTTACTCTGGGGACATGCGGTTGGCCCATGGTGGGATTTGGTTGCGGGTGTCAGGCAGGATTTCAGACCTGCTTCTGCCCGGACCTGGGCTGCTGTCGGTTTTCAGGGGCTGGCACTCTATAATTTTGAGTCTGAAATTACGGGTTTTGTCAGTAATGGCGGAAAAGCAGCCCTTCGTCTGGGAGGAGAATACGACGTTTTACTGACTAACCGGCTCATACTCCAGCCATCCTATGAGGTGAATTTCTACAGTCAGGATGATGAATCGCGGGGTCGCGGCAGGGGACTGACTGACACAGAGCTGGGGCTCCGGCTGCGCTATGAAATACGCCGTGAGTTTGCACCCTATATAGGCGTTTCCTGGAATCAACTTTACGGGAAAACATCCGATATGGCGAAAAGAGAAGGTGAGAAAGACCATCAGGTAGTATTCCTGGCGGGAGCCAGAATCTGGTTTTAACGCACTGATATAAAACACTCAACTAAACAGGTAAATAAAATGTCGATTTTAAATAAAGCCATTCTTACAGGTGGCCTCGTTATGGGCGTTGCTTTCTCTGCTATGGCCCATCCGGAATTAAAAAGCTCTGTGCCACAGGCTGATTCAGCCGTAGCGGCCCCGGAAAAGATTCAGCTTAATTTCTCGGAAAATCTGACCGTGAAATTCTCAGGTGCAAAATTAACGATGACGGGTATGAAAGGCATGTCATCACATTCTCCGATGCCGGTCGCGGCAAAAGTGGCGCCAGGCGCTGACCCTAAATCGATGGTCATTATTCCGCGAGAGCCTTTACCCGCTGGCACTTATCGTGTTGACTGGCGCGCGGTTTCTTCAGATACGCACCCTATTACCGGTAATTACACCTTTACAGTGAAGTAATATTATGAACGACCTGATTATGATTGTTATTCGTTTTCTTCTTTATCTGGATTTGATGGTAATATTTGGATTGCCATTTTTTCAGATATATGGAATAAGCGGTGGAGGGGGCATTCCGGAAACTGTCAGATTTCTCGTCTGACATCGCGCATGAGCTGCGCACACCAGTCAGTAATCTGATGATGCAGACGCAGTTTGCACTGGCTAAGGAAAGGGATGTTTCGCATTACCGCGAAATTTTATTCGCTAACCTGGAAGAACTGAAAAGGTTGTCACGAATGACCAGTGACATGCTTTTTCTGGCACGTTCAGAGCATGGTCTGCTGCGGCTGGATAAACATGATGTGGATCTGGCAGCCGAACTGAATGAATTACGTGAGTTGTTCGAGCCCCTGGCAGACGAAACAGGAAAGACAATCACGGTTGAAGGAGAGGGCGTTGTTGCCGGAGACAGCGATATGCTCCGACGTGCTTTCAGTAACCTGCTTTCCAATGCAATCAAGTATTCTCCCGATAACACCTGTACAGCGATACACCTTGAGCGTGACAGTGACTGTGTGAACGTGATGATTACGAATACGATGTCCGGCCAGGTTCCCGCTAATCTGGAACGTTTGTTTGACCGGTTCTATCGCGCAGACTCATCAAGGTTCTACAACACGGAAGGCGCGGGGCTGGGATTATCAATTACAAGGTCGATCATTCATGCTCACGGCGGCGAGCTGTCAGCAGAACAGCAGGGGCGTGAAATTGTGTTCAAAGTGCGCCTGTTAATGGATTAATCCCGTTGTTCAGGAGAAACCTGGAAGGTGACAAAATTGTCATCATTCAGTCACGCGATAAACAGAGGCGGTTTTTTATAATTATTCATAAATCAGGAGCAGCGTGATAACACAATCACCTGGTTCCTGGAGTGATGATTAACCCGCCCTGAGATCAACTGCTTTCTCTGTTATAAGCCATTGATTGTTTGGGTATGTAAACACCGGAGACCCAACCATGAAAAAGATTCTCGTATCATTTGTTGCCATTATGGCTGCCGCTTCATCTGCCATGGCTGCAGAGACAATGAACATGCATGACCAGGTAAATAATGCACAGGCACCTGCCCACCAGATGCAGTCATCTGCTGAAAAAAGTGCAATTCAGGGAGACAGCATGACAATGATGGATATGAGCAGTCACGATCAGGCCGCAATGTCCCATGACATGATGCAAAACAGCAATTCTGCTGCCCACCAGGACATGGCTGAAATGCATAAAAAAATGATGAAAGCTAAACCCGGAGCTACCAACGAAACAGCAAAGTCATTTTCTGAAATGAGCGAGCATGAGAAGGCCGCAGCTGTACATGAGAAGGCGAATAATGGTCAGTCTTCCGTTGTTCACCAGCAGCAGGCTGATAAGCATCGCAGTCAGATCACCCAGAATTAACCCGCAGCTCCACTTGTTAGACCCTCATTTGACGCCGAAGTCACTGGCTTACGCTCCCGTCCGGGAGCGTTTTTTTTTCCCATATATCAAACTTTAACTCTGAAGAGGTGGAAGTATCTGACCAACACTGTCACGTAACGCCAGATAACTACAAAAACACCTTTTTCCTCCTGTAAATTGCAGTTCTTGCAAGAACATCAAGGCATAATGTTGGAACAGCGTGTGATACACACTTAGCATCATGTTTTGTATGTGTTTTTTTTAAAACTTTACAACTTTAAAGTCTTTTTCAGGTTAAAGGATACAACTTTAATGTCTCTACACAGTAGCAAAATAAGCCGTGTGGCATAGGGAGGCTATGGCGTCGTGAAGTGCCTGCCATAGCCGCTCAACGTGATTTACCCACGGTGCAGCATCAATATGGCAGCCAGCCTGCGAACGTGCTTTTTGTCATGATTTTTAACGCTCGCGTAATGCTTCTCTGGCCCGATTGAACGGTTTGATTAAATAGTCAACGATGGTTTTTTCGCCAGTTTTGATGTCTACCGTGGCGATCATCCCCGGCACGATAGAAAAATGCCGCCCTGATTTGTTTTGCAAGTAATCCTGGTGCGTGCGGATAAACACGCGGTAGTAGAAAATTTCTGGTTTTACTTCATCCTGGATGGTGTCGGGTGAGATGGTTTCCACCACCCCTTCCAGACCACCATAGATGGCGTAATCCCAGGCGGTTATTTTGACTAGTGCTCGCTGTCCGGGGTGGATAAAGGCGATATCGCGTGGTGAGAGGCGCGTTTCAATCAGCAGGCGATCATCGACGGGGACAATTTCCATCATCTCGCCGTTGGGGGGAATGACGCCGCCAATGGTGGTGACTTTGATGTTTTTTACGATGCCACGCATGGGGGAACGCACGGTGAGCCGGGTGACGGAATCTTCCCGGCCTTTAATAATTGCCGAGAGCATTTCCACTTCGGCATTAGCTTTCGATAAGGCTTCGCGCGCCTGAACGTAATATTGCGCGCGCAAGTCAGTGATCTTTAATCCTAAATCGCTTTTTTGTCGTTGCAGGCGTAGCACCTCAACATGGCTGGCGGCACCGCTTTTTTGTAGCCGCTGGGTGATTTGCAACTCTTTATTGACCGAAACCAGGGCTTCCCGCAGTTCGGCTTCGGTGTCTGCCAGTTGCGCACGGCGGCTTTTATACAGGCGGGTTTCAGAGGCGATCAGTTCTGGCCAGTTGTTGAGCGAGGCCGGGAAGGTGAGCGGTAAATCGTTCACTTCAGCAGTCAAACGCGCACTGGAAGCCAGCGAGGCACGATATTTTGCTGCGCTTTCTCCAACATTTGATTGTGAGCGGGTCGGATCGAGGCGAGCCACGACCTGATTCGCCTCTACCCGGTCACCTTCGCGGACAGTGAGCTCTGCCAGAATGCCACCATCCAGCGATTGCAAAATTTGCTCGCGGGAACTGGGGATCACTTTTCCATTGCCGGTGGAGACTTCATCGACTTTACCAAACCAGGCCCAGATGCCAAGAATGGCAAACAATAGCGTGCAGAGAAAAATAATCCGGCTGGCCCCGGAAAACTCGCGCTCGCGGCGGATATCCAGATCTTCCATTGCAATATCATGCGGACTGGTTTTCATTCTTCCACTCCTTTGCGTTTGCCCGGCTGCCGCTAAGCGCCTGTGCTTTCGGTGCGTCCATCACCAGTTGCCCTTCTTTTAGCACCACTACGCGCTCAACCAGTTCAAGAATCGGCACCCGATGAGTTGCGACGATGAGCGTGCGGTTGCCAAGCCAGGGGATCATCCGCTGGATAAACTCCCGCTCGGTATGCTCATCCAGCGCGGCGCTGGGTTCATCCAGCAGGACAATATTTGGCGATCGCAATAACATACGTGCCAGCAGAATTGACTGCCGCTGCCCACCCGATAAGCCATTACCGCCTTCCATCACCGGGTGATCCAGCCCTTTTGCCAGCCGCTTAACAAACGTTGCACCGCCGCTTATCTCCAGTGCCTCGAAGAGCTGCGCATCGCTGGCATGTGGAGCGCCAAGCGTTAAATTTTCCCGCAGCGAGCCATAAAACAGGCGGGCGTTCTGGCTTAGAAAGCCTATGTTGCGGCGTAAATCCGCCATATCGATTTGCGACAAACTGAGACAATCAAGACGGACATCACCTTCAACCAGCTCCATGCCGCCTGCCAGCGCCTGTAATAGCGTTGATTTTCCGGCACCGTTACGACCGAGGATCGCAATCTTCTCGCCGGGCCTGATTTCCAGATGTGAGATCCGAAGTGGAATGCGTTGATCTTCATGGTGGTAGCGAAATTGCGCATTCTCAAAAACATAGTGGCCGTGGAAGATCTCCTGATGTACCCGGTTTTCGTCGCCTCCGGTTTCACTGGGCAGTTGCATAATGCTGTCGAGACCCGTTTTGGCTGCTTTGACCTGCTGCCAGCGGGCCAGCACGCCGCAGAGATTTGCCATCGGCGCAATCATCCGCGAACCAAGCATTGATGCCGCCACCACGGCCCCGGTGGTCAGGGTGCCATCAATCACCATTGGCGCGCCGAACATAATCACCGCCGCGTAAACCAGGCTTTGAACCGACATCCCCCAATTGATTAACCCCTGCGTCAGTCGTCGGGTGCGTAAACCAGACTCACCCGTGATACGGATGTAACTGTTCCATTGCTGCAAAAAACGGTTCTCTGCCTGCATCAGTTTGATATCTTCCAGCCCCTGTACGCTCTCGACCAGCACGGCATTGCGCAACGTTGCTTCGTGCGCCGCCTGATTCGCCAGTACGGCCAGTTTTTTCTGCAACAAAAGCCCCGGCAAAATCATCAGCAAGGCCGCGACCGGGGCGATCCACGCCAGCGGTGGGGCTATAATCGCCAGTACGATGATAAACAAGAAGAAAAATGGCAGATCGACAATGGTAGAAAGCGTGGAGGAGGTGATCATCTCGCGGATCTGTTCCAGCTCACGCAGTTGGGAAATAAAGCTGCCGGTGGAGCGGGGGATGGCGCTGTTTCGTAGCCGCAGGGCGTGGCTGAATACGCGGTCAGAAATACGCATATCGGCGCGTTTGCCGAGCACATCCATAATGTGGGTGCGCGCTTCGCGCAGCAAAAAGCCAAATATCACCGCGACCAGCACACCCAGCGAGAGCACATACAGTGTGGGAAAAGATTGCGCGGGGATCACCCGATCGTACACCTGCATGGAAAAGACGATCCCGGCAAGCGAAAGAACATTAATCAAAAATGCGGCAATCATCACCGGCAGATACGGGCGAACATCCTGCATCACCAGTTCGCGCATCCAGTCGGGCTTAAAGCGGGAAATATAGCTGTCGACGCGACGGTCTTTCAGCGCCGAGAGCGGGCGCAGTGCCGTGAGGGTGCCGATCTCAGGTAATAGTTGGCTAAGAGTGAGACGATTGCGTTGGCCTTCTTCTTCGCCAGTGATAAACACATCCAGCACATCTTCACCGTTAAAATTTTCGATAACCATCAGTTGCCCATTTTTTAACTCGGCCACCAGCGGCAAGCGCCACTGACTAAAATCGGGATTATCTGCCTCGAGAAGATGAAAGGAGAGGCCACCCTGGCGCGCCAGTTGGGTCAGGGCCTGCGTTTTATTTTTCCCGGCAAACCACGGAGCGTTAGCCTGAATCGCTCCCGGTGAGCAGGCGATGCGGTAATGGCTGGCAGTATGGCTGATGGCTCGCGCCCACTGGCTGAGGACGCGTTCATCACATGTCTGGTTAAACGGCGGCGCGGTGCGGGTCATGGCTGGATCTCCACGGACTGAATGCGGCGGTTGTTGAGGGCAAATGCCTGACGCAGCGTGCCGGTGTTATACAGGCAGTTCAGTTGTAGCTGCCGAAGCTGGCTCTGGATTTGCAGTTCTGCAAAACGCGCCTGATACACCTCCTGCTCGGCGTTGAGTACATCCAGCAACGGGCGCGAACCGAGGTCGAGATATTGCTGTTGATACAATTCGCGCGTGCGTTCGCTGAGCTGTTGCTGGCGGCGCAGAATTTGTAACGCGCTGGCGAGGCTCATTGACTGGCTGCGTGAATCCAGCAGTTTTCGCCGCACCTCAAGACGGGTACGCTGAATTGCCGATTGTGCCGATTCCACCGCGTGGCTGGCGGCATTGCGCCGTGCGGTCAGCCCGCCGCCCTGATAGATGGGCATCTCTACTTTGACCATTGCGGTATATTGCGTTTTATCGAGCACATCGTGGCTGGGGTATTTGTCGTTGAGATAGTGCTGAACGGACGGCTCCAGCGAGATGGTGGGCGTCATTTGTGCGTTGGCGTAATCGAGATTAGCCTGCGCCACATTTGCCTGCGCCCAGGCCGCTAACACTGCGGGGACTAAGCGATCGTCGGGTTTGGCTTGCTCACAGCTACCGTCCAGTTTGTGGGGGAAATCATTGCTGATGGCGTTGAGCGAGTTCCAGCCAAGCATACTCATCAGTGAGGCTTTGGCGCTGTCGAGATCGGCCTGATACTGTGCCAGTTGCGAGCGTGCCGCCTCGATTCGTGCATCGGTTTGCACCACGTCAGACATCGACGTAGCGCCTTCATCGTTGCGCTGCCGAGTCAGTTTGCCGATACCGTTAAGTGCAACCAGTTGTTCTTCCGCAGCTTCGACCATCTGCTGCGCTGCCTGCACCTGCACAATGGCGTTTGCCGTTTCATGCGCCACGCTATCAATACTCAACAACACGTTGGCCTGCTCTTCGGCAGCGCCTGCGCTTTCGGCGCGCACCTGGCTTGCGACTTTGCCGAAGTCATAGAGCATTTGGGAGATCGACAACACCAGCGCGGGGCTGTAGCCGTGGTCGAGATAGGTATTGCTATAGCCGTTGTTCACCCCGGCGCTAATCTGTGGGTAGTATTTTGCTTTCGCCACTTCAATCTGTTCATTTTGCGACAGCAATTTGCCGACGGCTTCGCTGATTGAAGGATGCCAGTTCACCGCGCGATCGACCGCCTCATTAAGCATTAATGTTCCTGGTGCTGCCGGGCTGAGCGGTAATTGCGCCGCCGAGCCATCGAGAGAAGGCAGCATTTGGTCTGCGGCGAGGGTTTCAGAGGAGATCGGTAGTTCTTGTGCATTGAGATGCCCGCAACTGAGCGCCAATGCCACTAATGCCGCGACGCAGGCCATTTTTCCCATAATCTATCCCTTTGAAAATCAAAATAACTACCGTTGCCCCGGTGGTCATCGCCTCCGGGGCTGTTTCGCGTTTTTGTCAGGTCACAATGTGATTTTGTTGAATTAACTCATCGAGCGTGGTGGTGACGTTTTCCAGTGTTACCAGATTGGTTGAGTTGAAGGTGGCGCCGCTACCGTCTCGGTCAATAGCGATCACCGTGTTGTTGCCGTTACTGGTGACACTGCGATAGTTGCCAAGCGTGGCGTTATCGCCGTTCCAGCCGACTAACAGATCGCCAATATCGATCTTGTCGCCCTGTGCCAGCGAGAAGTTGCTCCAGCTATCCGTGGTGCCGTTCCCGCCGGTGGCATCGGCGGTATTAAGTAGCTCATAGATCAACGTATCGCCGTAGGCGCTGCCGATAACGCGGTCGGCTTCGGCGGTGCTGACCACCTGCGGGTTCATCTCAATGGTTAGCATGGCGCTGTCGCTGTGCCCGTTTTGGTCATTGAGGGTGTAGGTGAAGGTCTCCTTCGAGGTGATGTTAGCCAGTGAAACGCCGCTGTTGAGTTGGTAGGTATAGTTCCCGTCCAGCTCCATGGTCAGTACGCCGTACTTACCGTTGATGGTGGCGTTTGCTTCACTGCCGCTCTGGGGATCAAGCGTTGCGCTACTGCCGCCCGCGCCAGTGACCGTGAGAAGGGTATTGACGCTGGCAATATGGTCATCGTCATAAATATTGCCCGTGACGCTGTTGCTGCCGCTGGTTTCGTAGTTATCCAGATCAACCAGCGTGCCGCGCAGACTCGGGGTAACGGTGATTTGGCCTACGCCTAACGCGCCGACATTCCCCTCATAACGCAGCAGATAGTTACCCGCATGTAAGTCAATGCCGGTCAATGGAATATCGAGATTGCCGCCGAGTAGCAGACCACCGTTAAACGAGCCGGCAGTTATCTGTGCGCCGTTGCTGTCAAGCAGCGTCCAGTTAACGGTTAAACCGCCCAGCGATAAGAGTGAGGAGACATTAAAGTGCAACACTGCGTTATGGACGGCGGTTCCGGCGGCGACTTCAATGATTCCGCTACCGGAGCCGGATGTGGCGGATAACAGTTTTGCCGCCCACGAGGCATTCCCCACGCTGTTATCCGTAAAGCTCTGCGAGGTATCCTGCAATGTGGTCACCGGCATCAGGCTACTGGTGTCGTTCACCGCATCCAGCGGCTGTGGCGTGGCGGTGATATTCAGCGAAGCACTGCTGGTATCGCCGTTCGGCGCGGTTACTGTGTAAACAAAGCTGTCTGGCGTTTTGATGCTGTCTGCGCCAATACCGCTACGCAGGGTATAGCTGTAATTCCCGGCAGCGTCGATGGTCAGCGTGCCATATTGCCCTTCAATTTCCGTGGTGCCCGTTGCCGCTATCGCCACGCCATTGACGGCGGTAACGACCGTGCCTGCTGGCGCCGAGTCGTTAGTCAGAATGTCTCCCTGAGTGGTTCCGGCAAGTGAACTGACGGCGTAGCTGTGATCGGCCTGAATATCGAGATTATAAAACGTCGCCAGCGCCAGACCGCCGGAGGAGTTGAGCAGGAACAGATAGTCACCGCCCGGTAGCGTGATGGTTAACGGCGTTGAGCCACCGCCCAGCAGCGCCGTGACCCAGCGTGGTTCTACCCGGTATTGTTCATACTGTTGAATGGCATCGTTAAAGCGATAGATGTAGAGATCAAAACCGCCAAGGGTCACGCCAAGTACGCTTGCCTGAACCGTAATGGTGCGGGTTTCACCCTCCTCAACGTTGAAAATAATGGGATCGGTCAGCCCTTCCACCAGGCTGACATCCAGCAGATTGCCAAGGCCTACGCTTGCAAGCGTAAAGCCCGTTTGATCTGACGGGCCGTTGTCGGTTGCACTCACCTGAGTATTAAAGATGAGTGAGGCGCTGTCATCGGCGGCGGTGACGCTACCCGGTGCTGGCGCGTCTCCCAGCGTCACGACCAGTTTTGCTGAGGACTGAGCGCCATCGTGGCTGAGCGTGTAGGTGAAACTTTCGCTACGCCCATAAACCGATGCCGAGGTATTGGTGAGTGTATAGGTGTAGCTCCCGTCCTGGTTGATATGCAGGATGCCGAATTGCCCCTGCACATCTATACCGCCAGAAGGTACAGTAATCACATTACCGGTAGCATCGGTGACAGATGTCACTAAGGTTCCGGCAGGGGCGTTATCCTGACCATTGCCGGGATCGATATCGGTAATCACGTTGCCAGTATCGGTTAATTCGCCGGTAAGCGTTCCTGCGCTGGTTTTCGCCAGTGAAACATCCAGACTGGTATACGCACCGGTTGCCAGCAGGCTGGTGTTATAGCTAACGACCCGATAATCGCCACCGGAGAGACCGTCGTAGTTGAGCGTAACGCCCGATGCGCCGAGAGTGAGCAAATCAGCGAATTGCGGTTTGGCGGTATCGACAATGGTGACCCAGGCGTTGAGTTCGGTATCAAAGCGCTGAATGACAATCTCCATTGTGCTTAACAACGACAGCACCACACCGGTTGCGGCGGCATTGATGGTGATAGCGCCGCTACCGCCTTCATCAATACTGAAATTCACCGCTGCGGTGTTGGTGCCCAGCACATCTGCGACCGTCCCCAGGGCATTAACCAGCAGGAAACCGTAATCGCTATGGTGTTCGTTGGTAATGCTGGCGTTGGTTTGCAGTGCCAGGTTAATCACATTGTCTTCAGCCAGCAGTGGTACGATCGGTGCGGTTACTGAAATGGCCGGAGAGCTGTTGCCCGCCGCATCCGTTGCACTTACCGAAAGCACTTCGCCATCTATTTGCCGCACCGGCAGCGTTACGCTGTAAACGCCATTATTGTTTGCCGTCGCCGTGACGGTTGTACCACCCGGTAAGGTGATGGTGACGGTGCTTCCCGCTTCGGCAATACCGTTGATGGTGCTGCCATCGGCACTGATTTGTGCCGTGGGCGAGGGTGGTGGTGTGGTATCAACCACAATGGTGGTTTCCAGCGACATATCGCTGGTATTACCTGCGGCATCGGTCGCGGAAATCGCAAACGCATGTGACCCCTGGACTAAATCTTCTGCTGGCGTGTAAGTCCAGTTCCCGTTCTCATCTGCCGTGACGCTGGTGATTAGGGTGCCGTTGTCATAAATATTGATGGTGGCGTTCGCTTCGGCGGTTCCGCTGAGTTCAGGGCGCGCGTCGTTGGTGGCTTGCCCGTTAGCCAACGGCCCATTAAAGACACCCCCGGCAACATCATCCACAACGGACGAAAGTGTTGGTACTGCCGGCAGGACGGTATCCACTGTCAGGGTAAAGTCTGGCGATGCCGGACTGGTATTACCGGCGCTGTCGGTGGCGGTAACGGTCAGCGTATGGAAGCCCTCGCCCAGCGGTGTTTGCGGCGTTAAGCTCCAGTTGCCCTGAGCATTGACGATGGTGGTGCCAATTGAGACGCCATCGCTGAGAACTGTGATGGTTGCGCCCACTTCCCCGGTGCCGCTGAGTGCCGGGCGGGTTTCATTGGTGGTTTGACCGTTGGCGATGATGCCTGTCACCGGCGTGGTATGGTCCTGCACTGTCACAAGCGTTGGCGCCAGCGGTGCCACGGAATCCAGCCTAATCGTGAATGGCGTTGATTCTCCGCCGGTATTTCCGGCGCTATCCGTTGCTGCCACCGTAAAGCGATGCTCGCCCTGATCCAGCGCCTCATCAGGCGTAAAGCTCCAGTTGCCGTCATCGTCGGCACGGGTGGTGCCAATTTCCGTACCATTATCAAAAATAGTAATAGTGGCGTTGGCTTCAGCGGTGCCGTTCAGGGTGGGTTGAGTGTCGTTAGTGAGCTGCCCGTTATTGAGTTGGCTGCTGTCTGGCTGGTCGTCAATCACCGTGGTAATGACCGGGATGGTAGGTGGCAGTGTATCGACGACCAGTTCAAACGCAGAAGTGGGATTGCTGACGTTACCCGCCGCGTCGGTGACCGTCGCGGTAAGCGCATGGAAGCCCTCACCCAGCGGTGTCGTGGGGGTGTAGTTCCAGTTGCCATTTTCATCGGCTGTGGTCGTGCCAATGACAGCGCCGTTATCGCGGATGGTCACCAGCGCATTGGCTGCTGTAGTCCCCTCAAGGGTAGGAGTGTTGTCGTTGGTAATCTGCCCGGAGATCAGACTTTGTTCGCTGCCGACGTTATCGGTTACCGAATTAATCAACGGGGCGTCCGGTAGCGTTGTCGTAATGGTAATGGTGTATTGCGCGGAAGGATCGCTCAGGTTACCCGCGCCGTCGCTGGCGCGGACAGTAAACGTATGGTCGCCTTCCCCCGGCGTAGTTTGCGGCGTAAAGCGCCAGATGCCGCTGCCGTCGGCGCTGGTGGTGCCTATTTCCACGCCGTTATCATAAATGGTGATAATGGCGTTCGCTTCTGCCGTGCCGTTCAGAGTCGGCAGCGGATCGTTCGTTGCCTCGCCATTAGCGACTGTCCCGATATCTGGCGAAATGTCATCAGTAATGCTGGTAATCGTTGGCGCAACGGGCGCGACGGTATCAATGGTGATGGCATAATTGGGTGATTGACCGCTACTGCCATCGCTGGTGAGCTGCGAGGCGGTAAAGTTGTAAGTGCCGCTCTCGCTCAGCGGCTCGGTTAGCTGGTAGCTCCAGTTACCGCTGCCATCGGCGGTGACCGTGGTCAGCTCATCACCATTTTGATAAATCGTCACTACAGCCCCCGCTTCGGCGGTTCCCCGCAGTAGCGGCAGCGTATCGTTAGTGGTGCTTCCGTTGCCGGTAACGCCCTGACCTGGCGACACATCATCAACCACTTCAAGAGTAGGCGGTAACGGCAGACCCGAGTTTGACGCAGTAAACGGTGTGCCTGGCCCCAGGTTGCCTGCCGCATCCTGTGCGATAGCTGTCAGGGGCGCGCCAGAGGTTTGTGCCGGAGAGAGCGTAACGCTGTATTCGCCCGTTGTTGCATTAGCCACGGTGCTGCCGAGCACGGTGTCGCCGCTATAGATAATGACCGTACTGCCTGCTTCTGCCACACCGCTGATTCTGGTGCCATCATCGGCGACCAATGTCACTTCTGGCGCATCAGGTGGTGTGGTATCGAGATTGAGCGTGACGGGTGTTGCCGACGAAATGGCATTACCGTTGCTGTCCTGGGCTATGAAGGTGAGGGCGTTTACTCCGTTCGTTAATGGAACATCCACCGACCAGGTGCCATTTTCCCCGACGGTAACCGTCGCCACGGGAACGGGACCATTATTGTTATAAATCGCAATAGTCGAGCCGGGGATCCCGCTGCCGCTCACGGTTGGCGAGGTATCGTTGGTCAGGCCGCCATTGGTTAACGGCCCGGTAATTGCCGCCACATCATCCTCAATATCAGTCACCAGCAGCGGCGTGGTATTCACGCTAAACGATACGCTGTTGGAATCGCCGCTGGGGTTGCCTGCCGCATCGGTCGCTTTGGCGGTCAGCGTGTAGCTGCCATCGGTCAGCGGGGTTGTGGGGGTAATACTCCACTGACCCTCGGTCACCGTGGCGGTGCCGATAACCGTAGTGCCATTGTATAAGGTGATTGTTGTGCCATCGATGCCGCGACCATTGATGGTCGGCGTGTTGTCGTCGGTGATCGCCCCGTTTGCCAGATTGCCCGTGTAGGTGCCCGCATTATCATTGACAGTATCAATGGTTGGCGCAGCAGGTGGGGTGAGATCGATATTGAGCGAAATTGCTGTCGACGGTTCGCTGATATTGCCCGCTGGATCGGTTGCCGTGATGGTTATTTGATAGCTGCCCTCAGGAAGGTCAGTTTGTGGGGTAAAGCTCCAGTTGCCGTCAGTATCGACGATTGCTGTTCCCAGCGGAGTGGTGTTGTCATCAAGATAAACCGAAATGACATCACCAGCGGTGCCAGTGCCGCTAAAGGTTGGTGTGGTGTCGTTGGTATTGCCATTAGTGACAACGCCGATGACCGGATCGCGATTGTCGCTGATTGTCGGCGCACCAGGCTGCGTCGGTGCCGTGTTATCAACATTGAGCGTGAAGCCAGGCGACAGGATGCCGGTGTTACCTGCGACGTCAGTTGCTGTGGTGGTGAAAATATGCTGCCCCTCGTCAAGGGCCTCTGGCGGCGTGAAACTCCATGTGCCGTCAGTCTGAACGACGGCTGTGCCAATTTCTGTGTCGTTATCGTAAACAGTGATGGTAGCGCCAGGTTCACCGCTGCCTGTGAGTTCTGGCGATGTGCTTTTTGTACTGCCGCCATTGTTGAGGGGGAGTGAAGTATCACCCACAAGCCCTTCGGCGGCCAGGATTACCGGAGCGGGTGGTGGCGTGGTATCGATGGTCAGAATAAAGGTGCCAGCATTGCTGGCCGTTCCCGCGGCGTTGGTGGCGATGGCTGTCAGCGTATGGGAACCTTCGCTCAATGCTTGAGTCAGTTGATAACTCCAGTTGCCGCCCGCCGGAACGGCAAAGGTGGCGATGGGGATATCGCCATCATACAGCGTGATGCTCGTCCCTTCCGGGCCTGTACCGTTCAGCTCCGGCAGATTGTCATCCGAACGGCTTTCGGTCTGGAGATTGCTCTGAACGCTGCCGACATCATCCGTCGCGGTGGCAATGGTCGGTGCGTCGGGTTTCGAGGTATCAACGTTGATGGTGATAACGGCTGGCTGTGTGGTGCTGTTGCCTGCCGCGTCGAGTGAAGTAACTGTTAGCCGATGTTCGCCAGGGGTAAGTGCCTGATTAGCCGCGACAGTGTAACTCCAGGAGCCTGACGTGCCGATAAGTACAGTGGTTAACAGAATGCCATTATCATAGAGGCTTACCAGCGAGCCGGGTTCTCCTGTTCCTGAAATGGTCGGGCGGGTATCGTCGGTGATCCCATTGTTATTCGCCACGTTGCCGGTAATCGAACCGACATCATCATTCACCAGTGTAATGGTTGGGGCCGTGGGGGCCACGCTATCGACAAATAAACTCCAGATAGTGCTGCCACTGGTGTTGTTGCTGGCATCGCTGGCGGTAAAGCTCAGGGTGTGACTTCCCTGAGTGAGTGCCGCTGTCGGTGTCCACGACCAGTTACCATCGCCATCGGCGGTGACCGTTGTCAGTAAGGTGCCATTATCATAAATCTTCACCAGCGAGCCAGCAGCCGCAGTGCCACTGATTTGCGGTTTATCGTCGTTAGTCAGGCCGCCGTTTGTGATAGCGCCAATATTGCCTGCAACATCGTCGGTAATTTGGGTAATAACTGGCGCGGGCGGAGCGGTGAGATCCGGTGCCGTCGCCGTGGTTCCCGGCCCGGTATTGCCGCTACTGTCGGTAGCGCTGGCCTCAACGGTTTCGCCATCGGTTAATGCAGGCGTCAACGCAACGGTGAAATTGCCATTAATATCGGCCATCGCTTCACCGAGGTCATTACCCTCACTGTCTTTAATATGGACCGTGCTGCCAGGTTCTGCGCTTCCGCTCACTGAAGTGCCATCAACCGCGACCAGTACATTTTCCGGCGCGGCAGGGGCGGTAGTATCTGCAATCGTGGGTGCGGTGGCGGATGAGCCAGGGCTGTTATTACCCGCAGGATCGGTTGCCACAGCTGTCAGCGTATCGCCGGTGGTCTGGTTAGGGAACAGCGGAACGGTGAAATTACCGTCGCCATCCGCTTGCGCATCTCCCAGTTTATTGCCACTGCTGTCGGTAATGGTCACGGTACTGCCTGGTTCGGCAGTACCGCTTACGGAGGTGCCGTTTTCTGCGACTAAGACATTTTCCGGCGCAGCAGGGGCGGTTGTGTCGGGAGCGATGACATTACTACCAGCACTGGTGTTACCCGCATTATCAGTCGCTGTAGCCGTGAGTGTCTCACTGTTCGTCTGTGCAGGGGAAATGGTTATGGTGAAGTTGCCGTTACCATTTGCTATCGCTTCGCCTAGCGTATTGCCGTTGCTGTCTTTTATGGTAACGATGCTGCCCGCTTCAGCGTTCCCACTGACTGAGGTGCCATTTCCTGATACCACGACGTTTTCCGGCGCAGCAGGCGCGGTTGTGTCGGGAGCTGTTATACCTGTGGGGGTACCGATATTTCCTGCCGGGTCGGTGGCGATAATAGCCAGTATTTCCCCATTCGTCTGAGGCGGGGTAATGGAAATGTTAAATTTGCCGTCTGAGTTTGCGATGCCGCTTCCCACGGTATCGCCATTACTATCGACAATTACTACGGTGTTACCCGGTTCGGTAGTACCGGAAACTATTGTACCTTCGCTGTTAATTGTTGGATTAGTGACTGCCGAGGGGGGCGTGGTATCAACGGTAAACGGTGGAACAGCCGTTGCCGTGCTGACGTTACCGTCAGCATCGGTCTGGGTAATTGTCAGATTATGTTCGCCTTCGCCTAACGGGGTGTTCGGGGTAAAACTCCAGGTACCGTTACTGGCGACTTCTGTTTTACCCAGTAGTACGCCATTACTGTCATAAACAGAAATGATATTACCCGCAGTGCCTCTACCGCTCAGGGTCGGTGTAGCGTCATCGGTAACGCCACTGGCAGGCACTGTTCCTGTAATCGAACCCGTATTATCTGTAATGCCAGTTATCTCTGGAGCACTGGGAGGCGTCGTGTCATTTCCATCATCTGATCCTCCCTCGCCAGGAGAGTCGTTTCCCGGATCACTACCGTCATCAGTTCCACCATCCCCACCACCAGGATTACCATTTCCGGGATCCTCTCCACCATTCCCACCGCCAGGATTGCCGTTGCCCGGATCATCATTATGAGAGCCTCCACCGCCGCCACCACTGCTGGCTGCTATTGCTACACCTCCTGCGACCGCTGCGCCACCCAGAAGCCACGGCCAAACTGCTCCCCCTTCATGGCTGCTTTCACCAGCCATGAGCGGTGTTAAATCATCAATGGGCTGAAAATGAAATACCCCGTCGGTATCCTGTACCCACCACAGCGTCCCGTTATCCTCTTGCAGAACAAGCTGACTGGCCCCCTGATCGTTGGTTACGTAAAAGTTTTTTAAAACAATTGTTTCACCAGAATGGAGAGTAATAACCAGATCCTGATTTATCCGCGCCAGTTTGCTGATTTCATCGCGAGATACCGCAAGTTTAATAATGGACGGTGCATTAAGATTAATTTCAGAAGCCTGGACATCGCTGGAGACACCCGTCAATTTTGAGACAACAGTAAGCTGCTGCATTTCTTCACTCCTGATGATATTTGCACTCGTATTAGCTGTTTTCAACTAGCCCAGGTCTAAATTTCAGACGAGCGATGCCATACATCATCCTGGATGAATTTTTTTAGACACGATTAATTACGTGCGGCGCAGAGAGCTGGATTTTAATTCGTAAGTCCTGTCTTATTTTAATGGACTAGTTCTTTTGTATTAGATGATATAGTCAGAAAGATAGATTTATGCAAATTTCGCACTATAAAATTAATGTTAAATATATAAGATAGCGTTGTGATTTTATGAAAAATAGTAATGATTTCAATTAGTAAAACCTATTCTTTCGATGAAGATACTGATGACTTTTTAATCCAATTAAACAAGGCGTGAGAAGAATATATTTTCGGTCAGACACTTTGTTCCTGGCTACATAAGATCGCTAATTGTCCCCAAATCAGTTGTGGAATACAAAATCCGATAATTAATTCTGTGGTTGTATGCTTTGCATCATCTTATAAACATTTGTCATGACGGGCATAGCCAGAAGATAGAAAGAGATAACAGACATCAGGGGGGAGAATGAGTAGAGGCGTCAGACCAGTTTTGTTAGCCTCAGTGCAGGTTAATCTCCATTAACCAGACGAACCCTGGAATGAGCATCAAAAGAGTAGGGTTATAGATACTGTTACCACATAGAGTAATGTGTACTTCACTTTTTGTTGTATAGATAAATTTGCGCAATAGTACAACTTTAAAGTCTTTTCCTGATTTAAGGGCACAGTTTTATTAGTTCTAAACAGGAGAACATTAAGCCTTGTGACAATTGCTGGAATATTTCCCAGTGTTTATCACCTTTATTTAAGGAACTTCGTGTCACCTGTTTGACGGTAATTGTTAATGTGTTCGCCGGGTTGGCTTAATAGCAAAACCCGGCGGCAAATATTATTTTTTTGCAGAACCTGCTTCTAATATCGAAACAATAGAGAACAGGGTGAAACATACCGCACCTAAGCCGACCAGTACTCGCGAAGGAATAAAATAAGCCATATCGACTTGCGCCACTTCAGCAAGGAATGCAGCCAGGAACAGGCAAAACAGACAGGTAAATACCGGAATCATGGGTATTCTATTGGCTAAAGCGCATGTGCGTCGCCATACCAGCGCCAATAACCATACTTTGGAGAAAATACTGTAGCAGATCATTCCCAGACAAATAAGAATAATACCGGGAGCCAGTCTGGCACTTTCATCAGAACTGACTAAAACGTAGATCCCCTGAATAACCGTCAGTGTGCCAAGTAAAATAACCCAATAGCACCACAACCAATGCTCTTTTTCCGAGAAGGTATTCCGCGTTTGATGAACAATAGTGGCAACCAGTCCAATGAGACAGGCACAAATTGCCGTTAATCCCAATAGGACATGGCCTGCAACGTAATGTGGTGTGATATTAGCACTTCGCAGTAAAGTAACGGACCAGATAAAACCAAGGACTGTCAGAAGTAGCGGCACGGCAATCAGACAGTTGCCAATGAGTGAAGAATAAGCCTGCAACGGCGTACCATCACTCTTACTGCCCGCCGCATTTTTCGGGATCAACAGAAAATGACCGGAGGAGGCGGCTACAGTCGATACACAAGCGGCAATCATTCCAACACCAAAAATAACATGCCCGGCAACAAATTCATCGGCCATGACATTATCACTTGCCAGCAGTGACCATCCCCAAATCATAGTTGCAACAGATCCAGCGTAACCGATAACAGGAAAAAGGGTATTGTAGAGCTTATTCACACCATGCGTTAGCTGCGAAATAATAATAAATGCAGTAGTGAATAATGCCAGACATATTGCAGAAAGTGAAATAAGAACATGCCCCGCCACAAAATATTCACTTTGCCCGGAACCTGATAATACAAAGTCACCCAACGCAATACATATTATACCCATAACTAAAGGAATTAACTTGAATAGCCATCCGATGTATATGTTCATTTTAAACTCCATGTTTACCTTCTGCTAATATCAGAAAGCGTATCAGTAGTATTTTTAGTCAGTTAAATATAACAATGAGATACCACTAAATGTAAAAAGTAACTTTACTATAGCTTGATTTATTGCCCTGAGTGTCAAGTCCTGGAGGAGAATTAATGCTGATAAATAAATATTTATCCTAAGATGAATTCTGAATGTCTCTCATTAATTGTTACTTTATATGATCTATGATGAAGATTAAATTATTTAAGTCGCTGTCTTTTTTCATCTAATTCATCCTTTAAGTAGCAGCATCTTAACGACATATCCGATATGTGTTTGGTTTCAAAAGGGATAATAACGCCATGTGATAGTCATATTCTTTTGTGTAAAAAAAACAGACACCATTATCTGATAACAGGTGAAGGCATTTTTAGGCGGCAAAGGGCGTAAAAATGCAGAACATCGCCATGTATCACAAGCTGATGGCAATCAAATAGACAACATGAATATAACTGTTAGTATTTAATTGATTTCAATTATGAGTATGCGTGTTTCATTTACGGCCAGGAATGCTGATGATGACAACATTACTACCCGTTTTCACTAAGCCTTCCCCGTTGGCGCTCAATGCTCTGTGCGCTGGTCGTATTTGCCGTTTCCTTCTTATCCCGGATGGATGAATCCGCTGAACGTCGTTCGGTGGCAGTTGTAACACGCGTCGTTTGCTTACAGGGATTATGGCGGGTCGATTATGGATAAGAGTAAGCGCCATCTGGCGTGGTGGGTTGTAGTGTTACTGGCGATGGTTGCTGTCGTGGCGTGGTGGCTGTTGCGCCCGGCAGGTGTGCCGGAAGGCTTTGCCGTCAGCAATGGGCGTATTGAAGCGACGGAAGTGGATATCGCCAGCAAAATTGCCGGGCGTATCGATACCATTCTGGTGAAAGAAGGCCAGTTTGTTCGTGAAGGTGAAGTATTGGCGAAGATGGATACTCGCGTGTTGCAGGAACAGCGACTGGAAGCTATCGCGCAAATCAAAGAGGCACAAAGTGCCGTTGCCGCCGCGCAGGCTTTGCTGGAGCAACGGCAAAGTGAAACTCGTGCCGCGCAGTCACTGGTTAATCAACGCCAGGCCGAACTGGACTCTGTGGCCAAACGTCATACGCGCTCTCGCTCACTGGCCCATCGAGGGGCTATTTCTGCGCAACAGCTGGACGACGACCGTGCCGCCGCCGAAAGCGCCCGTGCTGCGCTGGAATCGGCAAAAGCCCAGGTTTCGGCTTCTAAAGCGGCTATAGAAGCGGCACGTACCAATATCATTCAGGCGCAAACGCGCGTCGAAGCCGCGCAAGCCACTGAACGGCGCATTGCCGCAGATATCGATGACAGCGAACTGAAAGCCCCGCGTGACGGACGCGTGCAGTATCGGGTTGCCGAGCCAGGGGAAGTGCTGGCGGCAGGCGGTCGGGTGCTAAATATGGTCGATCTCAGCGATGTCTATATGACCTTCTTCCTGCCAACCGAACAGGCGGGCACGCTGAAACTGGGCGGCGAAGCCCGACTGATCCTCGATGCCGCGCCAGATCTGCGTATTCCTGCGTCCATCAGCTTTGTCGCCAGCGTCGCCCAGTTCACGCCAAAAACCGTCGAAACCAGCGATGAGCGGCTGAAACTGATGTTCCGCGTCAAAGCGCGTATCCCACCGGAATTACTCCAGCAACATCTGGAATATGTCAAAACCGGTTTGCCGGGCGTGGCGTGGGTGCGGGTGAACGAAGAACTTCCGTGGCCTGACGACCTTGCGGTGAGGTTGCCGCAATGACGCATCTGGAACTGGTTCCCGTCCCGCCTGTCGCGCAACTGGCGGGCGTGAGCCAGCATTATGGAAAAACTGTTGCGCTGAACAATATCACTCTCGACATTCCGGCCCGCTGCATGGTTGGGCTGATTGGCCCGGACGGCGTCGGGAAGTCGAGTTTGTTGTCACTGATTTCCGGTGCCCGCGTCATTGAGCAGGGCAACGTGATCGTGCTGGGCGGCGATATGCGCGACCCGAGGCATCGCCGTGACGTCTGCCCGCGCATTGCCTGGATGCCGCAGGGACTGGGCAAAAACCTCTACCACACCTTGTCGGTGTATGAAAACGTCGATTTTTTCGCCCGCCTGTTCGGTCACGACAAAGCAGAGCGGGAAGTACGAATTAATGAACTGCTGACCAGCACCGGTTTAGCACCGTTTCGCGATCGTTCGGCAGGGAAACTCTCCGGCGGGATGAAGCAAAAACTGGGGCTGTGCTGTGCGTTAATCCACGACCCGGAACTGTTGATTCTTGATGAGCCTACGACGGGGGTTGACCCGCTCTCCCGCGCCCAGTTCTGGGATCTGATCGATAGCATTCGCCAGCGGCAGAGCAATATGAGCGTGCTGGTTGCCACCGCCTATATGGAAGAGGCGGAACGCTTCGACTGGCTGGTAGCGATGAATGCCGGAGAAGTGCTGGCGACTGGCAGCGCCGAAGAACTGCGGCAGCAAACGCAAAGCGCCACGCTGGAAGAAGCATTTATAAATCTGTTACCGCAAGCGCAACGCCAGGCGCATCAGGCGGTAGTGATCCCACCGTATCAATCTGAAAAAGCAGACATTGCCATCGAAGCACGCGATCTGACCATGCGTTTTGGTTCCTTCGTTGCCGTTGATCACGTCAATTTCCGCATTCCACGCGGGGAGATTTTTGGCTTCCTCGGTTCGAACGGCTGCGGTAAATCCACCACCATGAAAATGCTTACTGGACTGCTGCCTGCCAGCGAAGGTGAGGCGTGGCTGTTCGGGCAACCGGTTGATCCAAAAGATATCGATACCCGCCGTCGGGTGGGCTATATGTCGCAGGCGTTTTCGCTCTATAACGAGCTCACCGTGCGGCAAAACCTGGAGTTACATGCCCGTTTGTTTCACATCCCGGAAGCGGAAATTCTCGCGCGAGTGGCTGAAATGAGCGAGCGTTTTAAGCTCAACGACGTTGAGGATGTTCTGCCGGAGTCATTGCCGCTCGGCATTCGCCAGCGGCTTTCGCTGGCGGTGGCGGTGATTCATCGCCCGGAAATGTTAATCCTCGATGAGCCTACTTCTGGCGTCGATCCAGTGGCGAGGGATATGTTCTGGCAGTTAATGGTGGATCTTTCGCGCCAGGACAAAGTGACCATTTTCATCTCCACCCACTTTATGAACGAAGCGGAACGCTGCGACCGCATCTCACTGATGCACGCCGGAAAAGTGCTCGCCAGCGGTACACCGCAGGAACTGGTTGAGAAACGCGGAGCCGCCAGCCTGGAAGAGGCTTTTATCGCCTATTTGCAGGAAGCGGCAGGGCAGAGCAACGAAGCCGAAGCGCCGCCTGTGGTACATGACACCACCCACGTCCCGCGTCAGGGATTTAGCCTGCGACGTCTGTTTAGCTACAGCCGTCGCGAAGCACTGGAACTGCGCCGCGATCCGGTACGTTCGACGCTGGCGCTGATGGGAACGGTGATCCTGATGCTGATAATGGGTTACGGCATCAGTATGGATGTGGAAAATCTGCGCTTTGCGGTGCTCGACCGCGACCAGACCGTCAGTAGCCAGGCGTGGACGCTCAATCTCTCCGGTTCCCGTTACTTTATCGAGCAGCCGCCGCTCACCAGTTATGACGAGCTTGATCGCCGGATGCGTGCGGGCGATATCACCGTGGCTATTGAAATCCCACCCAATTTCGGGCGCGATATCGCGCGTGGTACGCCCGTGGAACTCGGTGTCTGGATCGACGGTGCGATGCCGAGTCGCGCCGAAACGGTAAAAGGTTACGTGCAGGCCATGCACCAGAGCTGGCTACAGGATGTGGCGAGTCGGCAATCCACGCCCGCGAGCCAAAGCGGGCTGATGAATATTGAGACACGCTATCGCTATAACCCGGACGTAAAAAGCCTGCCAGCGATTGTTCCGGCGGTGATCCCGCTTCTGCTGATGATGATTCCGTCGATGTTAAGCGCCCTTAGCGTAGTGCGGGAAAAAGAGTTGGGGTCGATTATCAACCTTTACGTTACCCCCACAACCCGCAGCGAATTTTTACTTGGCAAACAGCTACCGTACATCGGGCTGGGAATGCTGAACTTTTTCCTGCTCTGCGCCCTGTCGGTGTTTGTGTTTGGCGTGCCGCATAAAGGCAGTTTCCTGACGCTCACCCTGGCGGCGCTGCTGTATATCATCATTGCCACCGGAATGGGGCTGCTGATCTCTACTTTTATGAAAAGCCAGATTGCCGCCATTTTTGGCACTGCGATCATCACGTTGATTCCGGCGACGCAGTTTTCCGGGATGATCGATCCGGTAGCTTCGCTGGAAGGTCCAGGACGTTGGATCGGCGAGGTTTACCCGACCAGTCATTTTCTGACTATCGCCCGCGGAACGTTCTCGAAAGCGCTGGATCTGACTGATTTGTGGCAACTTTTTATCCCGTTGCTGATAGCCATACCGCTGGTGATGGGCTTAAGCATCCTGCTGCTGAAAAAACAGGAGGGATGATGCGCCATTTACGCAATATTTTTAATCTGGGTATCAAAGAGTTGTGCAGTCTGCTCGGTGATAAAGCGATGCTGACGCTGATTGTCTTCTCGTTTACGGTGTCGGTGTATTCGTCAGCGACCGTTACGCCAGGATCGTTGAACCTCGCGCCGATCGCCATTGCTGATATGGATCAATCGCAGTTATCGAACCGGATCGTTAACAGCTTCTACCGCCCGTGGTTTTTGCCCCCGGAGATGATCACCGCCGATGAGATGGATGCCGGGCTGGACGCCGGGCGCTATACCTTCGCGATAAATATTCCGCCTAATTTTCAGCGTGATGTCCTCGCAGGACGCCAGCCGGATATTCAGGTGAACGTCGATGCCACGCGCATGAGCCAGGCATTCACTGGCAACGGTTATATCCAGAATATTATCAACGGTGAAGTGAACAGCTTTGTCGCGCGTTACCGTGATAACAGCGAACCGTTGGTATCGCTGGAAACCCGCATGCGCTTTAATCCGAACCTCGATCCCGCATGGTTTGGCGGGGTGATGGCGATCATCAACAACATTACCATGCTGGCGATTGTGTTGACCGGATCGGCGCTGATCCGCGAGCGTGAACACGGCACGGTGGAACACTTACTGGTGATGCCGATAACGCCGTTTGAGATCATGATGGCAAAGGTCTGGTCTATGGGGCTGGTGGTGCTGGTGGTATCGGGATTATCGCTGGTGCTGATGGTAAAAGGCGTGCTGGGCGTACCGATAGAAGGCTCTATCCCGCTGTTTATGCTTGGCGTGGCGCTCAGTCTGTTTGCCACCACGTCAATCGGCATTTTTATGGGGACGATAGCGCGTTCGATGCCACAGCTTGGGCTGTTGGTGATTCTGGTGCTGCTGCCGCTGCAAATGCTTTCCGGTGGCTCCACGCCGCGCGAAAGTATGCCGCAGATGGTGCAGGACATTATGCTGACCATGCCGACGACACACTTTGTCAGCCTCGCGCAGGCCATCCTCTACCGGGGTGCCGGATTCGAAATCGTCTGGCCGCAGTTCCTGACGTTGATGGCAATTGGCGGCGCGTTTTTCACCATCGCACTGCTGCGATTCAGGAAGACGATTGGGACAATGGCGTGATTACGGAGTCAATCTTCCTTCGGTAAGCACTGCAAATGCCCGTGCCGCACGCCGCGTTGGGAAATAACGTCATCGGCAAAATGTTGTACGTCGCCCATGTCACCTTTCAGCACGGCGATTTCCAGGCAATCGTCGTGATTGATATGTACATGCAGCGTGGCAACAGAGAGATCGTGGTGATGGTGCTGGGTCGAGACGATACGGCTGGCTAAATCACGCTTCTCATGCTCATACACATAAGAGAGAACCGCAAAGCCCTCAGTACCGTGCTGTTGAGTGCTTTCTTGCGCCAGGGCGCCGCGCAAAATATCGCGGATGGCTTCCGAGCGGTTGTTGTAACCACGGCGCTGACTCAGGTTATCCAGCGTTTCCAGTAAATCGTCATCGAGAGTAATGGTGACACGTTGCATCTGAGTTACACCTTATTGTTCAGGTCAGTCAGAGAGGAATTACAGTGATTCTACCTGCTGTAGAACGTTATGAGTAAGAGCAAATGGTGTGGGCGTGCAGACTGCAAGGATCAATGAACCAAACTGACAATGGCTGACTGAGAGCGCCGATTGTTGTGTACTGTCGATGCTGACAATTTGCCAGGCGCTGCCGCCACGCTGTTTAACGATGGCTTCTTTTCGCGTCCAGATCCGCCAGAACGCCATGAGTTGGTAATCGGGATGTTCTGCTTCCAGTTCCTCATGTTCGCCCTGGCTGAACACCGCATTCGCCAGCGAACGCCATTGTGCACGCGGACGGATGACTTC
Organism: Escherichia sp. GZ89; assembly: GCF_019366485.1. Taxonomy (NCBI): domain Bacteria; kingdom Pseudomonadati; phylum Pseudomonadota; class Gammaproteobacteria; order Enterobacterales; family Enterobacteriaceae; genus Escherichia; species Escherichia sp. GZ89. The sequence goes on along the minus strand of NZ_JAEOHX010000003.1, from coordinate 190,506 downwards.
GATATCGCAACCGACTTCGCCTTCATCGCTTAACAACAACACGATATCGTCGCCGCTATGACTGAGGTTAAACCAGAGTGCAGTCTCCGGGGAAAAGGCGGGTTTGCCCTGTTCGCCATAGACAATTTCTGGCAGTGGCGAAAGCGCATGGGAAAGCAGTGCACGGCCAGCAAGCCAGCGTGCACGGCGGGCACCCTGCGGTGCCTGCTCGATAAGCGCGGATGGTAGTGCCGCTGCGCTTAAGGTCGATACTTTTCCCAGAACGATTCGATACATATCAGGGCCAACGTTTTATGATGATGGAGGTATTAATGCCACCAAAGGCAAAGTTGTTACTCTGCAAAAACTCACAATCAATCTTGCGGGCTTCACCCATGATGTAATCCAGCGCACCGCAGTTCGCATCTGGCTGGCTCAAATTTAGCGTAGGCGCAAACCAGCCTTCACGCATCATTTGTAAGCTCATCCAGGCTTCGAGTGCTCCGCAGGCACCAAGGGTATGCCCAAAATAACTTTTAAGCGAGGAGATCGGTACGTTATCGCCATAAATTGCTACCGTCGCCTGGCTTTCTGCTACATCACCACGATCAGTCGCCGTACCATGCGCCGAAATATAGCCGATATCACTTGCACTTAACCCGGCGATTTTTAACGATTTTTCCATACAATATTGCATGGTCTCACGCTGAGGCTGGGTAATATGTGCCGCGTCGCAGTTGGTGGCAAAGCCAACGATTTCACCGTAAATGGTCGCGCCGCGCGCTTTGGCGTGCTCCAGTTCTTCGAGAATGAGCGTGCCTGCGCCTTCGCCAATCACCAGCCCGTCGCGGTTTTCATCGAACGGCGACGGCGTGGTTTTCGGCGCGTCATTGTGCTGGCTGGTGGCGAAAAGCGTATCAAACACCGCCGCTTCTGAAGGGCATAACTCTTCGGCGCCACCAGCAACCATTACAGTTTGATAACCGTGACGAATGGCTTCCCACGCGTAGCCGATCGCCTGGCTGCCGGAGGTACAGGCGCTGGAGGTTGGGATCACCCGTCCGCGCAGGCCAAAAAATAGCCCGGTATTAACGGCGGTGGTGTGCGGCATCATCTGCACATAGGTGGTGCCAGTGATGTTGTTCGTGTGCTTTTCCGTCAGCATGGTGGCGAACTCGCTCACCGGACCGGTACTGCCGGTCGATGAACCGTACGCAATGCCCGTTTCACCACTGGTTAATATCGGATCGCCAATCAACCCTGCCTGCTCTAACGCCAGCTCACTGGCTCTGGTCGACATTTGTGACACGCGGCCCATCGCACGGATACGCTTACGGGTGTAGTGCTCCGGTAGCGTAAAATCATCAATCGGCGCGCCAAGCAGGGTATGCAGACCATCATAGACCTGCCACTCCGGCATTTTGCGCACCGCATTTTCATACGCCAGTAAGCGTGCAGAAACGTCCTGCCAGTTTTCACCAAAGGCAGTCACGCCGCCCATTCCTGTAATCACTACGCGACGTGTCATAACATCCCTCCGTTGATGGAAATAACCTGGCGGGTGACGTAACCCGCAATATCAGACATTAAATAACTGGCAAGCCCGGCAACTTCTTCCGCCTGGCCCATGCGTTTCATGGGGATCATCGACATTGCCTCTTTCAGAGCGCTCTCTTCCATTTCGATCATCCCGGTATCAATAAGCCCCGGCGCGATGCAATTGACGGTGATTTTGCGCTTCGCGAGTTCGATAGCCAGTGCTTTTGTTGCGCCGATAATTCCGGCTTTGGCAGCACTGTAGTTCACCTGGCCGCGATTGCCCATTACGCCGGAAACCGAGGACAGCGTGATGATGCGTCCACCCTGACGTGCGCCGATCATCGGCATAATGCACGGCTGAATGACGTTGTAGAAACTGTCGAGGTTGGTGTGGATCACCGCATCCCAGTCGTCATCGCTTAAAGCCGGAAAAGCGGCATCGCGAGCGATCCCGGCGTTACTAACCACGCCGTACCAGGCACCGTGTTGCGCGATCTCGTGCTCCAGCACTTCCCGACACTGTTCGCGGTTTGCGACGTCGAAACTGAGCAAACGCCCGTTACCACCGTTGGCGACAATGGCATTCAGCGTTTCTTGAGCGCCTGCGGCGTCACGGTGATAGTGAACGCCAATGTTAAAGCCGTCTGCCGCCAGTTGGCAGGCGATGGCGCGACCAATGCCTTTGCTGGCACCGGTAACCAGAACTAAACGACTCATCAGGACGCTCCTTGTTGAAACAGGGTGGTAAGTTCTTCCGCAGTCGGCTGGAAGGTGTTAATGCGGCCCGTTGCCTCGCCGTCGTTGATGCTGCACTCAAAACTGCCGAAGCGTTCATCTTGCATCAGCAGTTTGACGGTAATGGTCAGCGTCTGGCCTGCGGGCAGAATGCCAGCGGCGCAAAGCAATTCACGCGCGCCCAGTACCATCCCTAACTCAATACTGTTTTTGCCCTGCTGGTGGCGATGCCAGCCAGACCAGACGCCGACGGTTTGCGCCATCAGTTCAAGGGCAAACCAGCCAGGGAGATTGCCGTCCGGGTCGAGAAACGGTGCCAGTACACCACTGGGCGAAACCGTCACGCGGCACACGGCGCTGTCATCGCTGACGCTCACCACTTCTTCCAGCAGCAACATGGGCGCATCGTGGGGCAGATAAGCGCCGGGTGATAAATAGTGGCTCACGAAACCCTCCCGAGCAGAATGCTGGCGTTATTGCCGCCAAAGGCGAAGGAATTGGACAGGATCACCGGACGTGCCAGCGGCTGTGGTTTTTCGATAATGCCGCACGGTGGCAGCGTGGGATCGCGTGGCGACAGGCTGAAGTCCTGAGCGGGCAGCGGTAAATCACGCTGTAAGATCAACATACTGATTGCCGCCTCGGTAATGCCCGCCGCGCCCAGCGTGTGTCCGGTCAAATGTTTGGTGGAGCTGCACGGTACGCGTTCGCCAAACAGGGCGTTAACCACTATTGATTCAATCTGATCGTTGAGTTGTGTGGCGGTGCCGTGCAGGTTGATATAGCCGACGTCATCTGGCGTAAGCTGCGCATCGGTCAGCGCCTGGTTAATAGCGCGGATTGCCCCTTCGCCCTGCGGATGCGGGGCCGAAATATGGTAAGCGTCGCTCGATTCACCAACGCCCAGCAACGCGATGGGCTGCGGTTCACGGGTCAGCAGCATTAGCCCCGCGCCTTCGCCAATGGTGATGCCCGCACGGTCACGGCCGAACGGCTGACATAAGGTTGGCGACAGCGATTCGAGACTGTGAAAACCGTTAATCGGCATCCGGCTCAGGGTGTCTGCGCCACCCACAATGGCAGCATCGACCAGCCCCGCTTCGATAAGCCTGCGCCCGCTGATCATCGCTCTGGCGCTGGAAGAGCAGGCGGTTGAAAGGGTATATGCCGGGCCGTCGAGCGCCAGCCAGTGGCTGAGAAAACGCGACGGATCGCCGAGTTCTTGTTGTGCATAGTGCCATGTGGTGCTTGGCTGCCCGTGGGTGCGCAGGTTAACGTGCGTGTCGCCTTCATGCAGGCCGGAGGTGCTGGTGCCAAGCACAATCGCGATGCGCTCGCGGCCATATTTCGCGATAGCATCATCAACCTGCGGCTGGATCTGCGCCAGCGCCGCCAGCAGGACCTGATTGTTGCGCGAGCGGTGCGCAGCGAATTTTTCCGGGATAAGCGGAAGCTCGCCATCCACGCCAGCCAGGACCGTCTGCGGATGCCCCTGCAACCAGCCTGCGCGTGGGCGCATGCCGGGAGCGGAACCACGAGTCAGGTTGGCTGCGATCTCATCAAGGTTATTTCCCAGGGCGTTGATCATGCCGACGGCGGAAATATAAATCATATCAGTCACCTAAGTATTGAATGGTGATGTGGTATTTAAAGACATGCTGCTCAATGCTGATTGGCACGCGTTTTCCTTTGCGATTCAAATAAGTGATTTCCGTGACCAGTTTGCCACTGGCGTTACGCAGTTCGCGTTTGTCACCGTTGTCGCGAAGCGTCCATCCAGCGGGGAGTTGCGGCTGCCAGGCGCTAATCGGCCAGTGGCTGAGCATTACGTCAGCCAGCACCTGACTTGCGGGCGGCAGTTGCGGGACGACGATGGATTGCTCGGCGCGTAGCCCTTGCGCATCGTAGGTCACCAGAAACAGACGAATGCCGACTGATGACAGTCCGGCAAGGGTGATTTTCTGGTCGTCGGCATTAAGCATCACCAACAGCGACTGGGTTTTGCCGTTGAAGCTGCCAGTCAACAGTTGTTGGGAATTGACGGCGGGCGATATCCCCGGTGCAGGCAGCGTGATGCGTGTGCCAGGTTGCAGCCACGCCTGCGGGCGTCCTTCCTGTTCCGGTTGCGAGTGGCTACAGCCGGTGAGGATAAGCGTAGCGGTCAGGGCGAATGCCCGCCAAAAGGTGGGTTTGATCATTTTTTTGTTCTCTTTTTATCGGGCATAGCCAGCGGCGAAAGCAGGAAGGCGGTGAAAATACCGCTCACCAGCACAATGCCAAAACTGCTGATGGCCTGAGTGGCGCTGAATACCAGCATTCCCAGCGTCAGCAAGGTGGTGAGCATTGCCAGCGTGATCGCCAGTAGGGAAGTTAACGGTGTACCGCGTGGATTACTGAAAAACAGCGTGTAGTTGATGCCGATGCCAAGCACCAGCACCAGCGCCAGCAGCGAAAAGAGATTCACCGCCTGCCCGCTCATCGCCAGCACTGCCAGACCGCAGCCCAGCGAAAGCACCGAAGGCACCAGGCTGATAAGCCCTTTGCGCCAGCCGAGGCGGGCCACTGCGCCGCAGGCAATCACTGCCAGCGCCACCAGCAACAAACCGGTTAAGACGTAGCGGTAAAGTGCGAACAATTCATCAAAAGTGTTTTTGCGATCAACCCAGGCAATGCCCTGGTAATAGCTGGCTGTTTCCTGCAACAACGCGCTACTTTTAACCCCTTCAACCGGTACCAGTACGCCGCTTGCGCCGTTTTCCAGCGTCAGCCACAGCAGACGCCAGCCTTCACTGGCGGGGCTTGCCAGCCATTCATCGACCTTCACTGGCATGGCGTTGAGATCTGGTTTCACCGCCGTCAGCCCGGCATTTTGCAGCGCTTTTGTTACCGTCGGGGCAGACGTTTTCAGCAGATGTAAATCTTCCTCCTGCCGCGCCAGGGAGTTCAGCGGAATAGTGCGGTAGTTGCTGATAAGACCGTCTTTTTTCGCTTTCTCCAGCGAGGTGGTAAATTTCTCCAGCCGCCGCAATGTTTGCTGTGGCGAATCGCCGTAAACCACAAACCATTTTTGATCGACGTTTTGTCCGGTCAGGGCGGTAATGGCTTTTTCCTGCGCCAGAATATGCTGCGGCAGCGCCTGTAACTGCGAGATATCGTCATCGACGCGCAGCATTGACATCCCCGCCAGCGAAAACAGCGCCAGCGCGACGGGAAGACCCCGCGACAGTTTTTTATTACGCCGCCACGCCGCCAGCCAGCGCAGCATCAGCGCCATCGCCGGAACCGGGCGCACCGGCAGGCCACGGCACAGCCACGGATGCCAGAACAGAACGGTCAGACAGGAGGCGCTCAACCCGACGGCGGCAAAAATCGCCATCTGGCGAATGCCGGGGAAGGGGGCGAGCATCATAATCAGATATGCCGCTACGGTGGTGAGCAGCGCCAGTAGCAAGGCATTGCGCACTTTCATCAGGCTTTGCCACGGCGAAACGTCATTGCCGTGCACCATCCGTTCAGTGAGGTAATAGAGCGTGTAGTCAGCGGAAATGCCGATAACGCTCATGCTCATCACCAGCGTCATCAGGTGTAATTCACCGAAAATCAACAAGGTGGCGACCGTTCCCGCCAGCGCGCCAATGCCGATGGAAATCACGCAAAGCAGCAACGGGCGTAAAGAGCGGAACACCGCCACAATCAGTAATATCACCCCCAGCAGCGTCGCCACGCCCAGGGTTGAGATATCCTGCTTCGCCTGTTGACTGGCGTAATCGCTGTAAAACACCGTGCCGCGCGAGAGCAACTGCGCCTGCGGGTAACGCGTTTTCAGATCCTTTTCCAGCGTATTCAGGGTGGTGATGAGCTGGTGGGTTTGCTGCATATCAAACGACGATCCCGCCAGTTCGCCGTGCAGCAGATACCAGCAGTTGCCCTGGGGATCCTGTGTCACCAGCCAGCCGTCCATCAGCCGCAAACGCTGGCCATTTTTCGCCATCGCCAGCTGCGAGCCGCGCATTAACATCAGCGGATCATTTTGCAGCTCCTTACCGCTTACCCCGGAGAACGCAGAATAAAGCTGGGAGAGGATCCACTGCGCCTGCGCTTCGCCGCCGTTTTGCAGGCGCGTGCGGGTGTCGGGGTCAATCAGGCCGTTACGATGCTGCCAGAAAAACGCTCCCCACGCTTGCTGGCTGGCGGCATCCATTGGCCCTTTAACGTCGCCGAGCGCAGCGGATTTTTGCAGCAGCGTCAGCCATTCCTGAGCCACACTGGGATTAGCCTCTTTACCGGGGCTGACCAGCCACACCAGTTGGCGGTCCAGACGCTGCATAAAGCCGTCATTCAGCGCCGGAGGAATATCGCCCATCGCCTGTTTGGGTAACATAGCCAGCACGCTACTGTTCAGTCGTGATTGCGGCAGCAGGATCAGCAACGCCGCCGCCATGACCAGGCAGATGATCCCCCATAACAGCGCCGGGCGTTTACTGGGCGGCAAAACGTTGGCGTTCGTCATCGGTCAGTTGCGCTGGCGTCAGTTGATGTTGGGTAAGAGCGATATCGGTGCGATCGCCCTGTTTATCATTAAGCTGAATGCTCTCCAGATAGGTTTGCCCGGTGAGATCGATGGTGTTGAAAATTTTATCCAGTGGCGTGGTGGTCGGTGTCAGGCGCAGCGTCCAGCGGCCTTCGCCTTTGTCAGCAAATTCGACGCGGAAGTTTTGTTCCAGCACTTTGCGATCGGCCTGGAACAGCGCGCGCAGCAGGTGGTTAAACTGGAACATCTGCGGGTTATTTTCTGCCGTGATGATTTGCGGCGGCTGGCCGTTGATCACCTGCACCATGCGTTTATCGTCCAGTAATAGCTGCATGGGGAACGGTGAGGTTTGATCCCACAACAGCCCCTGGTCGCGGGCGATCAACATCTGCCCCTGCGATCGCAGCGGTTGCGGCAGATCTTTAATCGTCCGGGTTTGATCAAAATGGGCGCGGATCACCGGCTGTTCGGTAAAGCGTTGCTGAAGATCGTCCAGGGTCAGGGCGCTCACAAACGGGCTAATCAGCAGCGCCAGCAGCGGTAAAAATTTCATGGTTTGACTCCCATGCGTTCAAACAGAATATCGGGGCTGACAAAGCACAGTTCGCGGCTTTGCTCGTCGACCGCGACCTGAATGGTGTATCCGGTGGTGGCGCGTTTGCCCGTTTCGGCATCGAAAATCTGATAGCCAATTCGCAGGCGGTTTTCGAACTCTTCGATATGCGCACGCACGCGGATGCGTTGCTCAAAGGTGAGGGCGTGGCGATATTTCACCCGCGCATCGACCACTGGCCACAAATAACCCGACTCTTTCATCTGCCGATAGCCGTAATTGAACTGGTTGAGCAGCGCCTCGCGGGCCACTTCAAAGTAGCGAAAATAGTTACCGTGCCAGGCCACGCCCATCATATCGACGTCGTGAAATGGAATGATCAGCTCGACTTCAGCGGTAAATCGGGGATCGTTAAGCACCCTTTACTCCTTGTCCTGGACTTCCGGCAGTTGCCAGAAATCGAAAAAATTAAACCAGTCGAGGGGCGACTGGAGCGCGTGATGTTCCAGACGCGCGGCGTAATGATCGATAGCGTTTTGCAGCGCCTGCTGGCGTTCGCCACGCGGCAACAGCAGCGGGTCGGCAAAGGTTTCGCAGTGAATATGCAGCTTGCCGTGCTGGCGTAGGGCGAAAATCAGATTCACCGGGCAGCGCAAAATAGAGGCGAGAATAAACGGCCCTTGTGGGAAGGGCGCAGGCTGGCCCATAAACGGACTCCAGCAGACACGCCAGTCGCCGCCGCGTTGCGGGTTGACGGCGATGCGGTCACCAACAATCGCCACCCATTCGCCGTTATCCAGCTTCTCTTTTAGCAGGATGGCGGTGTCTGGGCCGATATCCGTCACCGGCATCAGGTTAATGCCTGCCTGAGGAGCCATCTCCTGCATTATCTGTTTAAAGCGTTGGGCGTTTTCGCTAAACACCAGCGCGTTAATGGTTTTGTAGCCCTGAATTTTTGCCAGCGCCCGGCACACTTCCACATCGCCAAGATGCGAGGCCAGCAGCAATTTGCCTTGCGGATCGCTGACGTTAAGTGCCGCTTCTGCGCCTGGTGCAAACAGCACATCACGCCCGAGTTGTAGCTCGCCGCGCCAGCTGGCGATTTTGTCGAGCATGGCGTTGCCGAAACGTAGAAAGTGCTGATAGCTGTTGAGTTTTGCTGCCTGTGGTTGATGCTGGCGCACACGGGCGAGCCAGTCTTGCGACGCTTTGCGCGCACGAGCAGCGGTGAGCCAGTAGACGCCCACCACCGGGTAAAGCAGCGCGCTAAACGCTGTTTTTCCCAGCAGACGCCAGACCAGCAGCATCAGGCGCATTCCCCATAATCCTTTCACTTCGCTCTGCCGCGCCCAGTGGCTGGAAGAGTGGCGCATCAGCAGTGAAGGAATACGCGGCAACATGCCGAAAAACAGACGTGTGTGCATCAGCGAGATGCGGACGTTATCTTTCAGGGCATCAAAATGCGAAAGCCCGTCCAGCGGATAGGTGACGCGGGTCGGCACGAAATAGCTGGTGTTTCCCTGCCAGTAGAGGCGCACCATCACTTCGGTGTCGAAATCCATCCGCTTGCCGATGGTGGCGTGTTTTGCCAGTTGCAGCGTTGGCACGACTGGATAAACGCGAAAGCCGCACATGCTGTCTTTCAGTTGCAGGGAGAGCGTTTCGATCCACACCCAGACGTGGGTGACCCAGCGCCCGTACAGCCGTGAGCGGGGGATGGAGTCATCGTAAATTGGCTGGCCGGAGATCAGTGCCGCAGGGTGTTGTTCAGCGAGTGCCAGCAGTTTGGGGATATCTTCAATCGCGTGCTGACCGTCAGCATCCACCTGTACCGCATGGCTGAACCCCGCGTCTGCCGCTGCCTGTAAGCCGCGCATTACCGCCGCGCCTTTGCCTGCGTTTTCTGCCAGGCGAATTAATGTCACGCCAGGCTGTTCGGCAACCAGATTATCCAGTTGCTGTTGCGTGGCGGCATCGCTGCCGTCATCCACCACAATACAGGGCAGATTAAATGGCTTAAGACGCGCCAGCACGCCCGGCATCATTGCGCCGTGGTTGTAGCAGGGGATCAACACGCAGGGAGAAAAGTTTACCGACATAGGCGGATCTTCCCGCTACTGGCGGTGTGGCGGGCGTCACCGTCGTGACGCTGATAACTAAAGCTCAGAATCTGGCGTTCTTCCTGCCAGCTAAGCGTGAGTGTGACGCGGTTATCCGGCAGCAATGGAGCCTGGAATTTGATGTTCTGAATGGAGTGAAAACGCCAACCGGGCGCGAGCAGGGCAAGCGCGTAACTCATCGCCCAGTCGATTTGTGCCACGCCGGGGAGTAATGGTTGTACGGCAAAATGACCGCGAAACCAGAACAGATCTGCCCTGAGATGCAAAACAATCTCAAGGTGATTCGCTTGTGCCTGATGGCGCTCGATTTCATGGGGCTTCATGAAATAACTCCTGTAATTGCGCATAGACACGCTTGTTCATACTGTTTACTGGCATTTCATCAATAACGCGCCAGTAACGCGGAATAGCAACTGGCTCCAGCGTCGGGCGCAGTAATCGCCGCCAGGCCATTTCCTGGCTGTGCCCGCCGCCGTTTTGCCATTGCAGGCGAGCTTCGTCATTCAGCACCAGCAAAACGCCAATACTCTGACGCCCGCCGCGCGTAACGGGAACTGCCGCCGCCTCGTGAATACCGTCCAGCGCCAGCAGACGTTGTTCTACTTCCTGGAGTGAAATACGTTTTTCTTCAATCTTAACGATGCGTCCGCGACGCCCCATCAGATGGAACTGGCCGTCTTCGCTAAACTGCAAGATATCGTCGAGTAACAGGCCGCTATCTTCCTCCATCAGAGGTGAAAAGAGACGAAAGGCATCATCTTCGGCCTGGAACTGCATACCTGGAAAGGGCCGCCAGCGGCGTTGCTCTTGTTCGCGGTAACGCCAGGCGATGACGCCGGTTTCCGTGCTGCCGTAGATTTCATCAGGCCAGACGCGCAGCCAGCTCGCGGTGTGTTGTACGTCCTGCCACGGTAGCTCACCGCCAGCAGAGAGAAGCACCTGAACGGGCGGCGGAGAAAGCTGGGTATCCAGCCGTTTCAAAAATGCCGGGCTGCTGATGAAGATATAGCGATGCTGGTGACTCAATGCGACAAACTGTTCGACATACCAGAGCATGGCGGCGTGCAGCGGTAATCCCAGCGCCATTGGCAGGAAAACGCGAAAAGTGAGGCCGTACAAATGCTGCGGCAATACGGAACCGACGACACGACTTCCGGCAAGACGTGCACCTAATCGTTCAGCCAGCAGTTCTGCTTCACGGTCCAACAAACGAACAGGTTTAATCACCCGCTTCGGCTGCCCTGTGGAACCAGAGGTAAACAGCTCGATATAAGCGTCTGGCGCTATAGCGGCAAAGGTGAATGATTGTGTAGCGACTTGTGGGGAGCTTGCTACCAACAGCAATGAACCTTGCCAGTTAAGTTCGCTGTCGCTAAGCACACCATCAAAAAGTTCACGTTGCTCATTAAGCTGGATAACGCGGTTATGCCCCGGAAGCACCGGTGTTTTTCCGGCGTGTAGCGTGGCGAGCAGGGCAACGATAAATAGATAGCTGTTCTCAAAGCACAGCGCCCAGCGTTCACCTGGCTGTTGCTGCAAGCGGCAGATAAGTTGCGCGACATCGTGACGCAAATCGCCCAGCGTCCAGGTGCTTTCGTCCAGCCACGCAATGGGCGTGTCATCAGGGCGTGGCGCAGTCAGCCAGCGTGCAAGCGGTAAGGTCTGCTTCATGAGCGATCTCTTTTCATCACCTGACGGCGCACCAGCCATTCACCAGCCATTAACGTTCCCATTAACAAATAAGCAATCATGCCGTTCCAGGCTGTCCATAACGACATATCGCCATGCAGCGCGGTAAAGAGGGCAATTCCGCCGTTGATGATGAAAAAGCCGCACCAGATTTGCGTGACGTGGCGGGTATAGCGCACGCCCTTTTCCGGGAGATCTGGCTCCTGCAAACGTGCCAGCCGCTCAACAATTGGCATTGCCGACCACAGCGAACCGCCAAAAACCGCCAGCATGACCGCGTTAACCACTGCCGGGTAAAACAGCAGTAGCTGGTGCGTTTTCAGCAGAAAGCTGGCGGCACACAAGGCGATGCCTACGACAGCGACGATTTGCGTGACGGCTTGTAGTGGCCCGGTCTGGCGGCGGGTCTGGCGCAAGCGCAACAAAAGCAGCAGCGCCATCAGCGGCAACAACCAGTGCAGGCCGTTATGCGCTAAGCCAAACCAAATCACAAACGGCCAGGCGAGCAGCAATAATCCAGTCAGCAGCTTAATCATCGGCAGCGAGCGAATGCCCGACATCAGATCAGGCTTCTTGTAGCAGGCGTTCTACAGCCTCGACGACATCCTGGACTGTACGCACTGCTTTAAACTCTTCCGGCTTGATTTTCTTACCGGTTTTCTTTTGCAGGTGCACAATCATGTCAACGGCGTCGATGCTGTCCAGCTCCAAATCTTCGTACAGGCGCGCTTCAGGTTTGATGTCCTGCGGATCGATTTCAAACAGCTTAACCAGCAGAGCTGAGACTTCCTTATAGACGGTTTGTTGTTCTGTCATGATGGCTTTCCTCAGGCACGTTGCGCAGCAATGAAAGAGGCCAGAGTGGCGACGGAGAAAAAGTGCTGACGCATCTCTTCACTTTCCGCAGAAAGTACAACGCCATACTCATTTTTTACTGCCAGCCCCAGTTCCAGGGCATCGATAGAATCCAACCCTAAACCATCACCAAACAACGGCGCTTCGGTTTCGATATCCTCTGGTGAAAGCTCATCCAGATTGAGAGTAGAGATAATGAGGTTTTTGATTTCAAGATAAAGCGCTTGCATCATTTTTTCCTGAGAGAGGTAATGTACCTGGTTGTAATTGCAGCAAAAGATGCCGGTTAAGCTGCCTTGCTGCCAGCGCCGGTTCTTGTGAGTTTGCGTCGTAAAAACGGTTAATTTGTATCCGTTCACCCACTTCGACGGTAAAGAGTGGTTTAGCAGGTGGAACGTCATACCATTTACTTTGTTTATCAAGTAGATGCTCGCTACAACGAATCGTTACGATGCGTAAATCACTGGCACAACGGACCGCAATATTGGCTGCACCACGTTGTAGCGTCATTTTTTCTCCGGGACGAGTTCGGGTTCCTTCGGGGAAAATCAGAATAGTGTCACCCTGTGCCAGTCGCTGTTGGCAGCGGGGTAAGAGGGTTTCAGCTTCGCTGTTGATTAAATAATCTGCCGCCCGCACAACGCCGCCAAGAAAAGGATTTTTTAACAGCGCGCTTTTCACCAGGCAGTCAGTTTCTGGCATGACTGACGCCAGCAGTACGTAATCGATAAGCGTGGGATGATTAGCTACGACGAGGCAACCGCGTTCCTGACGTAAAATTTCAGCGCCATCAATACGATAATCCAGCACGCCAAGCCCTTTCGCGACAGTTAAAAACAGGCGAAAACTGGCGGCAATGCTGCGACGCGCCAAACGACGGCGGCGGGAAGTGTTCCACACCAAAACTAACAGTACGTTAAACCACACCACAGAGAGTAGTAGTCCGCCGAGGCCAAACAGGGCAAAACACAACCCGGTCATAACCAGTCGCCATGTCCATTCCAGGCGTGACATCAGCTTACTCATCTACGGCTCCAGCGCCACTGTACGCGCTCTCCAGGAAGTGAAAAAGCATCTGAATTTTGTAAATAGTGCTGTAAAAACAACATGCTTTGCGGCAGTGTTGTTTCATTGCCCGCAATGGCTGGCTGTGTTTCACATTGCCACTCATCGCCAGCTTCAATCACCAGCGCAACAGCATATGGCCAGGTCGGCATTTCTGCTGGGAGCTGCGGATGATAGAACTCAGGTAGAAAGCCATCAAAATCGACCATCAACACACGCTGGTATCCCGCTTGTAGCAGGCTAAGCACTTCACTCAAACCTTGCTGGAAACTATCGCGACCAGCCGAAAGCGATGACGAAACGATCGGCTGTTTGGCCGCAATGGTCAGGTTACCCACGGAAGAGTTGTGTACGGAGAGCGCGAAGTCCGTCGGAGAAAGCGCCTGTTCGGTTGCCAGTGCATGAACAATGCGGTAATTGCGCTCCAGCTCGCCATGACGACTGGTATACAAAACGGCGTCTATTTGATGGCGGCGTAGCATTGCCAGACCGCATTCAACAGCCAGTTTGCTCCCGGAGCTGAGGCGGCGGGCGGTCATCATTGGCAGTTCACTTAATTTTGCCAACGGTGCTGTCGGGTCAATTGCCTGAGGCTGACGTGACCACTCCTGCCATTGCAGCGTTTCACTAAGTCCAGGCGCTCTTGCCTGCCAGTCGAGAATGTTTAATGCAAATTTCATCAACGCGCGCCCGCGGTAAACCGTAAATTCAGTAAGGAGTAATTATTTCTTTTGGCAGATCAATAAAGTATGCCCAACGCCTAAATTATCGTGGCGTTCTTCTACCTGGAAACCTGCTTTATTCAGATAGTCATAAAATTTTTCAGCACTGTAAAACCGGCTATTGCCATTCGCCATGCAGGTGAAGTAGAGCGAAGAGGCATTCAGACTAAATGAAGCGGCTTCAAAACGTTGTGCATCCCAGAATAATTCCATAATGCAAAGTTTTGCGCCGGGTTTCATCACATTTGCCACTTTGGTCAGAATGGCGACAATTTGCTCTGGCGAAAAACAATCCAGGAATTGACTCATCCACCAGACATCAGCCCCATTTGGCAATGGTGCGTCGCTTAGCATATCCACCGCGTGGAAATCTATGCGATGAGAAAAACCTGCATTCTCAATATTTTCTTTCGCGAGTGCAATTTGTTGTGGCAAATCTAATAGGGTAACGTTGATATTTGCGTTGTAATGGCAGCAACGTAAGGCCCATTTACCCGTATTTCCGCCCACATCGTACAGGGTTGCAGGGTTGTTGGCGAATACATAAGGCAATGCGGCGTCAAATGCGCCATCAGAGTAGTAATGATCAAAAGCGAACCAGCTTTCACGTGCGGCATCCGGTAATTGTGAAAGTGCCGGATATATCGTTGGCCAGTCACCAAATACTTTTAAGCCAGAGGGTTTCCCTTCTTTCAAAGATTCAGCCAAAAAGAACAGCCCCTGATAACAGACGTCCTGAGTAAAATCCATATTTACCCGGGTCATGGTGTCATGCAAAAGGAAATGACCGATCTTTGCCAGATAATATATTCCCTCTTTACAGGTAATTATTCGCCCGCTTAATCCCATATCTAACAAAACGCTGGCGGCATATTCATTGATTTGACTATTTTCAGTGATATCTGCCAGGGAGGCACCACATTTACCTTGTTTATCAAGATAAGTCAGCACACCTGCGTTACGCAGACACAATGCAGTTTGAAAAAGCATAGGGGCAAAGGCAATGCGTTGAGCTTCGGTAATCGCATCCAGTGCGCTAAGTGAATCCTGTTGATACATGTTCGGCACTACCTGTTAAGAGGGGAATTAAATGATTATCGGACCGAAACGGCCCGACTTTAGAAAAAATTACAGCCCTGCGCCCGCAGATAAATTCAACTGAATTTCTTTATCGAGGTTGCGTACCCAACGATTATAATTTTTATGAATTTGACCGCCGGAAGCCTGGAGATTCTGGCTATTTTCATAATTGATATCGTAACTGGATGCGGTGTAATTAATACGAATTTCTGCAGTGTGAGCGCGGCTTTGTTGACGTGCTTTAATTACGCCAGGTCCAGCTTCGGACATTATCCATTGACGTTCTACACCTGCTTTAAGAATGGCTTTTTTCACTTGATCCTGAGTGTGACCAGCGCTGACAGTAGAGTGGACCTGGTCAATTGGTGCAGTACGAGCACAACCGGCTAAAGCACCCACAACAGCAATTGCGGCAAACCATTTCATGTAGTGTTTCATCAAAAACTCCCTGATAAGGTATTGTTTATTCGAATGAATTAAATGCTGACAGAAATTATTGCCCCGGTGAGACAACGCATTTTTATTTAAAGCAAATTTCTATTTCTGTAATCAATAAATCAAAGAAAGAAAATGCAAAATAAGATATTCAACTAATCCAATTTGCAGCCAGCGGGTAGCAACTATATGCGAGGGTGAGTGGCATGGCAATAAAAATAGCTCTGATTAAGCATGCCTTATCGGACATTAAACGCCCTTAGATATTCGCTGGTTTTATATATTTGGTTTAGGGAATGTGTTATTGCAATTCATTTGGCGAATGATTTTTATCGCGCTTAACTCAAATTGCCACCGTATTCATCACGGTGGCAATCGATAATTCTGTAAATCGTATTAACCTGGTAATCGGCTTTTTGGTCTACCTGGTCCCAGTAAAATCGCCAGTTTACTGCCTCCCTTAGTGGTTTCCATCCAGATTTTACAGACGCTGGTTAAGGGTACTGAAAGTAACATCCCGACCGGGCCGAGCAGCCAGCCCCAGACTAACAAAGAAAGAAACACCACCAGTGTCGACATTCCCAGACGATGGCCCATCATTCGTGGTTCTAAAATATTGCCAATAACCATATGGACGATTAAAAATAGCGCACCGACCAGAATGCATTCGTAAACACCATTAAACAGCAGCACCTGGATCATCGGCGGTACGGCGGAGATCACTGCGCCTATATTGGGCACATAGTTGAGCAAAAATGCCAGTACAGCCCACATCAGTGCGAACTGAACTCCCATCAGTGCCAGCCCCAGCCAGACGATTACGCCTGTCCATAAACTTAACAGCGTCTTCAATGCAAGATAGTGAGAAACGCCTTTTAATGCGCGATGTAATCCGGCGATGTGAATCTGTGGGTTATTCAGCGCAAAACGCATTTTGTAAGGAACGTGGCGCACTTCAAACAGCATAAAAACCACGGTCATCACCAACAGAAGTACGCTTGCCATTGCCCCGGAAAGCCCCGTCATCAGCGCTGTGGTGAAGGTTACCACTTTTTCCGAGTCCATCCGTTGTAGCATTCTTTCTGGTGAAATATGCAAATTGAGAAAAGGTAACATCTCCTGCAATTTAAAAAGCTTGCGCGTCAGCTCCTTATTAAACTTCGGCAACATCGAGATAAATTCATTAAATGATGCCGCCAGCACACCGACCAGTGCGGTAAGTGCGATCAGCATAACCACTACTACGATCGTAATGGCAACGGGGCGCTGGACTCCACGACGAATAAACCAGGTGACGAGCGGGTTGAGGACGATGGCGAAAAAGAGCGCCAGTAACAGTTGCACAATGATATCTGCCGCAGCATGAATACCTGCGAGGATTACTACCAGCGAGGCCAATTTCAGTAAGATGTGCATTCCCGTTTTATCGGGTTGAGAGGTTTCCATCGGTGATTTCCTGTGACTTTTTGTATTAAGTGTAGTGGTACTCTCCGGGGCAATAATCTGATTCTTCCTGCTGATTTTCACACCATTGCATGTTAAAAATGAAACTCTGTTCTAAATACGGGGTAATCGTGATGCCCGAGCCCGCACTTAATGGTCTGCGTCTGAATCTGCGCATTGTTTCAATTGTCATGTTTAACTTCGCCAGCTATCTCACTATCGGTTTACCGCTCGCGGTATTACCTGGCTATGTCCATGATGTGATGGGATTTAGCGCCTTCTGGGCGGGGTTGGTGATCAGCCTGCAATACTTCGCCACTTTGCTCAGTCGTCCACATGCCGGGCGGTATGCAGATCTATTAGGCCCCAAAAAGATTGTGATGTTTGGGCTGGCTGGCTGTTTGCTCAGTGGTGGGGCCTATTTTCTGGCGGGGAGTGCCAGCAGCTGGCCGGTACTCAGCTTGTTACTGTTGTGTCTTGGGCGTGTGATTCTGGGAATTGGACAAAGCTTTACCGGCACTGGTTCTACTTTGTGGGGCGTCGGTGCGGTGGGATCGACTCACATTGGTCGGGTGATTTCGTGGAACGGCATCGTCACGTATGGTGCGATGGCGATGGGCGCACCGCTTGGTGTTCTGTGCTATCACTGGGTTGGGCTACAAGGACTTTCACTTTTTATTATGGCGGTTGCCCTGGTGGCACTGCTGCTGGCGATCCCACGTCCAGCGGTGAAAGCGAGCAAAGGGAAGCCGCTACCGTTTCGTGCCGTACTGGGGCGTGTCTGGCTTTATGGGATGGCGCTGGCAATGGCGTCTGCCGGGTTTGGCGTTATCGCCACCTTTATCACGCTGTTTTATGACGCGAAAGGTTGGGACGGTGCGGCTTTCGCGCTGACGCTGTTTAGCTGTGCGTTTGTCGGTACACGATTGTTATTCCCTGGCGGCATTAACCGTATCGGCGGCTTAAACGTAGCGATGATTTGCTTTAGTGTTGAGATAATCGGCTTGCTACTGGTCGGGGTTGCGATGGTACCCTGGATGGCGAAAGTGGGCGTTTTGCTGGCAGGTGCGGGTTTTTCGTTGGTCTTTCCGGCGTTGGGTGTTGTGGCAGTAAAAGCAGTGCCACAGCAAAATCAGGGGGCGGCTCTGGCGACTTATACCGTCTTTATGGATTTATCTCTTGGTATTACCGGACCGTTAGCCGGGTTGGTCATGAGCTGGGCAGGTGTATCCGTGATTTATCTGGCTGCGGCGGGGCTGGTGGTTATTGCATTACTACTAACATGGCGGTTAAAAAAACGGCCTCCGCAACCACTGTCGGAGACCGCTTCATCATCGTAGTCGTTACTTAATTTCCAGAGTGTTAATGATGCTTTCCGCTGCGGTTTGCGCTTTTTGTTGATCGTCCGCTGGCAACGTAATTTGCATGGTCAACAATTGCTTATCTACATTGCCCAAAACAACAGAAGAATAAGCTGTCTGGCCTTTTGCGGAGATAATACTGTCCAGCTGCTGTAACTTGTGCCCATTAACTTCGATGGTTTTGTTCGTGACGACCTGCAGTTGTGGGTCACGGCTGCGCTGTTGATCTTCCAGACGCTTCGCCAGCACTGCCAGATCCAGGTTAGGATCATCACCCATAATGACAATGACAGCTTTCTGCCCACTGGCATCAGAGTAAACGTGCATATTATTGGCCTGAGTGCCCAGCTTGCCACTCTGATCAGTCATGTCTGCAGGTAGCTGGAAACTGAGTTTACCGTCCAACAAATTTACTGATTGCCCGGCAGCATTGCTTTCAGCAACGGTGCCTTCAGTTGAAGCGTTGGTGTCTTTGTCATCACAAGCCGCAAGCCCCATAACCAGCAGACCAATACCGACATATTTAACCAGATTGCGCATTGACTTCTTCCTTTCGATAAACGGCCATAACGGCTCATTCACCCATCTTATCACAACTCTGATAACGTACCTTTAACTCGCCTGCAATGCGTTGATTTCAGATTTGTCTGCCAGTCTTTTCAACAGCATATTGAGTAATACGCCATACATCGGCAGGAAGAAAACGATACTGATTAACACTTTGAAACAGTAATCGACCAGCGCGATTTCCATCCAGTGTTCAGCCATAAAGGCATCCGGGCTGCGCCAGAAGGCAATGAAGAAGAAGGCCAGCGTGTCGCTGACGTTACCAAACAGGGTGGAAGCTGTCGGGGCCAGCCACCAGCGACGACTCTGGCGCAGGCGGTTAAAGACGTGCACGTCGAGGATCTGCCCCAGCGCGTAGGCCATGAAGCTGGCGGTGGCAATACGTGCGACAAACAGGTTGAAGTGGGCGAGAGCGCCGAACCCTTGCCATGACCCCATATAGAACAGCGATGAGATGACGTAGGAGATCAGCAATGCGGGGATCATTACCGCAAAGATGATGCGACGAGCCAGCGGCGCGCCAAAAATACGCACGGTCAGGTCGGTGGCAAGAAAAATAAACGGGAAGCTAAACGCGCCCCAGGTGGTATGAAACCCAAAAATAGTAATCGGGAGCTGTACCAGATAGTTGCTGGAGGTGATCACCAGCAGATGAAATAGCGATAACCAGAACAACGCTTTTACGCGCTGCGATTGAGAAAAATGCGTCATATTGTGACCTTTTTGGTAATTGGGGTGAGGGAACCCAACGCGCAGCGAGTTACCGCAATAACGCGTCTAAACTTTTAAGCCGCCGCATGATACTGCTTTGCCAAGACATTGCAACGGCTAATTTATACGCAATCGTTAACCTGATTGGCTTAACGGACAACAGGGCGTAAACTAGCGCCGTTTTTTTAGCGACAGAGAAGAAAATGACCGATCTCTTTTCAAGCCCTGACCATACTTTAGACGCTCTCGGCCTGCGCTGCCCGGAACCCGTGATGATGGTGCGCAAAACTGTGCGCAATATGCAACCTGGAGAAACGTTGCTGATTATTGCTGATGATCCGGCGACGACACGCGATATTCCTGGGTTTTGTACCTTTATGGAACACGAACTGGTTGCTAAAGAAACGGATGGACTGCCTTATCGTTATTTGATTCGCAAAGGGCATTAATTGCCCTTCGGGATTATATGCTCTAAAAAAATTTGAAGTACAGGAAGGTAGCAAACGTGTTAAGTGCAGGAGCTTAAACGACAGGGGCAAATGAAACCGCCCCCAGAATTACTTAACTTTCCCAGGTAATATCCAGCAACTCACCCTGCTCATCAAAATTAAATACCAGCAACTGATCCGAGATATCCTTTGATATCCCATAATCCACGGTCATTTTTAACCTGCCTGGAGCAGGAGCTGCTAACCAGAGATGAACGCCACGTAAAGTGAGTTGCTTTGCACAGGCCTCGTGCGTAGGTGGAGTTATATCAAGAGATTGTAATGTTTCAGCATCGAGTTCATCTAAATGAAACTCAATAAACTCATCAACAAACGCATTTGTTCCTTTCTTTTGCGCAAGTACGTTGCGGATAATTTCAGTACATGCAGGGAGGCTATCCAGGAGTGGAACGATTTTCTCAATGGGGGTATTTGGCAGGACATCTTCAAAAATATTTAGCCAGACAGTTCGCTTTTCATTGTTAAGCGTAACTGTTACGTATTCTGCGAAACCCTCTGACTCATCAACAGCGAGCCTTCCCCAGTAATTTGAATTTAACGTAATCATCCATTGATTCCATGTATATGTTATGTAATGAGATCCTGCGAAGCCCGTATTAGATAGCTTCGCAGGGCTCACCGTATATCATGGTCAGGATGGCAGCAATCCGAAAAACTACCCCTTCCTGCGCAACAATCTTAACGCATTCGCTGTGACCAGCACTGTTGCACCCGTATCTGCCAGCACCGCCAGCCAAAGGCCAGTCATTCCTAATAGCGTGGTGACGAGGAAGATCCCTTTCAGCCCCAGCGCAATGGTGATGTTCTGGCGGATATTGGCGTGAGTGGCGCGTGCCAGTTCAATCATTTGCACCAGGCCGCGCAGGTGATTATGGGTTAATGCTGCGTCGGCGGTTTCCAGCGCCACATCTGTGCCACTGCCCATTGCAATCCCAATAGCGGCAGCTTTCATCGCTGGCGCGTCGTTAATACCATCACCGACCATCGCCAGCGGCGCATGTTGATTCAGCTCGGTCACCGCTTTGACTTTATCTTCCGGCAATAGGCCCGCTTTAAATTCCAGCCCCAGTTCCCCGGCGATTGCCGCCGCTGCGCGTGGATTATCGCCGGTGAGGATCACCCCTTTGACGCCCAGGGCGCTCAGTTCGCTGATGGCAGTTGCGGCGTCGGCGCGCAGGGTATCCTGCAATGCAATGACACCCAGCACTTCATCGTTACGCACCACCAGTACTACCGTTTGCCCGGCGCTTTCCAGTTCGTTAATTAAACCAGCAAATGCAACAGCCGGATGTTTTCCGGCAGCGCATATCAACACGCGCTCACCGTTAATCAGTGCTTCAATACCAGACCCGACCAGCGCCCGCTGTGATTCGGCGGCAGGAATGGTTAGCGCAGTGACCTGTGCTTCGCGTACGATGGCTTGCGCCAGTGGATGCGTCGCGCCTTGTTCTACCGCCGCTGCCAGCGACAGCAGTTCAGATTCACTAATCCCCGTTGCTGGATGAATCGCGGTAACGCGCGGTTTGCCGACGGTCAGCGTGCCGGTTTTATCAAATGCCACCTGGGTAACACGACCTAGCTGTTCCAGCGCCGCGCCACCTTTAATCAGCGCCCCGCGGCGTGCCGCTGCTGCCAACCCGGAGGTAATCGCCGCAGGTGTTGAGATCACCAGCGCACACGGGCAGCCAATCAGCAGCAGCGTCAGTCCTTTATAAATCCACTCCTGCCAGCTTGCGGCAAACAGCAGCGGCGGCACCAGCGTCACCAGCAGGGCGACGGCCATAATCGCTGGCGTGTAAATACGGCTGAAACGGTCGATAAACCGCTCAATCGGTGCGCGGCGCTCTTCAGCTTCTTCGATCAGTTTCAGAATCCGGTCAATGGCGCTGGCACCCGGTTCTGACAGCACTTCCAGCGTTACCAGACGGTCTACGCTGGTGGCGCCTGCAGGAACTTTATCACCCGTCGCGCGCTCCACCGGAATGGATTCGCCGGTCAGGGCGCTTTCATCAAAACTGGCAAAGGGCGAGAGCAGTTTACCGTCGGCAGGTAAACGCCCACCTGCCGCAACTTCGATAACATCGCCCGGACGCAGGCTGTTAATTGCTACCTCTTCACGCTTACCATTACGCAGGCGCGTGGCGGTTTCCGGTTTCAGCGCCATTAACGCGCTGACCCCTTGACGTGCGCGGCTGGCGGCCCAGCCTTCCAGTCGTTCACCAATCAAAAATAGCAGCAACACCATCGCAGCTTCTGCGGTTGCGCCAATAAACAGCGCGCCAATGGCGGCTACGCTCATTAACGTTTCAATGGCGAAGTAGCTGCCGGATTTGATCAGCCGTAATGCCTGACGAGCAATCGGGTACAGCCCAACCAGCGTGGTCGCGATAAACGCCAGTTGCCCGAACGGATGATTAAACTGCTCCAGACCCCAGCTGATTGCCATCATCACGATAAGCGTAATCAGCGGCAGGTTCTCTTTCAGGCGTGATTCTTGTTGTTCGTCGGCGGACTGTTCATCGCGCAGGGAGTAGCCTGCTTTTTGCACCGCTGATTCAACTTGTGCACGGATGTCATTGTCGGCATCAACCACCAGTTTTTCGGTGGCGAACAGCACCTGCACCTGATTTACGCCTGCAAGCTGGCGCACGGCATTTTCTACCTTGCGCGCACAGGCGGCGCAGTCCATGCCGCTGACTTTCCAGCTATAGCGGGTGCCGGAGACGTTTTCAGAGAGCGTTGGCGTGCTGGAACATGCGCCGTCGCAGCAACAGTCGTTGGCGTTCTGTGCCGTGGTTAGCGGTTTGAACGCAGCAAAGTGAGGGGCTTTCTTGCCGTTATTGTCAGGAGTCGACATGGCATCCTCCGGTTAAGTTTTTCTCATTAACCGAAGGATACACTCTGGAGTCGACTCCAGAGTCAAGTTTTATCAGAGATACAGCGAGCGGACGATGAGGAAATGTCCGGCAAAATAACAAGCGGCGGCAATCGCGTTATCCGCACGGAAGCGTCGGCGATAGTGGCTACCCAGCCAGACAAAGTTACTGATAAACAGCAACGAAGCGCCGACAAATGCAGAAAGTGCCGGAGCGGTCGGACGGAAGAACCACAGTTCACCTGCCAGCCACACCATCACCAGCGTCATGCCGATAAACGTGCAGATAGGCCAACGATACTCTTCCAGACGCGTCCAGATAATCGCCAGTAACAGCGCGCCCAGAACCAGCAATACCAGTGGCAGAGGCCAGAAGAAAGAGAGCGTCATCTGACTGGCGAAATAGATGGTGTACAGCAGGTGCGAGAGGAAAAACGCGCCGATGGCGTACATCAGACGTTGACGTGGCAACAGGGTTAGCGCATCGCCCAGCAGTGAGGCGCACAGTCCCGCCAGCACCAGATAGCTAATGGCGTCGAACATCGGCGCTTGCCAGGCCAGCAACAGCAGGAGAAGAAGGGTTAATGGTTTAAATACCCAGCGTTGCCAGGTTGGCCCACGATACGATGCATCCACAGATAGCCATGCGGAAAGACAGACAGCGATAAACGACCAAAGCATCTTAGTTCCTTGAATTCGTTATTTTTTCGTAAGCGGAATGCCTACGGTCTTGCTTCCAGTTTAGTGGCGAGGGTGGACGGATGACAACACCATAACTGGCAGGGTATGCTTATTTCCGCATTTTCCGATGAGGGATTAAGATGAGCAAACCACCTCTTTTCTTTATTGTTATCATTGGCTTAATCATCGTCGCCGCATCGTTTCGTTTTATGCAACAACGACGGGAAAAAGCTGATAATGATATAGCGCCACTCCAGCAAAAGTTGGTGGTGGTGAGCAATAAGCGGGAAAAACCGATTAACGATCGCCGTTCGCGCCAGCAGGAAGTGACACCGGCTGGTACCAGCATGCGCTATGAGGCGAGCTTCAAACCGCAAAGCGGAGGAATGGAACAGACCTTTCGCCTCGACGCCCAGCAGTACCACGCCCTGACAGTGGGCGATAAAGGTACGCTGAGCTATAAAGGAACGCGCTTTGTCAGCTTTGTTGGCGAACAATAAGGTTATTTTTTAACTTTAAATTTCTTCTGCCAGACCAGCAGTTCAAACACGCCGAAAAGGAAAATGCGCACCTTTTCGGCGGTGGTCATCTGCGGGCCATCTTTCGGTAAAGTGGATTTCAACAGCGCCAGCTGCATACCATGCATCAGCACGGTAAAAATCAGCGCCACGTTAACGAAAATATTCAGCGGACGCGGGAAGGGATGCACCAGGTTGAGGATTAAAAATCCCCAAACGCAGAGCATTAACAAACGTCCAATATTAATCAACATCACTTTCTCCTTGTGCTTCGCGTTGATACAGGCGGTAAGCCACCTGACCTGCCACTTTTTCCCGATGTAATGACCAGTTCGCCGGAACGGTGGGTAGCCCGTTTTCGACTTCGCTTTCGACATAAATCAGGGCTTCGTCAGCCAGCCAGCCGTTATCTTCCAGTAAATTTATCGTCTCTTCTAACAAGCCACGGCGGAACGGTGGATCGACAAAAACGATATTATGCGGTGTGCCTTTTTGCGCCAGGAATGACATCGCGTTGCTGTTCACCACGCGTGCATTACCTGCTTTTAGTGTCGCCAGATTCTTAATTAACTGTTGAGAAACTGCGCGATCCATCTCAATCAACGTGGCCCCCGCAGCGTAGCGCGATAACGCTTCCAGCCCCAGCGCGCCGCTTCCGGCGAAGCAATCCAGACATTGGGCATCAACAATGACCGGAGCCAGCCAGTTAAACAACGTTTCGCGTACGCGGTCTGTGGTGGGGCGCAGACCTGGACTATCAGGAACCGGGAGTTTACGGCCTCGCCACTGCCCGCCAATAATGCGGATTTGGCCGCTGCCGGAATGATTCGGTTTTTTCATGATAAATTGCTCAATCCGCCAGATAACACATACTTGCAGGCGGTGATGTGAATTAAGTTAAGTGATAGACTATTTCATCATTTTTTTAGCTGCTATGTACATAGCGTTAACGCTGTGCCATGAAGCAACAGCGAGGAGTGTAGTCGCAAATGGCGAAAGAAAAAAAACGTGGCTTTTTTTCCTGGCTGGGCTTTGGTCAAAAAGAGCAGACCCCGGAAAAAGAGACAGAAGTCCAGAACGAACAACCGGTTGTAGAAGAAATCGTTCCGGCGCAAGAGCCTGCGAAGGCTTCTGAACAAGCCGTTGAAGAGCAGCCGCAGGCGCATACTGAAGCCGAGGCGGAAACTTTTGCTGCCGACGTTGTGGAAGTTACTGAACAGGTTGCTGAAAGTGAAAAAGCGCAGTCTGAAGTTGTTGCTGAACCGGAAGTTATTACTGAGCCGGAAACGATAGTTGAAGAAACGCCAGCGTCAGTCATTGAACCTGAAGTTACGCCAGAGCCTGTGGCTATCGAGCGTGAAGAGCTGCCGTTGCCGGAAGACGTCAAAGCCGAAGAGGTTTCGCCAGAAGAGTGGCAGGCCGAAGCGGAAACCGTAGAGATTGTTGAAGCGGCGGAAGAAGAAGCGGCTAAAGAAGACATCACCGACGAAGAGCTGGAAGCACAGGCGCTGGCTGCCGAAGCGGCAGAAGAGGCGGTGATGGTGGTTCCTCCGGCAGAAGAAGAGCAGCCGGTGGAAGAAATCGCTCAGGAGCAGGAAAAACCGACCAAAGAAGGTTTCTTCGCGCGCCTGAAACGCAGCCTGTTAAAAACCAAAGAAAACCTCGGTTCCGGATTTATCAGCCTGTTCCGCGGTAAAAAAATCGACGATGATCTGTTTGAAGAATTGGAAGAGCAATTGCTCATCGCCGATGTGGGCGTGGAAACCACGCGTAAAATTATCACCAATCTGACAGAAGGTGCGACCCGCAAGCAGCTTCGTGATGCCGAGGCGCTCTATGGCCTACTGAAAGAAGAGATGGGCGAGATTCTGGCGAAAGTCGATGAACCGCTGAACGTTGAAGGTAAAACGCCGTTCGTGATCCTGATGGTGGGCGTCAACGGTGTGGGTAAAACCACGACGATTGGTAAGCTGGCGCGTCAGTTTGAGCAGCAGGGTAAATCAGTGATGCTGGCGGCGGGCGATACTTTCCGTGCAGCAGCGGTTGAACAGCTTCAGGTCTGGGGTCAGCGTAATAATATTCCGGTGATTGCCCAGCATACCGGTGCGGATTCTGCTTCTGTTATCTTCGACGCCATTCAGGCCGCTAAGGCGCGTAACATCGACGTTCTGATTGCCGATACCGCCGGACGCCTGCAGAACAAATCGCACTTGATGGAAGAGTTGAAGAAAATCGTCCGCGTGATGAAGAAACTCGACGTTGAAGCTCCGCATGAAGTTATGCTGACTATCGACGCCAGTACCGGGCAGAATGCAGTAAGCCAGGCCAAACTGTTCCACGAAGCCGTTGGCTTAACCGGCATCACGCTAACGAAACTGGACGGCACGGCGAAAGGCGGGGTAATTTTCTCGGTGGCTGACCAGTTTGGTATCCCTATCCGCTACATTGGTGTCGGCGAACGTATTGAGGATTTGCGTCCGTTTAAAGCGGACGACTTTATAGAGGCACTTTTTGCCCGAGAGGATTAACAATGATTCGCTTTGAACATGTCAGCAAGGCTTATCTCGGTGGGAGACAGGCGCTGCAGGGCGTTACGTTCCATATGCAGCCGGGTGAGATGGCGTTTCTGACCGGTCATTCCGGCGCAGGGAAAAGTACCCTCCTGAAGCTGATCTGTGGGATTGAGCGGCCCAGCGCCGGGAAAATCTGGTTTAGCGGCCATGACATCACGCGTCTGAAAAACCGTGAAGTTCCGTTTCTGCGCCGCCAGATTGGTATGATTTTCCAGGATCACCATCTGCTGATGGACCGTACTGTCTACGATAACGTGGCGATCCCGCTGATTATCGCCGGTGCCAGCGGTGACGATATTCGTCGTCGTGTATCGGCGGCGCTGGATAAAGTCGGGCTACTGGACAAAGCGAAGAACTTCCCTATTCAGCTTTCCGGCGGTGAACAACAGCGTGTTGGCATTGCCCGCGCGGTGGTGAACAAGCCCGCGGTACTGCTGGCGGACGAACCGACCGGTAACCTTGACGACGCGTTGTCAGAAGGAATTCTACGTCTGTTTGAAGAATTTAACCGCGTTGGGGTAACCGTATTGATGGCAACGCACGACATCAACCTGATTTCGCGGCGTTCCTATCGCATGCTCACACTGAGCGATGGTCACTTGCATGGAGGCGTGGGCCATGAATAAGCGCGATGCAATCAATCATATCCGGCAGTTTGGCGGGCGTCTGGATCGCTTCCGTAAATCGGTCGGCGGCTCTGGCGACGGCGGTCGTAACGCGCCGAAACGCGCGAAATCCTCGCCAAAACCGGTAAATCGCAAAACTAACGTTTTCAACGAACAGGTGCGCTATGCCTTCCACGGTGCATTGCAGGATCTGAAAAGCAAACCGTTCGCCACGTTTTTAACGGTGATGGTTATCGCCATCTCCCTGACGCTGCCCAGCGTCTGTTATATGGTGTACAAAAACGTTAACCAGGCGGCGACGCAGTATTATCCGTCACCGCAAATCACTGTTTATCTGCAAAAAACGCTGGACGATGACGCCGCTGCGGGCGTGGTGGCACAGTTGCAGGCCGAGCAAGGCGTAGAGAAAGTAAACTATCTTTCTCGTGAAGACGCACTGGGCGAGTTCCGTAACTGGTCTGGTTTTGGTGGTGCGCTGGATATGCTGGAAGAAAACCCGCTTCCGGCAGTGGCGGTGGTGATCCCGAAACTCGATTTTCAGGGGACGGAATCACTCAATACGCTGCGTGATCGTATCACCCAGATCAACGGCATTGACGAAGTGCGAATGGATGACAGCTGGTTTGCCCGTCTGGCGGCGTTGACCGGGCTGGTCGGGCGCGTTTCGGCAATGATCGGCGTATTGATGGTGGCGGCAGTGTTCCTCGTCATCGGTAACAGTGTGCGCCTGAGTATCTTTGCTCGCCGTGACTCCATTAACGTACAGAAACTGATTGGTGCGACAGATGGTTTCATCCTGCGCCCGTTCCTGTACGGTGGCGCATTGCTGGGATTTTCTGGCGCATTGTTGTCATTAATTTTGTCAGAGATTCTGGTACTGCGTTTGTCTTCGGCGGTTGCGGAAGTGGCACAGGTTTTCGGAACGAAGTTTGATATCAATGGCTTATCTTTCGATGAATGTCTGCTTTTGCTGCTGGTGTGTTCGATGATTGGCTGGGTGGCAGCCTGGCTTGCCACGGTACAACATTTACGCCACTTTACGCCTGAATAATAAAAGCGTGTTATACTCTTTCCCTGCAATGGGTTCCGTAGCAGGGAAAGAGACCCCGTTGTCTCTTCCCGGTATTTCATCTCTATGTCACATTTTGTGCGTAATTTATTCACAGCGTTGCATTGAACTTGTGGATAAAATCACGGTCTGATAAAACAGTGAATGATAACCTCGTTGCTCTTAAGCTCTGGCACAGTTGTTGCTACCACTGAAGCGCCAGAAGATATCGATTGAGAGGATTTGAATGACTGACAAAATGCAAAGTTTAGCTTTAGCCCCTGTTGGCAACCTGGATTCCTACATCCGGGCAGCTAACGCGTGGCCGATGTTGTCGGCTGACGAGGAGCGGGCGCTGGCTGAAAAGCTGCATTACCATGGCGATCTGGAAGCAGCAAAAACGCTGATCCTGTCTCACCTGCGGTTTGTTGTTCATATTGCTCGTAATTATGCGGGCTATGGCCTGCCACAGGCGGATTTGATTCAGGAAGGTAACATCGGCCTGATGAAAGCAGTGCGCCGTTTTAACCCGGAAGTGGGTGTGCGCCTGGTCTCCTTCGCCGTTCACTGGATCAAAGCAGAGATCCACGAATACGTTCTGCGTAACTGGCGTATTGTCAAAGTTGCGACCACCAAAGCGCAGCGCAAACTGTTCTTCAACCTGCGTAAAACCAAGCAGCGTCTGGGCTGGTTTAATCAGGATGAAGTCGAAATGGTAGCCCGTGAACTGGGCGTAACCAGCAAAGACGTACGTGAGATGGAATCGCGTATGGCGGCACAAGACATGACCTTTGATCTGTCTTCCGACGACGATTCCGACAGCCAGCCGATGGCTCCGGTGCTCTATCTGCAGGATAAATCGTCTAACTTTGCCGACGGCATTGAAGATGATAACTGGGAAGAGCAGGCGGCAAACCGTCTGACTGACGCGATGCAGGGCCTGGATGAGCGTAGCCAGGACATTATCCGCGCACGCTGGCTGGACGAAGACAACAAGTCCACGCTGCAGGAGCTGGCTGACCGTTACGGTGTTTCCGCTGAGCGTGTGCGCCAGCTGGAAAAGAACGCGATGAAAAAACTTCGCGCTGCTATTGAAGCGTAATTTCCACTATTAATCAGAGAACCCTGGATGAGAGTCCGGGGTTTTTGTTTTTTGGACCTCTGCAATAATCAATGACCCCCTCCGACAAAACGCCAATCCCCACGCAGATTGTTAATAAACTGTCAAAATAGCTATTCCAATATCATAAAAATCGGGTATGTTTTAGCAGAGTATGCTGCTAAAGCACGGGTAGCCATGCATAAAACGAAATAAAGTGCTGAACAACAACATCACAATACACGTAATAACCAGAAGAATGGGGATTCTCAGGATGAATATAAAGGGTAAAGCGTTACTGGCAGGATGTATCGCGCTGGCATTCAGCAATATGGCTCTGGCAGAAGATATTAAAGTCGCGGTCGTGGGCGCAATGTCCGGTCCGGTGGCCCAGTACGGTGACCAGGAGTTTACTGGTGCTGAGCAGGCGGTTGCGGATATCAATGCTAAAGGTGGTATCAAAGGCAACAAACTGCAAATCGTAAAATATGACGATGCCTGTGACCCGAAACAGGCGGTTGCGGTGGCGAACAAAGTCGTTAACGACGGCATTAAATACGTTATTGGTCACCTCTGCTCTTCATCAACGCAGCCAGCGTCTGACATTTACGAAGACGAAGGCATTTTAATGATCACCCCAGCAGCAACCGCACCAGAGCTGACCGCCCGTGGCTATCAGCTGATCCTGCGCACCACCGGCCTGGACTCCGACCAGGGACCGACGGCGGCGAAATATATTCTTGAGAAAGTGAAACCGCAACGCATTGCTATCGTTCACGACAAACAGCAGTACGGCGAAGGTCTGGCGCGTGCAGTGCAGGACGGCCTGAAGAAAGGCAATGCTAACGTGGTGTTCTTTGATGGCATCACCGCCGGGGAAAAAGATTTCTCTACCCTGGTGGCGCGTTTGAAGAAAGAGAATATCGACTTCGTTTACTACGGTGGTTACCACCCGGAAATGGGGCAGATCCTGCGTCAGGCACGCGCGGCAGGGTTGAAAACCCAGTTTATGGGGCCGGAAGGCGTGGCTAACGTCTCGCTGTCTAACATTGCGGGCGAGTCAGCGGAAGGGTTGCTGGTGACCAAGCCGAAGAACTACGATCAGGTTCCAGCGAACAAACCGATTGTTGACGCGATCAAAGCGAAAAAACAGGACCCAAGCGGCGCATTCGTCTGGACCACCTACGCCGCGCTGCAATCTTTGCAGGCGGGCCTGAATCAGTCTGACGATCCGGCAGAAATCGCCAAATACCTGAAAGCGAACTCCGTGGATACCGTGATGGGGCCGCTGACCTGGGATGAGAAAGGTGATCTGAAAGGCTTTGAGTTCGGCGTGTTTGACTGGCACGCCAACGGCACGGCGACTGATGCGAAGTAATCATTAATCGGCAACTTTGGGTTGCCGCCAAATTGCTAATATCGAGTACGTTGCTTCATGCCGGATGCGGCGTAAACGCCTTATCCGGCCTACAAGATCCAAAGAAATCAGTAAATTGCAGCACACATTGTAGGCCTGATAAGCGTAGCGCATCAGGCAATTTCTCGTTGGTCATCACTTTTGAAATCAAACTTGACGATTAACGCTTCTCCCAGCCGCCCTGTTGTGCCGTAAACCCCAGCGCCTGCATAAACGCCGTCATCACGCCGCGATCTTCCACGCCTGCATCCGCCATCCACCAGCCTGAAACGCCAGGATTGTTACGCAAAACCTCTTCCAGCAGATATTGCCCCACACCGCGACGTCGGGTGACTTCCCGTACGCGCAGGGAATTCAGTGCCCCCTCGGTGCCGCTTAAGGTTATCCGCACGGCAGCGAGCAGGCGCTCGTTAAAACGCGCGGCGTAGATACGGTGGTTATCGTCAACCTGTAAAGAGGAAGGGGAATACTCCGGCCAGATCTTTTGCAGGTCAATCCGGTCCTGGTCGCTAAAGTTTTCTAATCGAATGATGGTCAGCTTCATGGGGAACCCGTGTAAATCACAAAAGTGGAACCAGTGTAGCGAAATAATTTAATCGGAGGCTTTCTCTTTTTTATTTCTTTTGGCAGGTGATTAATTTTTTTTCAGCAATAATTACAAAGTTAAAACATTAGAGAATGAAAAATACCCAGCATAATCCCCTGAATGGTAGTGAATTATTCCGCCCTTTGTGCCGTTATTTTATGCTGACAACGGCACTTTTTTCTGTTTATCTATCAATAAATTCAGAATATTATCTGTTCTTAATCGACTGAAAAATAGGGGTTTTAATCGCTATTATCACAAAATACTGCGCTAAACCCTTAATCAGACAGGCAAAAACAGTGCAGTATAAAAAAAGAACAGTCTGATTTGTTAACACATAAAAACAAAGCAACACAACATCACGAATGGGGATTTTTGACTATGAAACGGAATGCGAAAACTATCATCGCAGGGATGATTGCACTGACAATTTCACACACCGCTATGGCCGACGATATTAAAGTTGCCGTTGTCGGCGCGATGTCCGGTCCGATTGCCCAGTGGGGCGATATGGAATTTAACGGCGCGCGTCAGGCGATTAAAGACATTAATGCCAAAGGGGGAATTAAAGGCGATAAGCTGGTGGGCGTGGAATATGACGACGCCTGCGACCCGAAACAAGCCGTTGCGGTCGCCAACAAAATCGTTAACGACGGCATTAAATACGTTATTGGTCATCTGTGTTCTTCTTCTACCCAACCTGCATCAGATATCTACGAAGATGAAGGTATTTTGATGATCTCACCGGGGGCGACCAACCCGGAGCTGACTCAACGCGGTTATCAACACATCATGCGTACTGCCGGGCTGGACTCTTCCCAGGGGCCAACAGCGGCAAAATACATTCTTGAGACGGTGAAGCCCCAGCGCATCGCCATCATTCACGACAAACAACAGTATGGCGAAGGGCTGGCGCGTTCGGTGCAGGACGGATTGAAAGCAGCCAATGCCAACGTCGTCTTCTTCGACGGCATTACCGCTGGTGAGAAAGATTTCTCCGCGCTGATCGCCCGCCTGAAAAAAGAAAACATCGACTTCGTTTACTACGGCGGTTACTACCCGGAAATGGGGCAGATGCTGCGCCAGGCCCGTTCCGTTGGCCTGAAAACTCAGTTTATGGGGCCGGAAGGGGTGGGTAATGCGTCGCTGTCTAACATTGCTGGTGATGCCGCCGAAGGTATGTTGGTCACTATGCCAAAACGCTATGACCAGGACCCGGCAAACAAAGGCATCGTTGATGCGCTGAAAGCAGACAAGAAAGATCCGTCCGGACCTTATGTCTGGATCACCTACGCGGCGGTGCAATCTCTGGCGACTGCCCTTGAGCGTACCGGCAGCGATGAGCCGCTGGCGCTGGTGAAAGATTTAAAAGCTAACGGTGCAAACACCGTGATTGGGCCGCTGAACTGGGATGAAAAAGGCGATCTTAAGGGATTTGATTTTGGTGTCTTCCAGTGGCACGCCGACGGTTCATCGACGGCAGCCAAGTGATCATCCCACCGCCCGTGAAATGCGGGCGGTTTTAGAAAGGTTACCTTATGTCTGAGCAGTTTTTGTATTTCTTGCAGCAGATGTTTAACGGCGTCACGCTGGGCAGTACCTACGCGCTGATAGCCATCGGCTACACCATGGTTTACGGCATTATCGGCATGATCAACTTCGCCCACGGCGAGGTTTATATGATTGGTAGCTATGTCTCCTTTATGATCATCGCCGCACTGATGATGCTGGGCATTGATACCGGCTGGCTGCTGGTGGCGGCGGGATTCGTCGGCGCAATCGTCATTGCCAGCGCCTACGGCTGGAGTATCGAACGTGTGGCTTACCGCCCGGTGCGTAACTCTAAGCGCCTGATTGCGCTCATCTCGGCAATCGGCATGTCTATCTTCCTGCAAAACTACGTCAGCCTGACCGAAGGTTCGCGCGACGTGGCGCTACCCAGCCTGTTTAACGGTCAGTGGGTTGTGGGCCATAGTGAAAACTTCTCTGCCTCTATTACCACCATGCAGGCGGTTATCTGGATTGTTACCTTCCTTGCCATGCTGGCGCTGACAATTTTCATCCGCTATTCCCGCATGGGGCGCGCCTGTCGTGCCTGCGCGGAAGACCTGAAAATGGCGAGCCTGCTTGGCATCAACACTGACCGGGTGATTGCGCTGACCTTTGTGATTGGCGCGGCGATGGCGGCGGTGGCCGGCGTGTTGCTCGGCCAGTTCTACGGCGTAATTAATCCCTACATCGGCTTTATGGCCGGGATGAAAGCCTTTACTGCTGCGGTACTCGGTGGGATTGGCAGTATTCCGGGAGCGATGATTGGCGGCTTGATCCTGGGGATTGCGGAAGCGCTCTCTTCTGCCTATCTGAGTACGGAATATAAGGATGTGGTTTCATTTGCCCTGCTGATTCTGG
The DNA here is from genome assembly GCF_019366485.1 of Escherichia sp. GZ89. NCBI lineage: Bacteria > Pseudomonadati > Pseudomonadota > Gammaproteobacteria > Enterobacterales > Enterobacteriaceae > Escherichia > Escherichia sp. GZ89. The sequence goes on along the minus strand of NZ_JAEOHX010000003.1, from coordinate 156,780 downwards.
TACTGCTGGTGATGCCGACCGGTATTCTGGGGCGCCCGGAGGTAGAGAAAGTATGAAACCGATGCATATTGCAATGGCGCTGCTCTCTGCCGCCATGTTCTTTGTTCTCGCGGGCGTCTTTATGGGTGTGCAACTGGAGCTGGACGGCACCAAACTGGTGGTCGATACGGCTTCAGACATCCGATGGCAGTGGGTGTTTATTGGCACTGCGGTGGTCTTTTTCTTCCAGCTTGTGCGACCTGCATTTCAGAAAGGATTGAAAAGCGTTTCCGGGCCGAAGTTTATTCTGCCCGCGATTGATGGCTCCACGGTGAAGCAAAAGCTGTTCCTCGTCGCACTGTTGGTGCTTGCGGTGGCGTGGCCGTTTATGGTGTCGCGCGGGACGGTGGATATCGCCACCCTGACCATGATCTACATTATCCTCGGCCTCGGGCTGAACGTAGTGGTGGGGCTGTCTGGCTTACTGGTACTGGGTTACGGTGGTTTTTACGCCATCGGTGCTTACACCTTTGCCTTGCTCAATCACTATTACGGTCTTGGCTTCTGGACCTGTTTGCCGATTGCCGGGTTGATGGCGGCGGCGGCGGGCTTCCTGCTCGGCTTCCCGGTGTTGCGTTTACGTGGCGACTATCTGGCGATCGTTACCCTCGGTTTCGGCGAGATTGTGCGCATATTGCTGCTCAATAACACGGAAATCACCGGCGGTCCGAACGGAATTAGTCAGATCCCGAAACCGACACTCTTCGGACTCGAGTTCAGCCGCACCGCCCGCGAAGGCGGCTGGGATACGTTCAGCAATTTCTTTGGCCTGAAATACGACCCGTCCGATCGCGTCATCTTCCTCTACCTGGTGGCGTTACTGCTGGTGGTACTAAGCCTGTTTGTCATTAATCGCTTACTGCGGATGCCGCTGGGCCGCGCCTGGGAAGCGTTGCGTGAAGATGAAATCGCCTGTCGTTCGCTGGGCTTAAGTCCGCGTCGTATCAAGCTGACCGCTTTTACCATCAGTGCCGCGTTTGCCGGTTTTGCCGGAACGCTGTTCGCGGCACGTCAGGGATTTGTCAGCCCGGAATCCTTCACCTTTGCCGAATCGGCGTTTGTGCTGGCGATAGTGGTGCTCGGTGGTATGGGTTCGCAATTTGCAGTGATTCTGGCGGCAATTTTGCTGGTGGTGTCGCGAGAGTTGATGCGTGATTTCAACGAATACAGCATGTTAATGCTCGGTGGTTTGATGGTGCTGATGATGATCTGGCGTCCGCAGGGCTTGCTGCCCATGACGCGCCCGCAACTGAAGCTGAAAAACGGCGCAGCGAAAGGAGAGCAGGCATGAGTCAGCCATTATTATCCGTTAACGGCCTGATGATGCGCTTCGGCGGCCTGCTGGCGGTGAACAACGTCAATCTTGAACTGTACCCGCAGGAGATCGTCTCGTTAATCGGCCCTAACGGTGCCGGAAAAACCACGGTTTTTAACTGCCTGACCGGATTCTACAAACCCACCGGAGGCACCATTTTACTGCGCGATCAGCATTTGGAAGGTTTGCCGGGGCAGCAAATTGCCCGCATGGGCGTGGTGCGTACCTTCCAGCATGTGCGCCTGTTCCGCGAAATGACGGTGATTGAAAACCTGCTGGTGGCGCAGCATCAGCAACTGAAAACCGGGCTGTTCTCTGGCCTGTTGAAAACGCCTTCTTTCCGTCGCGCCCAGAGCGAAGCCCTCGACCGTGCCGCAACCTGGCTTGAGCGCATTGGTTTGCTCGAACACGCTAACCGTCAGGCGAGTAACCTGGCCTACGGTGACCAGCGCCGTCTGGAGATCGCCCGCTGCATGGTAACGCAGCCGGAGATTTTAATGCTCGACGAACCAGCGGCAGGTCTTAACCCGAAAGAAACCAAAGAGCTGGATGAGCTGATTGCCGAACTGCGTAACCATCACAACACCACTATCTTGTTGATTGAACACGATATGAAGCTGGTGATGGGAATTTCAGACCGAATTTACGTGGTCAATCAGGGGACGCCGCTGGCAAACGGTACACCGGAGCAAATCCGTAATAACCCGGACGTGATCCGTGCCTATTTAGGTGAGGCATAAGATGGAAAAAGTCATGTTGTCCTTTGACAAAGTCAGCGCCCACTACGGCAAAATCCAGGCGCTGCATGAGGTGAGCCTGCATATCAATCAGGGCGAGATTGTCACCCTCATTGGCGCGAACGGGGCGGGAAAAACGACCTTGCTCGGCACGTTATGTGGCGACCCGCGCGCCACCAGTGGGCGAATTGTGTTTGATGATAAAGACATTACCAACTGGCAGACGGCGAAAATCATGCGCGAAGCGGTGGCGATTGTCCCGGAAGGACGTCGCGTCTTCTCACGCATGACGGTGGAAGAGAATCTGGCGATGGGCGGCTTTTTTGCCGAACGCGACCAGTTCCAGGAGCGCATAAAGTGGGTCTATGAACTGTTTCCGCGTCTGCATGAGCGCCGTGTTCAGCGAGCGGGCACTATGTCTGGCGGTGAACAGCAGATGCTGGCGATTGGTCGCGCTTTGATGAGTAACCCGCGTTTGCTACTGCTTGATGAGCCATCGCTCGGGCTGGCACCGATTATCATCCAGCAAATTTTCGACACCATCGAACAACTGCGCGAGCAGGGGATGACCATCTTCCTCGTCGAGCAGAACGCCAACCAGGCGCTAAAGCTGGCGGATCGCGGCTACGTGCTGGAAAACGGTCATGTGGTGCTCTCCGATACCGGCGACGCGCTACTGGCGAATGAAGCGGTGAGAAGTGCGTATTTAGGCGGGTAAATTATCAATAACCCGGTAGCCACGTTCTGCCGGGTTCTTTGTCCGTATACAGACTTGTTTCAACTGAGCGGGAGGATTAAAACCAGACCACTTATTTGCCACGGAAAGGTTCCCTCCCATGCATTATGCCGTTGTCGTCATGCTTGAACTGCTTTGCTGTATTCACGCTTATCGCTCCGGACAAGAGCGATACTGGATTTTTATTATCTTCTGTTTTCCGGTGATTGGCTGCGTGGCGTATTTCGTCATGGTTATGCTGCCTGAAACGGGCGCTGACCGTCACGGGCGTACTTTGCTGATGCGCCTGCAGGACAAAATCAACCCGGAACGCCACCTGCACAAATTAGGTGAAGAGCTGGCGATTGCCGAGACGAATCAAAACCATTATGCGCTGGCTAATGAACTGGCGCGTCTGGGGCGTTATTACGACGCCGTTCTCCATTATCAGCAGGCGTTACGCGGGGTATCCGCCCATGAAGCGGCAATGATGTTAAGTCTGGCGCAGGCGCAGTTTGCCATTCAGGAGTTCGCCGCCTGTCAGCAGACGCTGGAAGATGTGATGCGTTATAACCCTGATTTTCAGTCGGCAGAAGGGCACTTGTTATTCGCCAGAACCTTAGCCGCTCAGGAAAAATACGCTGATGCGGAAAGCGAGTTTGAAGTGTTGGTTTCTTATTACCCCGGCCCGCAGGCACGTATTTACTATGCGGAAATGTTGGCGAAAATGAGTCGGTTACGTGAAGCCAACGAGCAGTATGTTGCTGTAGTTGATACGGCTAAACGCTCAAGACCTCATTATAGAAAACACCACCGGGAATGGATTAAGACCGCCAATGACCGGCTGAAGCAGAGTATTGTTCGATAAGTGCTGCGCCAGATAGTCTCTGGCGCATTAATTTTTCCCAACGTAGCATTATCCGTGCCCCATCTCCCATTTTCCCTCACCCATGCCGTCACCGCCTTGTCATCTTTCTGACACCTTACTATCTTACAAATGTAACAAAAAAGTTATTTTTCTGTAATTCGAGCATGTCATGTTACCCCGCGAGCATAAAACGCGTGAATTCGCGCATTCGGTACAACAAGAGAGATAAACGATGAAACCGTTACATTATACAGCTTCAGCACTGGCGCTCGGACTGGCGTTAATGGGGAATGCACAGGCAGTGACGACCATTCCGTTCTGGCATTCTATGGAAGGGGAACTGGGTAAAGAGGTGGATTCTCTGGCCCAACGTTTTAACGCCGAAAACCCGGATTACAAAATTGTACCGACCTATAAAGGCAACTACGAACAGAATTTAAGTGCGGGGATTGCCGCATTTCGTACCGGCAACGCGCCGGCTATTTTGCAGGTTTATGAAGTTGGCACCGCCACCATGATGGCGTCGAAAGCCATTAAACCGGTGTATGACGTGTTTAAAGAGGCGGGGATTCAATTCGATGAGTCGCAGTTTGTGCCGACGGTTTCAGGTTACTACTCCGACAGCAAAACCGGACATTTACTCTCCCAGCCGTTCAACAGCTCGACTCCCGTTCTCTATTACAACAAAGACGCCTTCAAGAAAGCGGGGTTAGACCCTGAACAGCCGCCGAAAACCTGGCAGGATCTGGCAGACTATGCCGCGAAACTGAAAGCCTCTGGTATGAAGTGCGGCTACGCCAGCGGTTGGCAGGGCTGGATCCAACTGGAAAACTTTAGCGCCTGGAACGGTCTGCCGTTTGCCAGCAAAAACAACGGCTTTGACGGCACGGACGCGGTGCTTGAGTTCAACAAGCCGGAGCAGGTGAAACACATCGCCATGCTCGAAGAGATGAACAAGAAGGGCGATTTCAGTTACGTCGGGCGTAAGGATGAATCTACCGAGAAGTTCTATAACGGTGATTGCGCGATGACGACCGCCTCTTCCGGTTCTCTTGCCAACATTCGCGAGTACGCCAAATTTAACTATGGCGTAGGCATGATGCCTTACGACGCCGATGCGAAAGACGCGCCGCAAAACGCCATTATCGGCGGAGCCAGCCTGTGGGTGATGCAGGGCAAAGATAAAGAAACTTACACCGGCGTGGCGAAGTTCCTCGACTTCCTCGCGAAGCCAGAAAATGCTGCCGAGTGGCATCAGAAAACCGGTTATCTGCCAATCACCAAAGCGGCGTATAACCTGACCCGTGAGCAGGGCTTTTACGAGAAAAACCCAGGGGCGGATACCGCGACGCGTCAGATGCTGAACAAGCCGCCGTTGCCGTTCACCAAAGGGCTGCGTCTGGGCAATATGCCGCAGATCCGCGTGATTGTGGATGAAGAGCTGGAAAGCGTGTGGACTGGTAAGAAGACGCCACAGCAGGCGCTGGATACCGCTGTTGAGCGTGGGAACCAGTTACTGCGCCGCTTTGAGAAATCTACGAAGTCTTAACCAGTGAAATGTCGGATGCGTTTCGCTTATCTGACCTGGCATCGCGTGTAGGCCGGATAAGCGAAGCGCATCCGGCACAGTTCAGGAATTAACCGTAATGTCATCATCCCGTCCGGTGTTCCGCTCGCGCTGGCTGCCTTATTTGCTGGTCGCGCCGCAGCTTATCATCACCGTTATCTTTTTTATCTGGCCTGCGGGCGAAGCGTTGTGGTACTCGCTACAAAGCGTCGATCCATTTGGCTTTTCCAGCCAGTTTGTCGGCCTGGATAACTTCGTCACGCTGTTTCATGACAGCTACTATCTCGACTCCTTCTGGACGACGATAAAATTCAGCACCTTTGTCACCGTCAGCGGTTTGCTGGTGTCGCTGTTCTTCGCGGCGCTGGTGGAGTACATCGTGCGCGGCAGCCGTTTCTATCAAACCTTAATGCTGCTGCCGTATGCCGTGGCTCCCGCCGTTGCCGCTGTATTGTGGATCTTCCTGTTTAACCCTGGTCGTGGACTGATCACACATTTTCTCGCTGAGTTAGGCTACGACTGGAATCATGCGCAAAACAGCGGTCAGGCAATGTTCCTGGTGGTGTTTGCCTCAGTATGGAAGCAAATCAGCTACAACTTTCTGTTCTTCTATGCCGCGCTGCAATCCATTCCTCGTTCGTTGATTGAAGCCGCAGCCATCGACGGCGCAGGTCCAATTCGCCGCTTCTTTAAGATTGCGTTGCCGCTTATCGCCCCGGTGAGCTTCTTCCTGCTGGTGGTGAACCTGGTGTACGCCTTCTTCGATACCTTCCCGGTGATCGACGCCGCCACGTCCGGCGGGCCGGTTCAGGCCACCACGACGCTGATTTATAAGATCTATCGTGAAGGCTTTACTGGACTGGATCTGGCTTCGTCTGCCGCGCAGTCGGTGGTGTTGATGTTCCTCGTCATCGTGCTGACGGTGGTGCAGTTCCGCTATGTTGAAAGCAAGGTGCGTTACCAATGATTGAGAACCGTCCGTGGCTGACAATATTCAGCCATACCATGCTGATCCTCGGGATCGCGGTGATCCTCTTCCCGTTGTACGTGGCGTTTGTCGCGGCGACGCTGGATAAACAAGAAGTCTATGCCGCGCCGATGGCGCTAATCCCCGGCACGCATCTGCTGGAAAACATCCACAACATCTGGGTAAACGGGGTAGGCACGAATAGTGCGCCGTTCTGGCGGATGTTGCTTAACAGCTTCGTGATGGCGTTCAGCATTACGCTCGGCAAAATTACCGTCTCGATGCTCTCGGCATTTGCCATTGTCTGGTTTCGTTTTCCACTACGTAACCTCTTCTTCTGGATGATTTTTATCACCCTGATGCTGCCAGTTGAAGTGCGTATCTTCCCGACGGTAGAAGTCATCGCCAACCTGAACATGCTCGACAGCTACGCTGGCTTAACGCTGCCATTAATGGCCTCGGCGACCGCTACCTTCCTGTTCCGCCAGTTCTTTATGACGCTGCCGGATGAGCTGGTGGAAGCCGCGCGGATCGACGGTGCGTCGCCGATGCGCTTCTTCTGCGACATCGTTTTTCCGCTGTCGAAAACCAATCTGGCGGCGCTGTTTGTGATCACTTTTATTTACGGCTGGAACCAGTATTTGTGGCCGTTGTTGATTATTACCGATGTTGATCTCGGCACCACCGTGGCAGGAATCAAAGGGATGATCGCTACAGGCGAAGGCACCACGGAATGGAATTCGGTGATGGCGGCGATGTTGTTAACGCTTATCCCTCCGGTGGTGATTGTTTTAGTGATGCAGCGTGCCTTCGTGCGCGGCCTGGTCGATAGTGAGAAATAAGATGGCAGGACTGAAATTACAGGCAGTAACCAAAAGCTGGGATGGCAAAACCCAGGTTATTAAACCGCTGACCCTTGATGTGGCGGATGGCGAATTTATCGTGATGGTCGGGCCGTCTGGCTGCGGGAAATCCACGCTGCTGCGCATGGTTGCCGGGCTGGAGCGGGTCACCGAAGGCGATATCTGGATTAACGACCAACGCGTGACCGAAATGGAGCCGAAAGATCGCGGGATTGCGATGGTGTTCCAGAACTACGCGCTTTATCCGCATATGAGTGTCGAAGAAAACATGGCGTGGGGGCTGAAAATTCGCGGTATGGGCAAGCAGCAAATTGCCGAACGTGTTAAAGAAGCGGCGCGCATTCTGGAGCTGGATGGCCTGCTCAAGCGCCGTCCGCGTGAGCTTTCTGGCGGTCAGCGTCAGCGTGTAGCGATGGGCCGTGCGATTGTGCGCGATCCGGCGGTGTTCCTGTTTGATGAGCCGCTCTCTAACCTCGATGCCAAGCTGCGCGTGCAGATGCGCCTTGAGCTGCAACAACTGCACCGTCGCCTGAAAACGACTTCACTCTACGTTACTCACGATCAGGTTGAGGCGATGACGCTCGCTCAGCGGGTAATGGTGATGAACGGCGGCATTGCTGAACAGATTGGCACACCAGTTGAAGTCTACGAAAAGCCCGCCAGCCTGTTTGTGGCGAGTTTTATCGGTAGTCCGGCGATGAATCTGCTGACAGGCCGCGTGAATAACGATGGCACGCATTTCGAACTGGATGGGGGGATGGCGCTACCGCTAAACGGTGGCTACCGTCAGTATGCCGGACGTAAAATGACTCTTGGCATTCGCCCGGAACATATTGCGTTAAGCTCGCAGGCAGAAGGTGGCATACCGCTGGTGATGGACACGCTGGAGATCCTCGGCGCAGATAACCTGGCGCACGGACGCTGGGGCGAACAGAAGCTGGTGGTGCGACTGGCGCATCAGGAGCGCCCGACGGCAGGCAGCACGCTGTGGCTGCATCTGCCGGAAAATCAGCTGCATCTTTTTGATGGTGAAACAGGACAACGAGTATGAGTAACTGGCCTTATCCCCGCATCGTCGCCCACCGTGGCGGCGGTAAACTGGCCCCGGAAAACACCCTGGCGGCAATCGACGTGGGGGCAAAATACGGTCATAAGATGATCGAATTTGATGCGAAGTTATCGAAAGATGGCGAGATCTTCTTGCTTCATGACGACAATCTCGAACGCACCAGCAACGGCTGGGGCGTCGCGGGCGATCTGAACTGGCAGGATTTACTGCGCGTGGATGCAGGCAGTTGGTACAGCAAAGCGTTTAAAGGTGAGCCGCTGCCGTTGCTTTCTCAGGTGGCGGAACGCTGTCGCGAACACGGGATGATGGCGAATATCGAAATCAAACCTACCACTGGCACAGGGCCATTGACGGGCAAGATGGTATCGCTGGCGGCGCGCGAACTGTGGGCTGGTATGACGCCACCGCTGCTGTCATCGTTTGAGATTGATGCTTTAGAAGCCGCGCAACAGGCTGCACCGGAACTGCCGCGCGGTTTGTTGCTGGATGAGTGGCGCGACGACTGGCGCGAACTGACCACGCGGCTGGGCTGCGTCTCTATTCATCTCAATCATAAGTTGCTCGATAAAGCGCGAGTGATGCAGTTGAAAGACGCTGGATTACGGATTCTGGTTTATACCGTTAACAAACCCCAGCGCGCGGCAGAGTTGCTGCGCTGGGGCGTGGATTGCATCTGTACTGATGCGATTGATGTGATTGGTCCGAACTTTACGGCCCAATAGTTTTCAACGGAATGTCAGGCTGCGACGTGCTGGGCGGATTCAGCATGTCGCCGTTTTTCCTCTGTTGCAGCATATGCTGCTGATTTAGCGAACTATCCGGATTATGGTTGCTGTTTAACATCCCGCCGTTGGTGTTGGGCAGCATTTGCTGCCGGGCGGGATTTAGCTCCCCCGGCTGCGACTGCAATACCCGCTGAGAGTTGCTATTAATCTGATTTTCTAAATGCTGCTGTTGTAATTGCGTCTGAGTTTTCAGTTGCTGATTCAGCATCCCTTTTTGCTGGATTTGCTGCGTTTGCATTTGAGTTTGCATCCGCTGCTGGCTGGGGATCTGATATCCCGGCTGGTTGGGGTTATTCAGAGTATTAATGGGCTGTGCAAAGCCGACAAACGGCAGGAGTGCCGTCAAAAGCAGAAGTCGTTTCATCGCGTATCCTCCTCTGAAGATATCCTTTAAGTTTACTCGCTTCCCGGCAAAACGATGATTAATTCAGAGTTATATACCAGGCTTAGCTGGGGTTGCCCCACTCATAACTGGAGAATAACGATGATAAAACCGACGTTTTTACGCCGGGTGGCCATTGCTACTTTGCTTTCAGGATGTTGTTTTAGTGCTGTCGCCGCGCCACCTGCGCCGCCGCCCGTTTCATATGGCGTGGAGGAGGATGTCTTCCATCCGGTACGAGCGAAGCAGGGGATGGTAGCATCTGTGGACGCCACTGCCACTCAGGTGGGGGTAGATATCCTTAAACAGGGCGGGAATGCCGTTGATGCTGCCGTGGCAGTGGGCTACGCGCTGGCGGTAACGCATCCGCAGGCAGGGAATCTGGGCGGCGGCGGTTTTATGCTGATCCGCACTAAAGATGGCAATACCACCGCTATCGATTTCCGCGAAATGGCACCCGCCAAAGCGACCCGCGATATGTTCCTTGATGATCAGGGCAACCCGGACAGCAAAAAATCTCTCACTTCGCATCTTGCTTCTGGCACACCCGGTACGGTAGCGGGCTTCTCGTTGGCGCTGGAGAAATACGGCACCATGTCGCTGAACAAAGTTGTGCAGCCTGCGTTTAAACTGGCACGCGATGGTTTTATCGTTAACGATGCGCTGGCAGACGATCTCAAAACCTACGGCAGTGAAGTGCTACCAAATCACGAAAACAGCAAAGCTATCTTCTGGAAAGAGGGCGAACCGCTGAAAAAGGGCGACAAGCTGGTACAGACGAATCTGGCAAAGAGCCTGGAGATGATTGCCGAAAACGGCCCGGATGAATTCTACAAAGGCACGATAGCGGAACAGATCGCTCAGGAGATGCAGAAAAATGGCGGCTTGATTACTAAAGAAGATTTAGCCGCGTATAAAGCAGTAGAACGCACACCGATTAGCGGTGATTATCGCGGGTATCAGGTTTACTCCATGCCACCGCCATCTTCCGGCGGGATTCATATCGTGCAGATCCTCAATATTCTGGAAAACTTCGATATGCAGAAATACGGCTTTGGCAGCGCCGATGCGATGCAAATCATGGCAGAAGCGGAGAAACATGCCTACGCCGATCGCTCGGAATATCTTGGCGACCCGGATTTTGTCAAAGTACCGTGGCAGGCGCTGACCAATAAAGCCTATGCCAAATCTATTGCCGATCAAATAGATATCAATAAAGCGAAGCCATCCAGCGAAATTCGCCCTGGCAAGCTTGCGCCTTATGAGAGTAATCAAACAACCCATTACTCTGTAGTGGATAAAGACGGTAACGCGGTGGCGGTGACCTATACGCTGAACACTACCTTCGGTACGGGTATTGTCGCAGGCGAGAGCGGTATTCTGCTTAATAATCAGATGGATGATTTCTCCGCCAAACCGGGCGTACCGAACGTTTACGGGCTGGTGGGCGGTGATGCCAACGCCGTCGGGCCGAACAAGCGTCCGCTGTCGTCAATGTCGCCAACCATTGTGGTCAAGGACGGTAAAACCTGGCTGGTTACCGGTAGCCCAGGCGGGAGCCGGATTATCACCACCGTGCTGCAAATGGTAGTGAACAGCATCGATTATGGCATGAATGTCGCCGAAGCGACCAATGCGCCGCGTTTCCACCATCAGTGGCTGCCGGACGAGCTGCGTGTCGAGAAAGGATTTAGCCCGGATACGCTCAAGCTGCTGGAAGCAAAAGGTCAGAAAGTGGCGCTAAAAGAGGCGATGGGCAGTACGCAAAGTATTATGGTTGGGCCGGACGGCGAATTGTATGGCGCTTCCGACCCACGTTCGGTAGATGATTTAACGGCGGGGTATTAATATCTTAAGCCCTCTCCCGGTAGGCGAGGGCTTAAATGACAAATTTAGATTACAAATTCTCTATTTCACCCGCGCCATAAAATACGCATCGACATATTCGCCATTACGTAATGCGTACTTCTTGCCAGTCCCTTCAATCTCAAAGCCGAATTTTTTATAGACCTTAATTGCTGGCGCGTTATCAACGAACACCGTTAGTTCAATACGATCTACCCGCAACCAGTTGTCGCACATTGCAATCATCTCTCGCATCAGGGCGCTGGCGACGCCGCGGTTCTTCCAGCGGGAGTCGACACAGATACCAAAGTCGGCAACATGACTGCGGCGTGGGCGTTGTTGCACGTCAATGGTGAGATGGCCCACGACGTCTCTATCAATACAGGCGACAAGTTGCTTGATGCCGGGACGATCGGCGAGTCGCTCCTGCCACATTGGCTCTGACGGATGAGGCACCTGTAGCGTGTTGTAATACACCTCCGGCTGGGCGTGAATTTGCCTGATGGCCTCGTAATCCCGTGTTTCTGCGTGGCGTATTACTATCTCACTCATTCCTTTGTCCTCTTTGGGGTAAATGTCCCTTTCAACATCATTGACTTTCAAATGCGAGTCAAATGCATTTTTTTGCAAAAAGTGTTGGACAAGTGCGAATGAGAATGATTATTATTGTCTCGCGATCAGGAAGACCCTCGCGGAGAACCTGAAAGCACGACATTGCTCACATTGCTTCCAGTATTACTTAGCCAGCCGGGTGCTGGCTTTTTTTTTGACCTTTCGTTCTCAATTTATCCACGGGAAGTGCTTGTGTTTGTTATGCGCACTCCTGTAGGAACCGCGTCCGCTTTGCGCTAAGGTGGTAGATAACCACCTTAAAAAGGACGAAATCATGGTCATCAACTGCGCCTTTATTGGCTTCGGCAAAAGCACCACCCGTTACCATCTGCCGTATGTACTTAACCGCAAGGATAGCTGGCATGTCGCGCATATTTTTCGCCGCCATGAGAAGCCGGAAGAACAGGCTCCCATTTATTCCCATATTCATTTCACCAGCGATCTCGACGAAGTGCTAAACGATCCCGACGTTAAGTTGATTGTCGTCTGCACTCATGCGGACAGCCACTTCGAGTACGCGAAACGCGCGCTGGAAGCCGGGAAAAATGTGCTGGTCGAAAAACCATTCACTCCGACGCTTGCGCAGGCGAAAGAACTTTTTGCGCTGGCGAAAAGTAAAGGGCTGACCGTCACGCCGTATCAGAATCGTCGCTTTGATTCCTGTTTTCTGACGGCGAAAAAAGCGATTGAAAGCGGCAAGCTGGGAGAGATTGTTGAAGTGGAAAGCCATTTTGACTATTACCGCCCGGTGGCAGAAACCAAACCTGGACTGCCGCAGGATGGCGCGTTCTATGGCCTTGGTGTGCATACCCTCGACCAGATTATCTCGCTGTTCGGTCGCCCGGATCACGTCGCTTATGACATCCGCAGCCTGCGTAATAAAGCCAATCCTGACGACACCTTCGAAGCGCAGCTGTTTTATGGCGATCTAAAAGCCATCGTCAAAACCAGCCATCTGGTGAAAATCGATTATCCGAAATTTATCGTTCACGGTAAGAAAGGTTCGTTTATTAAATACGGTATCGACCAGCAGGAAACCAGCCTGAAGGCTAATATTATGCCGGGCGAGCCGGGATTCGCAGCGGATGATTCGGTCGGTGTGCTGGAGTATGTCAATGACGAGGGCGTTACGGTCAGAGAAGAGATGAAGCCGGAGATGGGCGATTACGGACGCGTTTATGATGCGTTGTACCAAACCATCACCAGCGGGGCGCCAAATTACGTCAAGGAATCTGAAGTTCTTACCAATCTTGAAATCCTTGAACGCGGATTTGAGCAAGCCTCTCCCTCCACAGTGACTCTCGCGAAGTAAGTTTGATGGCCCCTCAAATAGTTCAATTTTTTTGAACAGAGGGGTCAATTTTCACCCCCTATCATCCCAGGTGGATCGGGTCCACACTAAGCCCATCGAAATCATTCAGGGGGCGAATACAAATGATCTACTTACGCAAAGCAAATGAACGTGGTCATGCAAATCATGGCTGGCTGGACTCCTGGCATACTTTCTCTTTTGCCAACTATTACGACCCGAACTTTATGGGCTTCTCCGCGCTGCGCGTGATTAACGACGACGTGATTGAAGCAGGGCAGGGCTTCGGCACTCACCCGCATAAAGATATGGAAATTTTGACCTACGTGCTGGAAGGTACTGTTGAGCATCAGGACAGCATGGGCAATAAAGAGCAGGTTCCGGCGGGAGAGTTCCAGATTATGAGTGCGGGTACGGGTATTCGTCACTCAGAGTACAACCCAAGCAGCACCGAGCGTCTGCATCTGTATCAGATCTGGATCATGCCAGAAGAAAACGGTATTACGCCGCGTTATGAACAGCGTCGCTTCGATGCCGTACAGGGCAAACAACTGGTGCTCTCGCCGGATGCGCGTGATGGTTCATTGAAAGTGTATCAGGATATGGAACTGTACCGCTGGGCGCTGGTAAAAGATGAGCAGTCGATTCATCAGATTGCCGCTGAACGCCGCGTCTGGATTCAGGTAGTGAAAGGCAATGTTACCATTAACGGCGTGAAAGCCTCGACCAGCGATGGTCTGGCAATCTGGGATGAGCAGGCAATCTCCATCCATGCTGATAGCGACAGTGAAATTCTGTTGTTCGATTTACCGCCAGTCTAAATTTATCTCACAACCTTCCTGAGGAATCGGGAAGGTTCTGATGCGTCCGTGGTAAACTAAAGGAATCTATCCCTTTTGTACCTTTCAGGACGATGAAAAAGAAAAGACCCGTACTTCAGGATGTGGCTGACCGTGTAGGCGTGACCAAAATGACGGTCAGCCGTTTTTTACGCAACCCGGAGCAGGTTTCCGTCGCTCTACGTGGCAAGATTGCCGCCGCTCTTGATGAACTGGGTTATATTCCCAATCGCGCGCCCGATATCCTCTCTAACGCCACCAGCCGGGCGATTGGCGTCCTGTTACCTTCACTCACCAACCAGGTTTTCGCTGAAGTATTACGCGGTATCGAAAGCGTCACCGACGCACACGGTTATCAGACGATGCTGGCGCACTACGGTTATAAACCGGAAATGGAGCAAGAACGTCTCGAGTCGATGCTTTCCTGGAATATCGACGGACTTATTCTCACCGAACGTACCCACACGCCCCGCACCTTAAAGATGATTGAAGTAGCGGGTATTCCGGTGGTGGAGCTGATGGACAGTAAGTCGCCGTGCCTCGATATCGCCGTCGGTTTTGATAACTTTGAAGCGGCACGCCAGATGACCACCGCCATTATTGCTCGCGGGCATCGTCACATTGCCTATCTCGGCGCACGCCTCGACGAACGTACTATCATCAAACAGAAGGGATATGAGCAGGCGATGCTGGATGCAGGCCTGGTGCCGTATAGCGTGATGGTCGAGCAATCTTCTTCTTACTCTTCCGGTATTGAACTGATTCGCCAGGCGCGGCGGGAATATCCGCAGCTGGATGGCGTATTTTGTACTAACGATGACCTGGCGGTCGGTGCGGCATTTGAATGTCAGCGTCTGGGGCTGAAAGTTCCTGACGATATGGCGATTGCCGGTTTCCACGGTCATGACATTGGTCAGGTGATGGAGCCACGGCTGGCGAGCGTGCTGACGCCGCGTGAGCGGATGGGCAGCATTGGCGCTGAGCGCCTGCTGGCGCGTATTCGTGGCGAATCTGTGACACCGAAAATGTTAGATTTAGGTTTCACCTTGTCACCGGGCGGATCTATTTAAGCTCACAAATTTGAAGTAGCTCACACTTATACACTTAAGGCACGGATGGATATTGCTTCTGTTTTTGTCCAGCCGGAGAATGTTACCGATAACAGTTACCCGTAACATTTTTAATTCTTGTACTGTGGGGGCACCACTTTGAGCACGACTAATCATGATCACCACATTTACGTCTTAATGGGCGTATCGGGCAGCGGCAAATCTGCGGTCGCCAGTGAAGTGGCGCATCAACTTCATGCCGCGTTTCTTGATGGCGATTTCCTCCATCCGCGCCGCAATATCGAAAAAATGGCGTCTGGCGAACCGCTGAATGACGACGATCGCAAACCGTGGTTACAGGCGCTGAACGACGCCGCATTTGCCATGCAGCGTACCAATAAAGTGTCGCTGATCGTCTGTTCCGCACTGAAAAAGCACTATCGCGACCTGCTACGCGAGGGCAATCCGAATCTCTCTTTCATCTACCTGAAAGGCGATTTTGATGTGATTGAAAGCCGCCTGAAAGCGCGCAAAGGCCATTTCTTTAAAACCCAAATGCTGGTGACGCAGTTTGAAACGCTGCAGGAGCCGGGTGCGGACGAAACCGATGTACTGGTGGTGGATATCGATCAACCGCTGGAAGGTGTTGTGGCAAGCACCATTGAGGTTATTAAAAAAGGCAAATAAGTAGTGACTACATTAACGCTTGTTTTAACAGCAGTAGGGTCTGTTTTACTGCTGCTGTTTTTAGTCATGAAGGCGCGTATGCACGCTTTCCTGGCTTTGATGGTGGTGTCTATGGGGGCTGGCCTTTTTTCCGGTATGCCGCTCGATAAAATCGCAGCGACGATGGAAAAAGGGATGGGAGGCACCCTCGGCTTCCTGGCGGTAGTTGTCGCCCTGGGAGCCATGTTTGGCAAGATCTTACATGAAACCGGCGCAGTCGATCAGATTGCCGTCAAAATGCTCAAATCCTTCGGTCACAGTCGTGCGCATTATGCCATTGGCCTTGCGGGCCTGGTTTGTGCGCTACCACTGTTCTTTGAAGTGGCGATTGTCCTGCTGATTAGCGTTGCTTTCTCAATGGCGCGCCATACCGGCACGAACCTGGTGAAGCTGGTTATCCCGTTATTCGCGGGTGTGGCGGCGGCAGCGGCGTTCTTACTACCGGGGCCAGCGCCAATGCTGCTGGCATCGCAGATGAATGCTGACTTTGGCTGGATGATCCTGATTGGCCTGTGTGCGGCAATCCCGGGAATGATTATTGCCGGGCCGCTGTGGGGGAATTTCATCAGCCGCTATGTGGAGCTGCATATTCCTGACGACATCAGCGAACCGCATCTCGGCGAAGGCAAAATGCCGTCCTTCGGATTCAGCCTGTCGCTGATCCTGCTGCCGCTGGTGCTGGTGGGGCTGAAAACCATTGCCGCGCGTTTTGTGCCGGAAGGCTCTACCGCTTACGAATGGTTCGAGTTTATCGGTCATCCGTTTACCGCAATTCTGGTCGCTTGCCTGGTAGCAATTTACGGCCTGGCGATGCGTCAGGGTATGCCGAAAGATAAAGTGATGGAAATTTGCGGTCACGCGCTGCAACCGGCGGGGATCATTCTGCTGGTGATTGGTGCAGGCGGCGTGTTCAAACAGGTGCTGGTTGACTCTGGCGTAGGTCCGGCACTCGGCGAAGCGTTAACCGGCATAGGCCTGCCGATTGCCATCACCTGCTTCGTGCTGGCAGCGGCGGTGCGCATCATTCAGGGGTCTGCCACCGTTGCCTGCTTAACGGCGGTAGGACTGGTAATGCCGGTTATTGAACAGTTGAACTACTCCGGTGCGCAAATGGCGGCACTGTCGATTTGTATCGCCGGTGGTTCGATTGTTGTCAGCCACGTTAACGACGCTGGTTTCTGGTTGTTCGGTAAATTTACCGGCGCGACCGAAGCCGAAACGCTGAAAACCTGGACCATGATGGAAACCATCCTCGGCACTGTCGGTGCCATCGTTGGGATGATTGCGTTCCAGCTGTTGAGTTAATTACTGCGAGCTTGCTCGCAGTAATTCATTTCTCTTTTTTCCTGTCTTCATCTTTTTGATCTCTCTCGCAAAAAGACCGGAACATTATCCGTTCTAATCACTGTGTTAACGGACGAGGGAGAAGATGATGGAGAAACACGGAGCTGAATTGCTTTTACAGCGGATGTTAGGAAATACCACCGCTACTTTCAGGGAAGGGCAGTGGGAAGCCATAGATGCGGTGGTTAATCAGCGGCGAAAACTGCTGGTTGTCCAACGCACTGGCTGGGGGAAAAGTGCTGTGTACTTCATCGCCAGTAAAATCTTCCGCGATCGCGGCGCTGGCCCGACAATTATCATCTCTCCTTTGCTTGCCCTGATGCGTAACCAGGTTGCCGCCGCTGAACGGTTAGGTATTACGGCTGAAACGTTGAATTCTACAAACAGGGAAGAATGGCAGCGCATTAGCGATAAGTTGTTGCAAGGTGAGGTCGATTGCTTGCTGGTTTCCCCGGAACGTTTGGCAAACCAGGACTTTATCGAAACGGTTTTATATCCAATAGCCGATCGTATTGGTTTGCTTGTGGTCGACGAGGCGCACTGCATCTCTGATTGGGGCCACGATTTTCGCCCGGATTACCGCCGTATATTAGATATTTTGCGCCAACTGCCTGCGAATACCCCTGTTCTGGGTACAACCGCGACAGCGAATAACCGTGTCGTTGAGGATATACGTCAGCAATTGGGTGACGTTGTGATTCAGCGTGGAACGCTGGCTCGCGAAAGTTTGGCGCTTGATGCCTTAGTCTTAGGTGAACAGTCATCCCGTCTGGCATGGTTAGCAACGGTTATCCCTCAGTTTTCCAAATCGGGAATTGTTTATACCCTGACGACTCGCGATGCCGAACTTGTCGCCGAGTGGTTAAGGAAAAATGGTATCAGTGCATTTGCTTATTACAGTGGCGTGACTTGTGAAGGCGCGGAAGATTCTAATACTGCCAGGGAATATCTGGAGCAGGCACTGCTGGCAAATAAAATCAAAGTGCTGGTCGCGACGACGGCATTAGGTATGGGGTTTGATAAACCTGATTTAGGTTTCGTCATTCATTATCAGATGCCGGGGTCTATTGTCGGTTACTACCAACAGGTGGGGCGTGCCGGGCGTGCTATAGATTCCGCAGTTGGCATATTGCTTTGTGGTGGTGAAGACCGCGCTATTCATCAATTCTTCCGTGAAAGCGCCTTTCCTGCGGAGGCGCAAATTCATGAAATACTCAACGTACTTAGCGAGAATGACGGTCTTACCCTACGAGGCATTGAACAACGGACGAATCTTCGTTATGGGCAAATAGAAAAAGCACTGAAGTTACTGGTAGCTGAAAATCCATCGCCTGTGGTGTATACCGAGAAATTATGGCGCAGAACTATCGTCAGTTTCTCTCCTGACCATGAACGAATTAACCATTTGATGAACCAGAGAAAAAGTGAGCTAGCAGACGTTGAAAGCTATATCACGACCAAGGAGTGCAAAATGCAATTTCTGCGCCGCGCACTCGATGAGCCAGGTGCCGAACGTTGTGGTAAATGTAGCAGTTGTCTTCAGCATCCGTTATTGTCGCCCGATATTGATAGCGGCTTACTCCATGCGGCAAATTTATTTATTAAACACGCTGACCTGCCATTAAATCTCAATAAACAGGTAGCATCCGGAGCTTTTACGCAATACGGATTTAAAGGGAACTTGCCTGCGGGTTTACAAGGATCTACGGGGCGAATCCTTTCTCGTTGGGGAGATTCCGGGTGGGGAAAGCAGGTAGCACAGGAGAAAAAAACGGGGCGCTTCAGTGATGAGCTGGTGGAGGCATGTGCGGAAATGGTTCGCCAACGCTGGAATCCGCATCCTGAACCAACCTGGGTATGCTGCGTTCCTTCATTAAGGCACCTCGACCTGGTTCCTGATTTTGCCCGGCGACTGGCGGCGAAACTTGGCTTACCTTTTATTGATGCCATTGAAAAAGTCGTGGACAATCCACCGCAGAAAATGCAGCAAAACCGTTTTCACCAGTGTCAAAATCTCGACGGGGCGTTTGTGATTACCCCTCCTTTGATGCCAGGTCCGGCGTTGCTGGTTGACGATATCGTGGATTCTGCATGGACGCTGACAGTTCTGACAGCGCTATTACGCCAGGCAGGTTGCCCGACGGTTTATCCTCTTGCCCTTGCTTCTACCTCGGTAAAAAATTGATGAATCTTTCAGCCAATGCACAAGCGACTCTCCTGCTAACCAGCGATTTTTCTCGTGCGGCGGCGAGCGAGTATAAACCTCTTAGCAATAGTGAATGGGGGAAGTTTGCATTATGGCTGAAGCACCAACGTATCAGTCCCGCCGAACTTCTGGTGCCGCAACCGCAAGAGAAACTTACAGGCTGGAGCGATCCGCGTATTTCTCAGGAGCGTATTCTTGGCTTGCTGGCGCGCGGTCATAGTCTGGCGTTGGCGGTAGATAAGTGGCAACGCGCCGGTTTATGGATCTTAACCCGAGGAGATGCCGATTATCCTGTTCGCTTGAAAAACCGATTGCGAACGAATGCACCTCCTGTTTTATTTGGCTGTGGGAATAAAGCATTACTGCAAGCGGAAGGTATGGCGATTGTTGGCTCGCGAGATGCTCCGACTGCCGATTTGCGCTATACCCAACAACTGGCAGCGAAACTGGCCCAACAGGGGATTTGCGTTATCTCTGGTGGTGCGCGAGGTATTGATGAATGTGCAATGGCGTCGGCACTGGAGGCCGGGGGAACTGCCATTGGCGTATTAGCTGATAGCTTGTTAAAAACGAGCACGTTAGTGAAATGGCGTGAAGGGCTTATAGCAGGCAACCTGGTGTTGATTTCGCCGTTTTACCCAGAGGTACGTTTCACCGTCGGCAATGCGATGGCGCGGAATAAATATATTTATTGCCTTGCTGAAAGCGCAATAGTTGTACGTGCGGGAATGACCGGTGGAACGATAACCGGGGCGATGGAGGCATTAAAACATCAGTGGCTGCCTGTGCAGGTTAAACCAAATCAGGATGTGCAATCTGCCAATTCACGATTAGTAGAAAATGGGGCGTCATGGAGTGCTGAACAGGCAGAGAATGTGACGATCAGACTGCCAGACGTTCCTGGGCTGATGTATGACAGAGCACTCCGTAACGCTCAACCAGAATTGTTTTCGCTGCACGAAGATGACGCAAATTACGCAGTAATGCCCGCGCATACGCCTGTCGATTTTTATCAACTCTTTGTGGCGGAACTGGCGATCCTTGCAAAGGAATCGATAAGTATTGAAAGGCTGGCGTCTTGTACTGGTTTAACCATCGAACAAATTCGTGTGTGGCTGAATCGCGCAGAAGAAGAGGAAAGGGTTATCCGATTGGGCGAAGGTCATTATCAGTTCAGGTAATAAAACAGGTGCCGCGTCTGGTTGTGTGCAGCACCTGTTTGAACCTTATCCCTTCATCCACATTCGAATACCGTCGAGGAACATCTGGGTTGCCATCATCACCAGAATCAATCCCATCAGGCGTTCAAGTGCGTTCACTCCTTTCTCGCCCAGCAGACGTAAAAATAGTGAAGACTGCAGCAGGATAACAAAGGTGCCACCCCAGGCCAGCAGCAGAGCAATCACCAGATGTCCCATCTGATTCGGGTACTGATGAGACAACAACATCAGCGTGGCGAGAATAGTTGGCCCGGCGACCAGCGGAATTGCCAGCGGCACAATAAACGGCTCTTCACCTGCCGGAAGCCCGCTGCTATTTCCTGAAGCGCTGGGGAAAATCATCTTAATGGCGATCAGAAACAAAATGATGCCGCCAGAAATGGAGACGGTTTCCGCCCGCAGGTTCAGAAATGCCAGAATTTTCTCACCCGCAAACAGGAACACCAGCATCAATAAGAGTGCAATAAGCAACTCGCGGACCATAATTGCCCGCCGTCTTTTTGGCTCAGTATGTTTCAGTACGGACATAAAAATAGGTAGGTTTCCGAGCGGATCCATAATCAAGATCAATAAAACTGCTGCAGAAATGATTTCATTCATAACTCAAATTCCCTGATAATTGTCGCGGACTTTCTGCGTGCCAACAAAGCACGATTAGTCGCATTACTGATGGCTTAGCGATCATTGATTAATTTCACTTGCGACTTTGGCTGCTTTTTGTATGGTGAAGGATGTGCCCAGGATTACGGCACATATATACAGCACACATCTCAGCAGGAAAAAAACGCTATGAAAAATGTTGGTTTTATCGGCTGGCGCGGTATGGTCGGTTCCGTTCTCATGCAGCGCATGATTGAAGAAAACGACTTCGACGCCATTCGCCCTGTTTTCTTTTCTACTTCTCAACTCGGTCAGGCCGCGCCGACGTTCGGCTCCACCACGACCGGTACTCTTCAGGATGCCTTTGATCTGGAAGCGCTAAAGGCGCTCGATATCATTGTGACCTGTCAGGGCGGCGATTATACCAACGAAATTTATCCGAAGCTTCGCGAAAGCGGATGGCAGGGGTACTGGATTGACGCAGCTTCTTCGCTGCGCATGAAAGACGATGCCATCATCATCCTTGATCCTGTTAACCAGGATGTCATTACCGAAGGCCTGAATAAAGGCATCAGGACTTTCGTCGGCGGTAACTGTACCGTTAGCCTGATGCTGATGTCGCTGGGCGGATTATTTGCCAATGATCTGGTGGAATGGGTATCTGTTGCCACTTATCAGGCGGCGTCTGGCGGTGGTGCGCGCCATATGCGTGAACTGCTGACTCAGATGGGCCACTTATATGGTCATGTGTCTGAGGAGCTGGCAACACCATCTTCTGCAATTCTTGAGATTGAACGCAAGGTCACGACCTTAACCCGCAGTGGTGAACTGCCGGTTGATAACTTTGGTGTACCGCTGGCGGGCAGTCTGATTCCGTGGATCGACAAACAACTCGATAACGGTCAGAGTCGTGAAGAGTGGAAAGGGCAGGCTGAAACCAACAAGATTTTGAACACCGCTTCCACTATCCCGGTGGATGGCTTGTGTGTCCGTGTTGGTGCTCTGCGCTGTCATAGCCAGGCGTTTACTATCAAGCTGAAAAAAGATGTGTCAATCCCGACCGTGGAAGAACTGCTGGCTGCACACAATCCGTGGGCGAAAGTGGTGCCAAACGATCGTGAAATCACCATGCGCGAACTGACGCCAGCAGCGGTGACCGGGACACTCACTACACCGGTTGGCCGTCTGCGTAAGCTGAACATGGGGCCTGAGTACCTGTCTGCCTTTACGGTTGGTGACCAGCTACTTTGGGGCGCAGCAGAACCATTACGTCGGATGCTTCGTCAACTGGCGTAATAATTTCTTTCTTTTCCAGGGGTGACGGGTCACCCCTTTTTTTGCGTAATACAGGAGTAGACGCAGATGTTAAGCATTAAACCGGGAGTCATTTAGAAGTTTGGCTATTCTTGAAAGGCAGCTTAATACCTGAAGGTATTGCAGCATTGCCTGGAGGTAGGACGGCGCAGAGAGGATGCATAGAGTGCTGCACCGTTCAGGTCAAAAATGTCACTACCTGATGTCGAAAATCAGTGGGAAGGGGTGACACTATAAAACAGGAAGACAACCATGTCCGATCGTATCGATAGAGACGTGATTAATGCGCTAATCGCAGGTCATTTTGCGGATCCTTTTTCCGTATTAGGAATGCACAAAACCAACGCCGGGTTGGAAGTCCGCGCCCTATTGCCCGATGCCACAGATGTCTGGGTTATCGAGCCAAAAACGGGGCGTAAACTCGCTAAACTTGAGTGTCTTGATTCTCGTGGTTTTTTCAGTGGTGTAATACCACGTCGTAAAAATTTTTTCCGCTATCAACTCGCTGTTGTCTGGCATGGACAGCAAAACCTGATTGATGATCCCTATCGTTTTGGTCCTCTTATTCAGGAGATGGATGCCTGGCTGTTATCCGAAGGAACTCACTTGCGCCCTTATGAAACACTTGGCGCGCATGCAGATACCATGGATGGCGTGACCGGAACTCGCTTCTCCGTCTGGGCACCCAATGCTCGTCGTGTCTCCGTTGTGGGGCAATTTAACTTTTGGGATGGCCGCCGTCACCCGATGCGTTTGCGTAAAGAAAGCGGCATTTGGGAATTATTCATTCCTGGCGCCCATAACGGTCAGCTTTATAAGTACGAGATGATTGATGCTAACGGCAATCTTCGTCTGAAGTCTGATCCTTATGCCTTTGAGGCGCAAATGCGCCCGGAAACCGCTTCACTTATTTGCGGGCTGCCTGAAAAGGTCGTACAGACCGAAGAGCGCAAAAAAGCGAATCAGTTTGATGCACCAATCTCTATTTATGAAGTTCATCTTGGCTCCTGGCGTCGTCATACCGACAACAATTTCTGGCTGAGTTATCGCGAACTGGCGGACCAGTTGGTGCCGTATGCTAAATGGATGGGCTTTACTCACCTTGAGCTGCTGCCAATTAACGAACACCCCTTTGATGGCAGTTGGGGTTACCAGCCAACCGGCCTGTATGCTCCGACACGTCGCTTTGGTACCCGCGATGATTTCCGCTATTTCATTGATGCCGCACATGCAGCAGGTTTGAACGTTATTCTCGACTGGGTGCCAGGTCACTTCCCGACAGATGACTTTGCCCTGGCCGAATTTGATGGCACGAATCTGTATGAACATAGCGATCCGCGCGAAGGCTACCATCAGGATTGGAATACCCTGATCTACAACTATGGTCGTCGCGAAGTCAGCAATTTCCTTGTTGGTAACGCGCTGTATTGGATCGAGCGTTTTGGTATCGATGCGTTGCGAGTCGATGCTGTCGCTTCGATGATTTATCGTGATTACAGCCGTAAAGAAGGCGAGTGGATCCCGAACGAGTTTGGTGGCCGCGAGAATCTCGAAGCGATTGAATTCCTTCGCAACACCAACCGTATTATCGGTGAGCAAGTATCGGGCGCGGTGACGATGGCGGAAGAGTCTACCGACTTCCCAGGCGTTTCTCGCCCACAAGATATGGGCGGCCTCGGCTTCTGGTACAAGTGGAATCTGGGCTGGATGCACGACACCCTGGATTATATGAAGCTCGACCCGGTTTATCGTCAATATCATCACGATAAACTGACGTTCGGTATGCTCTACAACTACACTGAAAACTTCGTCCTGCCGTTATCACACGATGAAGTGGTTCATGGTAAGAAATCGATTCTTGATCGGATGCCGGGCGACGCATGGCAAAAATTTGCCAACATGCGCGCTTATTACGGTTGGATGTGGGCATTTCCGGGCAAGAAGCTGCTGTTCATGGGGAATGAATTTGCTCAGGGGCGTGAGTGGAATCATGACGCAAGCCTCGACTGGCATCTTCTGGAAGGCGGTGACAACTGGCATCACGGTGTCCAGCGCCTGGTGCGCGACCTGAATCATACTTATCGTCACCACAAAGCACTGCATGAGCTTGATTTTGACCCATATGGTTTTGAATGGCTGGTGGTAGATGACAAAGAACGCTCAGTGCTGATCTTTGTTCGCCGCGACAAAGCCGGGAATGAAATCATAGTTGCCAGTAACTTTACGCCAGTACCGCGTCATGATTATCGCTTTGGCATTAATCAACCTGGTAAATGGCGTGAAATTTTGAACACCGATTCCATGCACTACCACGGTAGTAATGCGGGTAACGGCGGCGTGGTACAGAGCGATGAGATCGCCAGCCACGGACGTCAGCACTCTCTGAGCATCACACTGCCACCGCTGGCTACCGTCTGGCTGGTTCGGGAGGGGGAATGACGCAACTGACAACCGGCAAGGCGACGCCTCATGGTGCAACGTATGACGGGCATGGCGTTAACTTTACACTCTTTTCTGCTCATGCCGAACGCGTAGAACTGTGTGTCTTTGATGCACAGGGAAATGAGGTACGTTATGACCTGCCGGGGCGCAGCGGAGATGTCTGGCATGGCTATTTAGCAGATGCCAGACCCGGTTTGCGCTATGGTTATCGTGTACATGGTCCGTGGCAACCTGCCGCAGGGCATCGCTTTAACCCGGCGAAACTGTTGATTGATCCCTGCGCACGTCGTGTTGAAGGTGATCTTCATGATAACCCGCTATTCCACGCGGGCTATGAAACACCAGATAGCCGGGATAACGCCACCATCGCACCAAAATGTGTGGTGGTGTCTGATAGTTATAACTGGGAAGACGACGCCCCGCCGCGCACGCCGTGGGGCAATACCGTCATCTACGAAGCCCATGTAAAAGGCTTAACGTACCAGCACCCGGAAATCCCGGCAGAGATCCGTGGGCGGTATAAAGCGTTGGGCCATCCGGTAATGATCAACTATTTCAAACGGTTGGGGATTACCGCGCTGGAGCTGATGCCTGTTATCCATTTTGCCAGCGAACCGCGTCTGCAACGACTCGGATTGACAAACTATTGGGGCTATAACCCGATGGCGATGTTTGCGCTGCATCCGGTGTATGCCTGTTCGCCAGAAAGTGCGCTGGATGAGTTCCGGGATGCCGTTAAAGAGCTGCATAAAGCAGGAATCGAAGTCATTCTCGATATCGTCATCAACCATAGTGCAGAGCTGGATCTCGACGGGCCGATGTTCTCACTGCGCGGAATTGACAACCGTAGCTATTATTGGATCAAAGAGGATGGCGATTATCACAACTGGACGGGTTGTGGTAATACGCTGAATCTGAGTAATCCTGGCGTGATGGAATATGCGCTCGAATGCCTGCGTTACTGGGTTGAAACCTGCCATGTTGATGGTTTTCGTTTTGATTTGGCATCGGTAATGGGGCGCACTCCGGCGTTTCGCCAGGACGCACCACTTTTTACTGCTATCCAGAACTGCCCTGTACTTTCGCAGGTGAAGCTTATCGCCGAACCGTGGGATATCGGCGAAGGTGGATATCAGGTGGGAAATTTCCCACCGTTGTTTGCGGAGTGGAATGATCACTTCCGCGATGCAACCCGGCGTTTCTGGTTGCAACGTAATTTGTCACTGGGTGATTTTGCGGGGCGTTTTGCTGGCTCCAGCGACGTATTTAATCGTAACGGTCGTTTGCCAGGCGCATCAATAAATTTGGTCACTGCGCATGACGGTTTCACGTTACGTGACTGTGTCTGCTTCACAAATAAACACAATGAAGCAAATGGAGAAGAAAATCGCGACGGCAGCAACAATAACCATAGTAACAATCATGGTAAAGAAGGATTAGGCGGATCACTTGATCTGATTGAGCGTCGACGCGACAGCGTACACGCGCTGTTAACGACGCTTTTGCTTTCACAGGGAACGCCAATGCTGCTGGCAGGTGATGAACATGGCCATAGCCAGCATGGAAACAATAACGCGTATTGTCAGGATAATGCGCTGACCTGGCTGGACTGGGAGCGGGCAAACAATGGATTGACCGATTTTACAGCGGCATTGATTCATCTACGGCAACAAATTCCGGCACTGACACGAAATCAGTGGTGGCAAGAGAATGATGGCAATGTACGTTGGTTAAATAAAGATGGTCAGGTTTTAAGTGTTGAAGAGTGGCAACATGGTATGACATGTATGCAAATCATGTTATCCGACCGCTGGCTTATCGCACTGAATGCTACACCACATTTGGTTGATATTGTTCTGCCCGAGGGGGAATGGCGCGCTATTCCTCCTTTCGCCGGAGAGGATAATCCGGTCGTTTTGGAAGTCTGGCATGGGTCTGCGCACGGGCTGTGCGTGTTTCAAAAGTCATAGAAAAAGGAGTTAATTATGGTTGGGCTAGAAAAAAATGATCCGCTGATGTTGGCACGCCAGCTGCCCATCAAATCTGTTGCGCTCATTCTCGCAGGGGGTCGTGGAACCCGTCTGAAAGATTTAACTAATAAGCGAGCAAAGCCTGCCGTCCACTTTGGTGGAAAGTTTCGCATTATCGATTTTGCACTCTCTAACTGTATTAACTCCGGTATTCGCCGTATCGGCGTGATTACGCAATACCAGTCACATACGTTGGTGCAGCATATTCAACGCGGTTGGTCATTCTTCAATGAAGAGATGAATGAGTTCGTCGATTTGCTGCCTGCTCAGCAAAGAATGAAAGGCGAAAACTGGTATCGCGGAACGGCAGATGCGGTTACGCAGAACCTGGATATTATTCGTCGTTACAAAGCTGAGTACGTGGTAATCCTCGCCGGGGATCATATCTACAAGCAAGACTACTCGCGTATGCTGATCGACCACGTCGAAAAAGGTGCACGTTGCACCGTAGCTTGTATGCCAGTGCCTATTCAGGAAGCAAGTGCATTTGGTGTAATGGCTGTTGACCAGGACGAAAAAATTATTGAGTTCGTGGAAAAACCAGCAAATCCACCTTCAATGCCAAATGATCCAACTCGTTCGCTGGCCAGTATGGGGATTTACGTCTTTGACGCGGATTACCTGTATGAACTGTTGGAAGAAGACGATAACGACGAAAACTCCAGCCATGATTTCGGTAAAGACATTATTCCGAAGATCACCCAGGCTGGCATGGCTTATGCACATCCATTCCCGCTCTCTTGCGTACAATCCGATCCTGATTCTGAACCGTACTGGCGCGATGTAGGTACGCTCGAAGCTTACTGGAAAGCGAACTTAGACCTGGCATCTGTTGTGCCAGAACTGGATATGTATGACCAGCACTGGCCGATTCGTACTTATAACGAATCTCTGCCTCCGGCGAAGTTTGTTCAGGACCGTTCAGGCAGCCATGGTATGACGCTTAACTCGCTGGTTTCCGGCGGCTGCGTGATCTCCGGTTCAGTCGTAGTGCAATCCGTTCTCTTCTCCAGAGTCCGTGTAAATTCATTCTGTAATATCGATTCGGCAGTGTTGCTGCCGGAAGTATGGGTAGGACGTTCTTGTCGTTTACGTCGCTGCGTCATTGACCGTGCCTGTGTCATTCCGGAAGGGATGGTGATTGGGGAGAATGCGGAGGAAGATGCACGTCGTTTCTACCGTTCAGAGGAAGGCATCGTGCTGGTAACCCGTGAGATGCTGCGGAAGTTAGGGCATAAACAGGAGCGATAATGCAGGTTTTACACGTTTGTTCTGAGATGTTCCCGTTGCTAAAAACGGGCGGTCTGGCGGATGTCATCGGTGCGTTGCCTGCAGCGCAAATCGAGGATGGCGTGGACGCGCGCGTATTGTTACCTGCCTTCCCCGACATTCGTCGTGGTATTACGGATGCGCAGGTGGTAACCCGTCGGGATACGTTCGCCGGGCCAATTACGTTGCTGTTCGGCCACTACAACGGGGTCGGAATTTATCTGATCGACGCCCCGCATCTCTATGATCGTCCGGGTGGCCCATACCATGACACAAACTTGTTTGCTTACACTGACAACGTCATCCGTTTCGCTCTGTTAGGGTGGGTAGGATGCGAAATGGCTTGTGGACTCGATCCTTTCTGGCGTCCGGATGTTGTCCACGCTCACGACTGGCATGCTGGTCTGGCACCTGCTTATCTGGCAGCGCGGGGTCGCCCGGCGAAGTCAGTGTTTACCGTACATAACCTGGCGTATCAGGGGATGTTTTACGCCCATCATATGGATGAAATTCAGTTGCCGTGGTCGTTCTTTAACATTAACGGCCTGGAGTTCAACGGTCAGATTTCATTCCTGAAATCAGGGCTGTATTACGCTGATCACATTACGGCGGTTAGCCCGACTTATGCGCGTGAAATTACCGAGTCTCAGTTTGCATATGGTATGGAAGGTCTGTTGCAGCAGCGTCATCGGGAAGGTCGTCTTTCCGGGGTGTTGAATGGTGTTGATGAGAAAATCTGGAGTCCTGAAACAGACTTATTGCTCGCATCACGCTATACCCGTGACACACTGGAAGAGAAAGCGGAGAACAAACGTCAGTTGCAGATCGCCATGGGGCTTAAGGTTGACGATAAAGCGCCGCTTTTTGCAGTTGTGAGTCGACTGACCAGCCAGAAAGGTTTGGATCTGGTACTGGAAGCATTACCCGGCCTGCTTGAGCAAGGCGGACAGCTCGCGCTTCTCGGCGCGGGCGACCCCGTTTTGCAGGAAGGGTTCCTGGCAGCCGCAGCGGAACATCCCGGTCAGGTAGGTGTACAGATTGGTTATCACGAAGCGTTTTCTCATCGCATTATGGGCGGCGCGGATGTCATTCTGGTGCCCAGCCGTTTTGAGCCGTGCGGTTTAACGCAACTTTATGGATTGAAGTACGGTACGTTACCGCTGGTGCGGCGTACTGGTGGGCTTGCTGATACGGTGTCTGATAGTTCGCTGGAAAACCTTGCGGACGGCATCGCCAGTGGGTTTGTATTTGAAGATAGCAATGCCTGGTCACTACTTCGTGCCATCCGACGCGCCTTTGTGTTGTGGTCCCGACCTTCTCTTTGGCGGTTTGTACAACGTCAGGCGATGTCAATGGACTTCAGCTGGCATGTCGCGGCAAAGTCGTACCGTGAGCTTTACTATCGCTTGAAATAGTATCCCAGGGATCACCTATATGAATGCTCCATTTACTTATGCATCGCCCACACTTAGCGTTGAGGCTCTTAAGCATTCAATCGCCTATAAGCTGATGTTTACGATTGGCAAAGATCCTGTCATTGCCAATAAACATGAATGGCTTAACGCGACACTGTTTGCGGTGCGCGACCGCCTTGTAGAGCGCTGGTTGCGCTCTAACCGTGCGCAGTTGTCGCAGGAAACTCGCCAGGTTTACTACCTGTCGATGGAGTTTCTGATTGGTCGAACCCTGTCCAATGCGTTGTTATCGTTAGGTATTTATGACGATGTTAAAAACGCACTGGAAGCAATGGGCTTAGATCTTGAAGAGTTGATTGATGAAGAAAATGACCCTGGCCTCGGCAACGGTGGTCTGGGGCGTCTGGCGGCCTGTTTCCTTGACTCACTGGCAACCTTAGGGCTGCCAGGTCGTGGTTATGGTATCCGTTACGACTACGGCATGTTTAAGCAGAACATCGTCAACGGCAGCCAGAAAGAGTCTCCAGACTACTGGCTGGAATATGGCAACCCGTGGGAGTTCAAACGGCACAACACCCGTTACAAAGTTCGCTTTGGCGGGCGTATCCAGCAGGAGGGTAAGAAAACTCGCTGGATTGAAACCGAAGAGATCCTCGCAGTTGCTTACGACCAGATTATCCCTGGCTACGACACTGACGCGACCAATACCTTGCGTTTGTGGAATGCTCAGGCCAGTAGTGAAATTAACCTCGGTAAATTCAACCAGGGCGACTACTTTGCCGCAGTGGAAGATAAAAACCACTCCGAGAACGTTTCCCGCGTACTTTACCCGGATGATTCCACCTACTCAGGTCGTGAGTTACGCCTGCGCCAGGAGTATTTCCTGGTCTCCGCCACCGTGCAGGATATTCTAAGCCGTCATTATCAGCTGCATAAAACCTACGACAATCTGGCGGATAAAATCGCCATTCACCTCAACGATACCCACCCGGTGTTGTCGATCCCAGAGCTTATGCGCCTGTTGATTGATGAGCATAAGTTTAGCTGGGATGACGCGTTTGAAGTGTGTTGTCAGGTCTTCTCCTATACCAACCACACGCTGATGAGTGAAGCGCTGGAAACCTGGCCGGTAGATATGCTGGGTAAAATCCTGCCGCGTCATTTGCAGATCATCTTTGAGATCAACGACTACTTCCTGAAAACCGTGCAGGAGCAGTATCCGAACGATACCGGTCTGCTGGGGCGTGCGTCGATCATTGATGAATCGAACGGCCGACGTGTGCGGATGGCGTGGCTGGCGGTTGTGGTTAGCCATAAAGTCAACGGTGTGTCCGAGCTGCACTCAAACCTGATGGTACAATCGCTATTTGCGGATTTCGCGACGATTTTCCCTGGGCGCTTTACCAACGTGACGAACGGCGTAACGCCGCGTCGCTGGCTGGCTGTGGCTAACCCGTCGCTTTCCAAAGTGCTGGACGAAAATATTGGTCGTAACTGGCGTACCGACCTAAGCCAGCTCAGCGAACTTGAACAGCACTGCGATTTCCCGCTGGTTAATCGGGCAATTCACAATGCCAAGCTGGAAAACAAAAAGCGTCTGGCTATTTTTATCGCACAACAGCTCAACGTTGTCGTTAATCCGAAAGCGTTGTTTGATGTGCAGATCAAACGTATCCACGAGTACAAACGTCAATTGATGAATGTGCTGCATGTGATTACCCGCTACAACCGCATTAAGGCTGATCCTGATGCAGAGTGGGTGCCGCGTGTGAACATTTTTGCCGGGAAAGCTGCTTCAGCATATTACATGGCAAAACACATCATTCACCTGATCAACGATGTGGCGAAAGTGATCAATAACGATCCGCAGATTGGCGACAAACTGAAGGTTGTATTTATCCCGAACTACAGCGTGAGTCTGGCGCAGATGATCATTCCAGCGGCTGATCTGTCAGAACAAATTTCCCTGGCAGGCACAGAAGCTTCCGGCACCAGTAATATGAAGTTTGCACTTAACGGCGCGCTGACTATCGGTACGCTGGACGGTGCGAACGTCGAGATGCTGGATCATGTCGGTGCTGACAATATCTTTATCTTTGGTAATACTGCGGAAGAAGTGGAAGAACTGCGTCGTCAGGGCTATAAGCCGCGTGAGTACTATGAGAAAGATGAAGAGCTGCATCAGGTGCTGACGCAAATTGGCAGCGGTGTTTTCAGCCCGGAAGAACCGGGGCGTTACCGGGATCTGGTGGATTCACTGATTAACTTTGGTGATCACTATCAGGTACTGGCTGATTACCGCAGTTACGTTGATTGTCAGGATAAAGTGGACGAACTTTATGGTCGCCAGGAAGAGTGGACTGCAAAAGCAATGCTGAACATCGCTAATATGGGTTATTTCTCTTCTGACCGCACTATCAAAGAGTACGCTGATCATATCTGGCATATCGATCCGGTGAGATTGTAATTATTACCTAATGACACTGCCGGGTGTTTCCATAAAGATTATCTTTAATGGAACACACGGCATTTTTTTGTATTGGTATAATACGTAAAACGAATAATTATTTTCATTGAATTTGCATTGTGAATGTATTCTGAAAATTAATTGTGAGAATTAATTTAAATCAAGAGGATTTGATATTATTTTTATATGAATAAGAGAAAATTATTCATTTTAATTATTGTTGTTGCCGTGGTTTAATTGCTCTGGTGAATGTAATTCTCTTTTTTTTCAAGTGGATAGGTTATAATTTAAAACCATTGATTGCGAATCAGTTTTTTTAGAGTTAAATTATCCTCACTAAATATAATATTTATCTATCATTCTTTCTCTTCATTCATTCCTGTGGGGTTACCAGTACCCATTTATTCTTTTTTGTATCGTAACCAATGATAGTTACATATGAAAAATTGCCTATATCACTTGGATTTTTTAACAAAAGGAAAGGTATAAATGAAATTTCATTTATCTAATTTATCTGTAGCTTTACTGGCATCAGGTATGCTGATGTCAACAGCGGTAATCGCTGCGCCAGGCGATGCATCAAAATTTGGTGGCGCGGATACAGACTGGAGTACCGTTGATTATCCAAAACTTACCGATATGGATAGCAACACCGATGCGATGGGCGGAAACATCCGCTTTACGGGGCGTGTGGTTAAAGCGACATGCAAGGTTGCTACAGAATCGAAACAGATTGAAGTGGTACTGCCAGTCGTACCTTCTAACGCTTTCACAGGCATTGATACCGAGGCAACGGGAGCCAGTAACCAGACTGACTTCAACATTAAACTGACCGATTGTAGCAATACGGACAGTCAAAACATTGAATTTCGTTTTACTGGCGTAGCAGACAGTGCTAATCAGACGCTTGCCAATGAAGTTGAAGGAGACACTGATGCTGATGGTAATGGCGAAGCAGGTGCAACAGGTGTAGGGATTCGTATTTATTCTAAAAACACGACAGCTGATGGTCTGATTAAACTGAATACACAAACTCCTCAGGGTAGTGGTTCTTCGGCGGCTTACGTGATTCCCGGCGATGCAGTCAAACATGATTTTACTGCGGCATTTACTGCGGGCTATGCGCAGAACGGTAATACCGTTGCACCCGGTCTGGTTAAATCTACGGCAAGTTTCGTCGTGCTGTACGAATAATTACGCAAGAAAATTTCAGGTTACAGTTATTTGTAGCCTGAAATTAATATTACGTGTTGAATTATAATAAATAGACACGTATCAGTAATTAAAATTAGTTTCATCTACAAGGATGCAGTATGAGATGGATTTCAAAAAATAAATGTTTTACGAATAGAAACATTAATTCTTTGCTGAATGCTCAATATGTCATAAGGGTCGGTGCTCTATTTTTACTGTCTGCCATATCTGTCAACTCTATTGCTGCGGGTGGTTTCGGCCTCGGCTCCACGCGTCTGATTTATCCATCTGACAGTCAGCAAATTACATTAAATGTGCAGAATGGTGGGGCTAACACCAGCTATTTAATCCAGTCATGGGTTGATGACAATCAAAGCAGTAAAAAAAGTCAGGATTTTGTGGTTACGCCTCCTTTATTTATGTTGCCAACGCGAAAAGAAGCATCATTGAGGATAATGTTTATTGGTAAATCACAGTTACCGACTGATCGCGAAACATTATTCTGGATGAATGTGAAAGCGATTCCGCCAACGGATGAGAAGAATACCCAGAAAAACACGTTACAACTGGCGTTACAAAACAGAATTAAATTATTTTACCGTCCAATAAATTTACCTGTCCAGGCTGGTAAAGCGCGGGATATGCTGCGATTTAAATACGAAGGTAAACAACTGAAAATCATTAACCCTTCTCCCTATTATCTGACGGTGACTGGAATCAGGGTGCAAGGGACAAAATTACCTAATACGTTTGTTCCCCCGAAAAGTGACATCACAGTAACTTCACCGGTGACGTTAGCGGGGGAAATTACGTATCAAACAATTAATGATTACGGTGCTACGACGGCCAGGCAAAAGGGAACGATGCAATAAACCTGGAAGATAAAACATTAAAGTAACTCAGGTCAGGGATATGAACCTAAAGCTCAGAAAACTCGAACACGGGATGGCAAGGCACAAGCAGATGAGGCGGTGTATGCTGCTTCTACTGACACTTTTGCCTACGTGTTCAGTGGCGGGTATGCGCTTTAACCCTGCATTCCTGTCGGGTGATACCGAAGCTGTTGCTGATTTATCTCGTTTTGAGAAAGGGATGACATATCTGCCTGGTAGCTATGAGGTTGAAATATGGGTCAATGATTCGCCTTTGACATCACGTAAGGTGACTTTCAACGCTGATGAGCAGAATCAGTTGATCCCCTGTTTTTCGCTCGATGAGTTAGTTACTTTAGGAATTAACAAAAGTGCATTGCCGGAGCAGGCGCAAGCAGAGGGGAATAATTGTCTCGATTTACGTATATGGTTTGCAGAAGTTCAATATACTCCTGAACTGGATGCGCAACGACTCAAACTGACCTTTCCGCAGGCAATATTAAAGCATGAAGCACGTGGTTATATTCCGCCTGAGGAATGGGATAATGGTATCCCGGCCATTCTTATTAATTATGATTTTTCTGGCAACAGTGATCGTGGAGACTATGCGTCTGATAGTTATTATTTAAATCTCCGTTCAGGTTTAAATTTAGGGGCGTGGCGTTTTCGTGATTATTCTACATGGAGTCGTTCAGGTAATTCACCGGGTAAAATTGCACATGTGAGTAGTACGTTACAACGAGTAATTATTCCTTTTAAAAGTGAATTAACTCTAGGTGATACCTGGTCTTCATCGGATGTTTTCGACAGCGTGAGTATTCGTGGTGCTAAACTTGAATCCGATGAAAACATGCTACCCGATAGCCAAAGTGGTTTTGCCCCCACTGTGCGCGGTATTGCTAAAAGTAATGCTCAGGTAACGATTAAACAAAATGGCTATGTTATTTATCAGACATATACTCCTCCCGGACCTTTTGAAATCAATGATCTGAACCCTACGTCTTCCGCTGGGGATTTGGAAGTTACGATCAAAGAGTCTGATAATTCCGAAACTATCTATACCATTCCTTACGCCGCTGTTCCCATTCTTCAACGAGAAGGGCATATTAAATATTCGGCAACGGTCGGTAAATATCGTAGCAATAGCTATAATCAAAACAGTCCGAATGTCTTTCAAGGAGATTTGATTTGGGGGTTACCCTGGGATATTACCGCCTACGGAGGGATGCAATACTCAAATAATTATCGGGCAATTGCACTCGGTCTTGGATTCAACTTTGGTATGTTTGGTGCGACGTCATTTGATTTGACGCAAGCCAATAGCACCCTTACTGATGGCAGTAAACATCAAGGGCAATCGTACCGTTTTCTATACTCAAAATCGTTAGTACAAACAGGTACGGCGTTTCAGATTATTGGTTATCGCTATTCGACGGAGGGATTTTATTCGTTGAGTGATACCACATACAAAAAAATGTCGGGTACGGTTATCGATCCAGATACCCTTAATGAAAAAGACTATGTTTATAACTGGAATGATTTTTATAATTTACGTTATAACAAAAGAGGAAAGTTTCAGGCAAATATATCGCAACCATTGGGCGAATATGGCTCTATGTATTTGGCGGCAAGTCAACAAACTTACTGGAATACGAATAATAAAGATACCTTATATCAGGTTGGCTATAATACGAGCGTACATGGGATTTATTTAAATATTGCTTATAATTATAGCAAGTCACCAGGTTCAGATGCGGACAGAATCTTATCCGTAAATGTCTCATTGCCGATCAGTAATTGGTTATCACCAGCAGTCGATGGGCGTACTGTGACAAATTCTATGACAGCGACTTATGGTTACAGTCAGGATAATAGCGGTCATGTAAATCAGTATGTCGGAGTATCTGGATCGCTGCTGGAACAACATAATCTCAACTATAATGTTCAACAAAATTTTGCCAACCAGAATAATGGCGAAAATGGCTCGGTAGGTTTAAATTACCGTGGTACATATGGTTCACTAAATTCTGGATACAGCTACGATAATAATGGTAACCAGCAATTTAACTATGGTTTAAGTGGTGCCATGGTTATTCACGAAAATGGTTTCACGCTAAGTCAGCCGTTAGGTGAAACAAATATACTGATAAAAGCGCCAGGGGCAAATAATGTTAATGTGGAACGCGGAACAGGGGTTAAAACAGACTGGCGTGGCTATGCTGTCGTACCTTATGCCACGGAATATCGGCGTAATAATATCTCTTTAGACCCTATGTCTATGAGTATGCATACAGAATTAGATGCTACTACTATGGAAGTCATACCTAGCAAAGGTGCTTTAGTTCGTGCTGAGTTTAATGCACATGTTGGTATTCGTGGTTTATTTAATATTCGCTATCGTAGTAAATCAGTTCCATTTGGTGCGACGGCCAGTGTACCCACTGAGGGGACAACTCAGATTACAGGAATAGTGGGTGACAGTGGGCAGGTATATCTCTCCGGTTTGCCTTTACAAGGCATAATAAATATACAGTGGGGAGAAAATTCTTATCAGCAATGTCGGGCAAGCTATCAATTACCAGAAAGCGAGCTAGCTAATGCTATTAGCTATGCAGACCTGGAGTGCCGCTAATGAATATATTACAGAAATTTATTCGATTAATTTTTACATCATTGTCCATGATGGTGATTTCATGTGATGCACTGGCTAACGATACCGTAGTAGTTACATTTACAGGACAATTATTAGCAAAAACTTGTGACATTACAGCTGGAAGTAAAGATCAGCCAGTAAATATGGGAACTTATGACGCCAATGATTTTTTGAATGTAGGGGACGTTTCTGACAGCCATACATTTACGATCAATCTGGAAGGGTGTCCTACAACAACCAGTACTGTTTATAGTTCAGGAGTAAGTGCTAATGTGCAGTTTACCGGGGATGCTGATGCTATAAATACTACTTTATTACGCCTGACTTCCAGTGCCGATAGTGCAACTGGCGTGGGCATCGAAATTTTAGACAGTAATGATAAAATTATAGCAATTAATAGTGAGTCAGGATTCAAAGAGTTAATTTTAAATAATAATGGCGATGCCAGTTTAACCTTTAAACTCCGCTATAAGTCAACTCAGCAAAACGTACATGCGGGACAGGCGAACGCACTGTTGTACTTTGATATAGACTATCAGTGAGGTTGATATGACACGCTACTGTAATTTAATTGCTCTGTTAATTTCTGTGATATCAATGCCATCCATTGCTGATGATATAACGCATGCAGGTGTTGTACGTATAGAAGGAATAATAACGGCAAAGACGTGTATTGTTGCCGATGAATCTAAAAATTTCACAGTTAACATGCCTGATGTTCCCAGCTATATGGTGAGAGATTCAGGGAATGTTACTGAAAAAATTGGCTTCTCTGTAAAGTTAACCCGTTGTGGCAGTGATGTCAGTAATGCCAATGTCACGTTTGATGGAACATCAGTGAGTGAAGACGCGGCCCTGTATAAACTGGAAGATGGCTCAGTCGATGGGTTAGCACTGGCTATTTTTGATAACAACAGACAAAGTATTAGTAATGGTATAAAGAGTACAAGTTTTGCCCTTACACCATTGGTAGATAATACATTGCATTTCTTTGCTGCTTATAAAGCTATAAAAAATGATGTACAACCAGGAGATGCGAATGCATCAGTTTCCTTTATCGTCACTTATGATTAATGTGCTGATATGCATTTTAATATGTTGCACAAATGCGCAAGCAGGAGTTGTTGTTGGCGGTACTCGTTTTGTTTACCCAGAAAAGCAGTCATCAATTTCGGTCGAGCTTAAAAATACTGCCAGTAAAGATATGCTGGTTAAAATCTCCGTGACACCTGATGATGGCCGTCAGTTAAAAGGGACGCTGGAATCTCAGCCTTTACTTCCAGATAAGGCATTTATTGTCACACCACCATTATTGGTACTTAAACAAGATAAAAATACCAAAATAAGAATTAATGGCATGGGTGCTTCATTACCTGCAGATCGTGAGAGTTTATTTATACTGAATGTGGCAGCGTTACCTGCTCAGGAACAAAACTCACAGCTTAAGAACGAGAATCAACTTCAGGTAGCTGTACGTAATCGGATGAAAATATTTTATCGCCCAGCGAAGTTATCAGGTAATGCACTTGAAGCTTATCAACAGTTACGCTGGTCACGAAACAATGAAGTTGTCACCATTTTTAACCCGACTCCCTGGTATGTGACACTCTATAATTTATCTATTGATGGTAAAAGCATAAATGGTGGCATGGTCGCACCATTTACTCATCGTCAACAGAATTGGTGTCAGCGGCAAGGATATTGCGAGATTAGCTGGCAAACATTGGATCTTTATAATAATGCCTTACCTGAATGGAACGTAAAGTTAAATGTTTTTCAAAATAATGCAATGGGTGCAGTAGCAATACATGGATAACTTTGGAGGCATGATGCTTACTTATTCTTGTGGACATATAAAAGAAATTATTTTATTGTTTGTTCTATCGATCTGTAGTTGCTATAACATCGTATATGCTGAAGATATGGGACGGGATCGCGCTTTTTGTTATCCTGGTGCGCCAGGTAATAATACTACTCCTGCGATGTTTTCTTATAATTTTGGCACTATCACTATCTCAGATGTTAATAATAACTCACCCGGAAAAGTACTACCCTCACAGAACTGGAGAATAGGAACTTACAAGGCTTACTGTAATTCATTGGATGATTATGAAGTTTATTTTTCTGGTGTGTCTGGGATTGATCCGTCGGGGGCGTCAGGTGATTATCAGGGGAGCGATATATTTATTCCTGTAACTCATGAAATATCTGTCTCGACACATGTAAAACTCTATAATAAAAATGGCTCACTGACAGATAAGACAGTACCTTTTGACAATTATAGCACTAATTATCCATTGGATAGAAGTAAACCATCGAGTTGGGGGTCAGGTACTGAAGGTTATATAAAAATTAGACTTGATAAAAAAATAATATCCGATATATCAATAAATAATGTATTGCTGGTTTCTTTGTATGTCAGTCAGCTCCCAACAGAGCATGGACCAATTCCAGTATTTAATGCTTATATTGGCAACTTAAATATTGAGGTTCCACAAGGCTGCACAATTAATGAGGGTACAAGTTTTACCGTTAATATGCCAGATGTTTGGGCCAGTGAATTAAGTCGGGCGGGGGCTGGAGTGAAGCCAACGGGTGTTTCTCCGGTAGCAACGACTATTCCGATAAATTGTACGAATAAAGATATTGATGCCGTAATGACGCTAGTTTTTGATGGCAATATTTCATCAACGAGAGACATTAATGGTCGGCAAAGTATTATTCAGGCGGAGGATAACCCAGACGTTGGAATTATGATTATGGATAGCCAACAGGAATCCGTAGACTTGAATGCACTGGCTGCCCATGTTGGTGTGCCATTTAAATTAGTTGAAAACCGGGCAGAGTCAGCTCAGACGGCAGACGTGACTTTTCTGTCTCTCCCCGTCAGCACCACTGGGCGACTACCTGCTGCGGGCCATTATAACGCTCTGGCTGTTTTGAGGGTGGAATACCAGTGATATGTGATAGTCGGTACAAAATAAAACCATTAGATATATGGTAATCAGGTTACCAGCCTGGGTTAACTGCTAAAACTTTACTGTTACAGGTGTATTGTGCAATGTAGCAGCAAGTGTTTTTTTGTGAAGTTAAATGAGATGGAATATGAAAAACAATAAATGGATTTTTACTTCGTTTGTACTGGCTTTTATCGCTATTCCCATCATGACCCATTTGGTAGCATTAGTCGTACTAATGCTTCTTGGTCTGACGGAATTTATCTGTGATTCACTAAATTATCCGTTAGGTACATTAGGGCAAAACTTACAGCTCTATGGAGGGCTTTCCCTGGGTGCCCTGGCAATGTTTATTGAAGGTGCCGTATGGGGGAAACGGTGTACCAGGCCGGAACTTAACTCCTCTTTACGTTATTGCCTGATGTTGCTACCAGCTTTACTGGTGCTGATTGCATGGATAATGATTGTACAAAATGCTCAATTCAGTTTCCGTGGTGAAGGTTATGCAAATCTCCTTTTCTGGGCTTTACCCTGGTGGGGGTTAAATATTGGATTTATTATTTCAGGATGGTATTGGGGGATGTTGATTATCCCTGTGGGTTCGCAAGTTATTTTTACACTCGGATATTATATATCGCAGCGAAAGAATATATTCCCTGGCGATGCTCAGTATGGTCGTAATATCATCACTCTTGTGATTTTTATTCTTGCCCTAATTGCCACATGGCAAGCGAAATTACGTGCTGATAAATATGCATATGAAACCAAAGAGCGAAGTGTCACAGAAACTTTCAACATATATGCAGATTATCACCCTAATAGCGTCAATAAGAAACTCACACCGTTACGTGGAAATGTGCCATTTCAATATAAAGTAGAACGCCCACGACTTGATGGTGCCACAGCACTTTATCCACTTTATGCTTCTGCATTTTATGCATTAAATGAATTTTCCGAAACTAACACAAGGGAAAATATTAATCATTGCTGTTTGAAAGTTTCACGCACACCTGAGGCTTATAACAGACTTATTGAAAATAAAGCCGATCTCATTTTTGTTGCAATGCCCTCAAAAAAACAACAACAAAATGCAGAAGCAGCAAGCGTCAAATTAAATTATACCCCTTTTGCTAAAGAGGCATTTGTCTTTATCGTTAATGCAGATAACCCTGTGAATTCACTTACTGAAAATCAGGTCCGTGATATTTTTAGTGGAAAAATAACTCGCTGGAAGGATGTAGGTGGTAACAATGAAGATATACAAATTTGGCAGCGCCCGGAAGACTCAGGTAGTCAAACAGTGATGTTAGGAAAAGTAATGAAAAACACTCCCATGCTGCCTGCAAAAGAAACAGAAATGGCTACAGGAATGGGCGGAGTGATCCGAAGAGTCGCTGATTATCAAAATACATCAAGTGCTATTGGATATACGTTTCGTTATTATGCCACGGTAATGAATGCTGATAAAAACATAAAACTACTGGCAATAAATGGTGTTTCGCCAACCATAGATAATATTCGCAATGATACGTATCCCTATACAATTAATGGCTATATGGTGACACGCGAAAACCCTACGGCTGAAACTCAGCAATTTGTCGACTGGTTTTTAAGTCCGCAAGGTCAACAACTGGTGCAGGATGTGGGGTATGTGCCTTTGTACTCAATTATGAACACTGTTAAAAAGAATTTTGAAAAATGAAAACATTAATATGCAAGATTAGTTCATTTCGATTTTTTTCTTTATTTTTTCAAGGGATAATATAAGGAATCAGCACGCTATGGCGAAGGCAAAAAAGAAAAAATTACCCAAAGATTTTGATGAAATTCTCCAGGCTGGGGATTTTGAAGCATTTAAAGCGGTCTTTGAGAGTTGCGACGTTAACGCGTATGGCGGCTACGGTAAAGAACCCGCACTGGCAAAATGCTGGCAATGCCCGGAGAGTTGGGCTCAATGGCTGGTAGAACAGGGGGCAGATCTTACTGCAACAGATGAATACGGTGCAACGCCGCTGCATAATTGGGCGCACTGTTGGACGCAGAATGTCGACGTTTTGCTTAAGTTAGGCGCTGATGTAAACGCCGTTTCCCGTCATCGAGGAACGGCCTTGCATAGCGCGGCGAAATCACATAAACCGGAAAACGTCAGGAAACTTATTCAGTGGGGGGCACAGATCGATGTCTTGAATGCTGAACGGCATACACCGCTGGAGGCAGCGCTATGTGTCTGTCGGACTATTAATATTGAAGAAATGGTGCAACTGGCAGAAATTTTGCTGGCCGCTGGGGCGGAAAGAACGCCACGTATGCGTGAGTTTGTTACCCGCATTGGTGAGAAATTTGAATTTTTACGTGCAGATTACAATCCGGAAAGTGTAGATAAAGTCAGCACCGCGCTGGATCGACTGTACCAGATTTTTGATGTTGAACCTGTACCGCATCGATATGTTCATGACGGTGTTTCACCCATTGTAATTAATGCAGAAGAAGAGAATATTTTTGCCGCATTATGGCAGCAACTCGTGCCGGGTATTGGCGCAGCCAATTCATTGCAGGGAGAAGTTATTCGTATTGCTGGAAAAATAATTTATGAACTTGACGGTAATGGCGGTATTAACTGGGATGCCGATTATAAAAAAATGGCAGATGCCTTTCTGGAATATGTCAGCCAGGGAAATGCGCTCCCGGAACAGTTGTTGGAAGAAACTCGCTTGCTTATTGCACTACTTAAGAAAAAGAAAGGGGAGCCGCACCGTTTGGTTGAGTTAAGCGTTATTTGGGTAACCGCGAATTTACAGCCCATCAGGTTGGATAATGTAAAATATAAGCGCTAACAAAATTGCGGATTGAAGGGATTGATAACAATGACGACTTTATCCGCTTTAAACGCATTTCATGAGGAAAACTATGATGTGGTTTGCCCAAAATGCGCAGCAAAAGCGACGGGAAAAACCATAGTAAATGGGACTAAAGGCACCTATCGCTGGCCGTTAATAAGGTTTGCCATCTCGCAAATTACCTGTATGCACTGTGGTTTTAATCGCCAGCTGACGCCAATGCAATCACGTCAACCGGATGCCTGGACGTTCTGGTATGTCTGCGGATTTAAAGATCAGCGGATATGGGCGATAAATTATCACCATCTTCAGTTTATGATTGCCGTGCTTGCAGGAGAGATTACCGAATCCAATATGTCGTTATATCAACTGGCATTCTATGAAGCATGGCCCGACACACTGAAATTAAAAAAGAACAGGCAAGAGTTGCTTCGGTTATTCAGGCAACTGGCAACCCGATAGCCCGGTGCACTTCACAACCGGGCATCATCCTTACGACGCCAGCGACAACTTCTGCTGCGTATACTCCACCAGCCACTGACTCACACGAGATTGTTGATCCGCATTCAGCCACATGCCTTGTTTTGTGCGACGCCACAGGGCATCGTCGGCGCGGCGGACCCATTCGTGGTCGACCAGATATTTCAGCTCTGCTTCGTAAAACTCATGCCCGAAATCCTCCCCGAGATCGCCTATCGCCCCCGCATTGCCGAGCAGCAGCTCGCTGTTGCTGCCGTAAGTGCGCGCGTAGTGACGTGCCAGCGATTCGGTCAGGAACGGATAACGGCGGCGCAAGCGAGCGGCATAATCGTCGCGGTCGCCCTCGATGGCACCACCCGGCAGCACGCTCTCTTTCGTCCACGCCGGGCCAATACCCTGATAATACGGCGTCAGTTTTTCCAGCGCGTGCTCTGCCAGTTTGCGGTAGGTGGTCAGCTTACCGCCGAATACCGATAACAGCGGAGCTTTGCCGTTTTCATCATGGATATCAAGGGTGTAATCACGGGTAATGGCCTGCGGCGAATCAGATTCATCATCACACAGTGGACGCACGCCGGAGTAGGTCCAGACGATATCGTCACGGCTTAACTGCTTTTTAAAGTGCGTGTTATACACTTCCAGCAGGTAATTGATTTCACTCTCTTCAATCTTCACCGCTTTCGGATCGCCTTTATACTCTACATCGGTAGTGCCGATGATGGAAAACTCGTCCATCCACGGGATCACGAACACAATACGCTTATCTTCGTTTTGCAGAATGTAGGCTTGCTTCTGGGTATGCACGCGTGGCACCACAATATGACTGCCTTTGATCAGGCGAATGCCATAAGGCGAAGGCAGATGCATCCCCTCGTCGAAGAACTGTTTCACCCACGGGCCGGTGGCGTTCACCAGGCCGCGCGCCTGCCAGGTGTATTTTTTGCCGGTATCGATATCTTCTGCTTCCACAATCCACAGGCCGTTTTCGCGGCGAGCAGAAGTGGCACGAGTACGGGTAAGCACTTCACCGCCTTTACGCACCACCATCTGGGCGTTGGCGAGTACCAGACGGGCGTCGTCTACCCAACAGTCGGAATATTCGAATCCGCGCTTAATTTCCGGTTTTAACACTGAATTTGCGCCAAAACGCAAACCGGTAGATCCCGGCAGGCTGGTACGCTTACCCAGATGATCGTACATAAATAGACCAATACGGATCATCCACGCCGGACGCAGATGCGGGCGATGCGGCAGGCGAAAACGCATCGGGAAAGCGATATGGGGAGCCATTTTCAGCAACACTTCACGTTCAGCCAGCGCCTCGCTGACCAGGCGGAATTCATAGTGCTCAAGGTAGCGCAGGCCACCATGAATGAGTTTTGAACTGGCGGAAGAGGTCGCACAAGCGAGATCCTGCGCCTCCAGCATCAGCACGGATAAACCGCGTCCAGCGGCGTCTGCCGCGATACCAGCAC
This sequence comes from Escherichia sp. GZ89, assembly GCF_019366485.1. Lineage (NCBI taxonomy): Bacteria > Pseudomonadati > Pseudomonadota > Gammaproteobacteria > Enterobacterales > Enterobacteriaceae > Escherichia > Escherichia sp. GZ89. Next base: position 112,318 of record NZ_JAEOHX010000003.1, on the reverse strand, counting down.
CATTGATGCCGCCACCTATCACAATCAGATCTTTGGTTTCCATGCTGCCCTCATTCACTTTCGTTAAAGCTCATAAATGTTCGTTATCGAACATATTAGCAAAGAATCGCGCTTTGGGTAACATTGAAAAAACATTTTAGAGTGATATGTATAACATTATGGCGTTTATCTGCCGCTTCGACGTAAACTGTGCGGTAAATTTGCCCACTTGTTTGTAAAGAAAGAGAGACGCATGGATCAGTTCGAATGTATTAACGTTGCCGACGCGCACCAGAAGTTGCAGGAAAAAGAGGCGGTGCTGGTCGATATTCGCGATCCACAGAGTTTCGCAATGGGGCATGCGGTGCAGGCTTTCCATTTAACCAACGACACATTGGGCGCGTTTATGCGTGATAACGACTTCGATACGCCAGTTATGGTGATGTGTTACCACGGTAATAGCAGCAAAGGCGCGGCGCAGTATCTGCTACAACAGGGCTACGATGTGGTCTACAGCATTGATGGCGGATTTGAAGCCTGGCAGCGTCAGTTTCCAGCAGAGGTGGCGTACGGCGCGTAACGCTTTATACTGTCCCCTTTTGTGTGGAATAAGCGACAGCAACGATGTTGATGATTACCTCTTTTGCTAACCCCCGCGTGGCGCAGGCGTTTGTTGATTACATGGCGACGCAGGGTGTTATCCTCACGATTCAACAACATAACCAAAGCGATGTCTGGCTGGCGGATGAATCCCAGGCCGAACGCGTGCGGGCGGAGCTGGCGCGTTTTCTCGAAAACCCGGCAGATCCGCGTTATCTGGCGGCCAGCTGGCAGGCGGGCCATACCGGCAGCGGCCTGCATTATCGCCGTTATCCCTTCTTTGCTGCCTTGCGTGAACGCGCAGGTCCGGTGACCTGGGTGATGATGATCGCCTGCGTGGTGGTGTTTATCGCCATGCAAATTCTCGGTGATCAGGAAGTGATGTTATGGCTGGCCTGGCCATTCGATCCGACACTGAAATTTGAGTTCTGGCGTTACTTCACTCATGCATTAATGCACTTCTCGCTGATGCATATCCTTTTTAACCTGCTCTGGTGGTGGTATCTCGGCGGCGCGGTGGAAAAACGTCTCGGTAGCGGTAAGCTAATTGTTATTACGCTGATTAGCGCCCTGTTAAGCGGCTATGTGCAGCAAAAATTCAGCGGGCCATGGTTTGGCGGGCTTTCTGGCGTGGTGTATGCACTGATGGGGTACGTCTGGCTACGCGGCGAACGCGATCCGCAAAGTGGCATTTACCTGCAACGTGGGTTAATCATCTTTGCACTGATCTGGATTGTCGCCGGATGGTTTGATTTGTTTGGGATGTCGATGGCGAACGGAGCACACATCGCCGGGTTAGCCGTGGGTTTAGCGATGGCTTTTGTTGATTCGCTTAATGCGCGAAAACGAAAATAATTCCAGGGACTTATAAATGAAACAAACACAACGTCACAACGGTATTATTGAACTGGTTAAACAGCAGGGTTATGTCAGCACCGAAGAACTGGTGGAACACTTCTCCGTCAGTCCGCAGACTATTCGTCGTGACCTCAACGAGCTGGCGGAGCAAAACCTGATCCTGCGTCACCATGGCGGCGCGGCGCTGCCTTCCAGTTCGGTTAACACGCCGTGGCACGATCGTAAAGCCACCCAGACCGAAGAAAAAGAGCGTATTGCCCGCAAAGTGGCGGAGCAAATTCCTAACGGCTCGACGCTGTTTATCGATATCGGCACCACGCCGGAAGCGGTGGCGCACGCGCTGCTCAATCACAGCAATTTGCGCATTGTGACTAACAATCTCAACGTTGCTAACACGCTGATGGTAAAAGAAGATTTTCGCATCATTCTCGCCGGTGGCGAATTACGCAGCCGCGATGGCGGGATCATTGGCGAAGCGACGCTCGATTTTATCTCCCAGTTCCGCCTTGATTTCGGGATTCTGGGGATCAGCGGCATCGATAGCGACGGCTCGCTGCTGGAGTTCGATTACCACGAAGTTCGCACCAAACGCGCCATTATTGAGAACTCGCGCCACGTTATGCTGGTTGTCGATCACTCAAAATTTGGCCGTAACGCGATGGTCAATATGGGTAGCATCAGCATGGTCGATGCCGTCTACACCGACGCCCCGCCGCCAGTAAGCGTGATGCAGGTGCTGACGGACCACCATATTCAACTGGAGCTGTGCTGATCCTGCACGGCTTCCCACGTCAGACCAAAACGCGCCAGGTATTTGCGTAGCCGATCCGCGTCGTTGACGCTGGCTTTGCCCTGGCGCGAAACATCAAAGAGTTCACGCCCGGCAGCGGAAAGCGACTTTGCCTGACGGCAAACGACGATAACGTTTTCCAGTTGCATGCGGTCAAAGAGGTCGATATTTTCCGCTTCAGCGCCCAGTAGCTGTGTAAGCACGGAAGGGCGGCTATCCTGCCAGTTGTAGCGTAGACGGTTTATCTCATCTTCTACGGTTTCAAGGGTGATACGCCCACTATCGGCAAACGTCGCCATGCGTGTGACGCTGGCAGAAAGCTCGCGAAAGTTACCGCGCCATGTTGCCTGGGGAGATGTTGCAAAGGCCAGCCAGGCGCGTCTCGCTTCGGTGTTAAAACGCACGCTGTCGCCGGTAAGTGAGGCGTGGCGCTCCACTTCATAATCCAGGTTCGGTTCAATATCTTCCTGGCGCTGGCGTAGCCCCGGCAGGGTGAAGGTCCAGAGATTGATCCGCGCGTACAGGTCTTCGCGAAATTTGCCTTCGGCAACCAGCTGGCGCAAATCGCGCACCGTTCCGGCGATCAGCTGAAAATCACTGCTCACCTGGCGATCGCTACCAAACGGGTAAAAGGTTTTCTCTTCAATGGCTTTTAGCAACATTGCCTGTTCGTCTGCGCCCAGTTCGCCAATCTCATCAAGAAACAACATGCCGCCGTTGGCGCTGCGTAATAACCCTTCACGAGATTCCCGCGCCCCGGTGAACGCGCCTTTCACATGACCAAACAGCGTCGACATGGCAGTATCGCCGCGCAGAGTGGCGCAGTTCACTTCCACAAACGTGCCGCTAAACTGATGCCGCGCCTGTTTTAACTCGAAGATGCGTCGTGCCAGAAACGACTTTCCCGCACCGGTTGGGCCGTTGAGCAGGATCGGCGCACGGGATCTAATCGCCACTTTTTCGATCTGCTCAATCATGCGGTTGAAATGGGAGTTACGCGTGGCAATGCCGGATTTGAGGAAATCGAGGGTTTGCTGGCGTTCCTCGGCAAAGCGGCTGGCAATAGCGTTATAACGGCTTAAATCGAGATCGATAATCGTCACCGCACCAGGGCTATTGGGCTGTTCTTTTTTACGCGGTGGCGAAGATTGTATTAACCTGGCGGGCAGGTAACGTGCTTCCGCCAGCAGAAACCAGCAAATCTGCGCGACGTGGGTACCGGTGGTGATGTGAATTAAATAGTCTTCTTTATCAGGTTCGAACGCGTAACCACGGGCGAAATCATGCAGGCAGGCGTAAACCTCCTCGAAATCCCACGGGTTATGCAGTTCAATCTCAACGCTCACCACTTCTGTTTCTGGCGAAACATTGGCGATATCGCGTTTAAGCGTTTCAAACAGCGAGCGCGAGCGGGCGTCGTGCAACAATTCCAGTCGATTGATGACTAACGATTCTTGCTGGCATAGACAGAGTGACGGACGCCATTTCGACCATCGCTGACTGCCGCGCCCGGCATAATCCAGTACGGTGCCGACAAAGCCAAAAGCCACTGTTTTACGCATCTTAGATATCCTTATAAAAGACGATATTTCATTATCGGCGAATTGGCTTTGCGGGAAATCTCCGTTTACGGACGTAAAGATTTTATCTATTTAAAAACAATGAATTAAAAAATTAATCTGCTTATTTAATTTTCTGGCACGACGGTTGCAATTATCTGGACAGTAAACAACGAAAAGAGAAAAACAAAATGAATTACGAATTACTGACCACTGAAAATGTCCCGGTAAAAATGTGGACCAAAGGCGTACCGGTAGAAGACGATGCGCGTCAGCAACTTATTAATACGGCGAAGATGCCGTTTATTTTCAAACATATTGCAGTAATGCCTGATGTACATCTGGGTAAAGGTTCCACCATTGGTAGCGTGATCCCGACCAAAGGGGCGATTATTCCGGCGGCAGTGGGCGTGGATATTGGCTGTGGAATGAACGCGCTGCGTACCGCGTTAACGGCGGCTGACCTGCCTGAAAACCTGGCGGAGCTGCGTCAGGCGATTGAAACTGCCGTGCCGCATGGGCGTACCACAGGCCGTTGTAAACGTGATAAAGGCGCATGGGAAAACCCGCCTGTTAACGTCGATGCGAAATGGGCTGAGCTTGAAGCCGGTTATCAGTGGTTAACGCAAAAATATCCGCGTTTCCTTAATACCAATAACTATAAACACCTGGGAACGCTGGGAACGGGTAACCACTTTATTGAAATTTTCCTTGATGAGTCGGATCAGGTGTGGATTATGCTGCACTCCGGTTCACGCGGAATTGGTAATGCCATCGGGACTTACTTTATCGATCTGGCGCAAAAAGAGTTGCAGGAAACGCTTGAAACGTTGCCATCGCGTGACCTGGCGTACTTTCTGGAAGGTACGGAATATTTTGACGATTACCTGAAAGCGGTGGCCTGGGCGCAGCTTTTTGCCAGCCTTAACCGCGATGCGATGATGGAAAACGTGGTAACGGCGTTGCAGAGCGTTACGCAGAAAACGGTAAGACAGCCACAAACGCTGGCGATGGAAGAGATCAACTGTCACCACAACTATGTGCAAAAAGAACAGCACTTTGGCGAAGAGATCTATGTGACGCGTAAAGGCGCGGTGTCTGCGCGTGCTGGTCAATATGGAATTATTCCCGGTTCGATGGGGGCGAAAAGCTTTATTGTCCGTGGGCTGGGAAATGAAGAGTCGTTCTGTTCGTGCAGCCACGGTGCCGGGCGGGTAATGAGCCGTACTAAAGCGAAAAAACTGTTCAGCGTGGAAGATCAAATTCGTGCCACCGCGCATGTGGAATGCCGTAAAGATGCCGAAGTGATCGACGAAATCCCGATGGCGTATAAAGATATCGACGCGGTGATGGCGGCACAAAGCGATCTGGTGGAAGTTATCTACACCCTGCGTCAGGTGGTGTGTGTAAAAGGATAAATGATGAAAAGGATGATTGCGCTGGATGGCGCACAGGGCGAAGGCGGCGGGCAGATCCTGCGCTCGGCGCTGAGTCTGTCGATGATAACCGGCCAGCCATTTACCATCACCGGCATTCGCGCCGGGCGGGCGAAACCGGGGCTGTTGCGCCAGCATCTGACGGCTGTAAAGGCAGCGACGGAAATTTGCGGAGCAACGGTGGAGGGCGCGGAGCTGGGGTCGCAGCGTCTGGTCTTCCGGCCCGGTACCGTGCGCGGTGGCGACTACCGCTTTGCTATTGGTAGCGCCGGAAGTTGCACGCTGGTACTACAAACGGTACTGCCCGCGCTGTGGTTTGCCGATGGTCCTTCTCGTGTTGAAGTGAGCGGAGGTACCGATAACCCGTCGGCCCCGCCTGCAGATTTTATCCGCCGGGTGCTGGAGCCGCTGCTGGCAAAAATAGGAATTCATCAGCAAACCACGCTGTTACGTCACGGTTTTTATCCTGCCGGAGGCGGCGTGGTGGCGACGGAAGTCTCGCCCGTGGCATCGTTTAACACCTTGCAACTTGGCGAGCGCGGGAACATTGTGCAGATGCGTGGAGAGGTGCTACTGGCTGGTGTGCCACGCCATGTCGCTGAGCGTGAAATCGCTACGCTGGCGGGTAGTTTTTCCCTGCATGAGCAGAATATTCATAACCTGCCGCGCGACCAGGGGCCGGGTAATACCGTCTCGCTTGAAGTCGAAAGTGAAAATATCACTGAACGCTTTTTTGTCGTCGGTGAAAAGCGCGTCAGTGCCGAGGTGGTGGCTGCGCAGTTAGTGCAAGAAGTTAAACGCTACCTTGCAAGCCCGGCGGCGGTGGGGGAATATCTCGCCGACCAGCTGGTACTGCCAATGGCGCTGGCGGGGGCGGGAGAATTTACGGTCGCCTATCCCTCATGTCATCTACTGACCAATATCGCGGTGGTGGAGCGTTTTTTGCCTGTGCGGTTTAGTCTGACTGAAGCAGACGGCGTAACGCGGGTGAGCATTGAATGATGCAGAGATGTAAGCCGGATCTGGCGCGTTATCCGGCTAAACTTACACTCCGTACCCCATCATCTTCAGCAATTGCTGGGCGTGTTGTACCGCATCCTGGCGATGGGCCACGCCGAGTTTCTGATACAGATTGCGGATATGCGTCTTGATGGTGGTCGCTGCCACCTCCAGTTCGCCTGCGATTTGCTCGTTGCTGTAACCGGAGTAAATCAGCCCCAGGACCTGCCATTCACGTTGCGTCAGCGGGCTGGTGCGGATCAGTTCTGGCACTTCTGGATGATTTAGCAGACGTTCAACGAAATTCTCATCGAAATGGGCGAATTTATGCCGATGATGTTGATTGATTTCTCGCAGAATACGCTGGGCGCGGTGCTGTTCCAGTTCCGGCAGCGTATTAAGCTGAATCAGCTGGCGCAGTTGTTGTGCCATCGCTTCGCCTTCGATGACAAAATGGCTGATAAATCCGGTGCGGTTTGCCAGTTGTAGTGCTTCCATAAGTACACGCTGGGCATCATTTTTGCGACCAGCCTGCCAATACAACTGGTTGAGTAACAATAAATTACGGTTGAGATCGCTCATCAGACGTAGCTGACGTGCATTTTCATTCAACTCTTCCAGCACAATTTCCGCGGGTTCAAACTCCCCTAACAGAATTTGCGCTCTGGCAATATTGCGCCACTGACCTTGCAGGAAGTGGTTATTGGCAAACTCCGGTTTTGGCGTTTGGCTCAGCCAGTTTGCAGCGGCTTTTTTATCGCCCGTCATCTGCCAGTAAATCACGCGGACCTTATCAGCATTGGAGATCCAGTCGCTATGATATTGTCCATTGCCAAGCAGGTTTTCCAGACGATTCAATAAGGTACGTGCATTGTCGAGATCACCTCGCGCCAGCGAACATTGCACCAACAGTGCCAGACATTGCAATTGTTGTTGTGGCTGAAAAGATGAAAGCACTTCTATACCGCTGCGCGCAGATGCTTCAGCTTCGTCCAGCCGCGACCATGCCCAAAGCAGTTGCGCACGAATACGTACCAGAAACTCATGCATCGGTAGCTGCTCAAGATGTTGTTCTTTGATCAACTGAAAGGCTTTATCCTGAGTTTCCCATGCTGCCTGTAAAAAGCCCTGAGCAAAATAGATCTCGCTCTGCTGAATCAGACTCCAGAGAGCGTAATGCCAGACGTCATGGTGTCGCGCCATCTGTTCAGTTTGCTGCATCAGTGCCAGCGAACGGGAGAGATCACCTTTACAATGCAGCACTTCGCCATGAACAGAAGTGGCAACAATTCGACTGTAGAACCAGGCGATAGGCAGCTCATCCAGTGCCAGCCTGGCCAGGCGTTCTGCTTCTTCGGGATTGCCCGCGTTAATCGCTACCTGAGCACGCAGGGCATTGAACTCTGCATGCAGTGTGCCGGTCATCTCGCCTTTGATCTCTTGCTCGGCACGAGCCAACAGCGTATTGACTTCACTGTAGCGATGCTGACTTTGCATCAGCCAGGCTTGCAGCAGCACCAGGCGGGGATTTTCCAGTAGACTTTCCCATGGAAGTGCTTTCAGGGATTCTTCCAGAAGCGCCAGTTCGCTGTGATTAAATAATCCCCAGGCATGATTCAATAAAATATCGCGTAGCATGCTGGCATCGCCCGCCGCTAATGCATGGTGAATAGCTTCGCTGGGAAAACCTTGCGCCATCCAGCTTTCAGCAGCAGCGAGGTGGATTTCAGGGAGTTCTGCCGCCAGCTCCCACTGACAGCGTTGGCGCAGAAAGTTACCGAACAGCGGGTGATAACTGAACCATTCGCCAGAGTCGTCCATTCGTTGCAGGAATAATCCCTGACGTTCGATCTCTTCAAGGCGCATTTGACCATTTTCTTCCCCGGTTACGCGGGTAATGAGAGCGTCATTCATTGAACGAAGAATGGCGCTTTTCAACAGAAAATGACGAGTGGCGAGATCGACATTGTTTAACACCTCATCCACCAGATAATCCGAAAGATGGCTGGCATTAATACCTGAGAGGCGCCTTGCTGACTGATGCGCCGAATGGCTATTTTGTCGGGCAGAAAGGGCGATAAGTTGCAGTGCCGTGGCCCAGCCAGAGACGTCGTCACACATACGGCTGCTTTCCGCAGCTTCGATAGGTGATGTCAGACGACGGTCGAAAAACTGCTTGGCTTCCTGGTGATTAAAAGCCAGTTGTTGGCTACCAATTTCCAGCAACTGATCGCGGACACGAAGATTGGCGATACCTAATTGCGGTAAATTACGCGACATCACTACCAGGGTCAGATTCTCGGGTTGATGGCGTAAAAAGAAGCGCATGGATTCGTGAATCACCGGATTCGTGATCAGATGATAATCGTCAATAACCAGGTAGAGCGGCTGATGCCACTCTGCCAGTTCGATAAACAATTGGGCAAAGAGTGAGGAGAGACTGGCGTATTGCCGCTTTTGCGCCATCACTTCACTGGCAGTGCAGTGCCCGTTGGTGGCCTGTTGGATTGCGGCAATCAGGTAGCTGGCAAACCGCTCTTGTTGGTTGTCGCCTTCATCGAGAGAGAACCAACCGAGTTCGCTTTTACCCGCCGCCCACTGTGAAACGAGCGTCGTTTTCCCATAGCCAGCCGGGCTGGTAATGAGTGCCAGTCTGAAATTGTTCGCGCCGGAAAGTTTAGCCAGCAGGCGCTCACGAACCACGGTATGGTCGAGTCGAACCGGACGACTGAGTTTAGACGGAATCAACATAGTTAAACACTTCACTGTGGGAATTTTAGAGAATTTTTATTTTTTTTGCGCTTCGTAATAATAGATATAAGGTCGGTCAGAAAGTGACTCATTGCAAGCTAAGCGACTTTTTTATGTGTCTGAATTTGCGCTCTGTCACATTTCCCAATGACTGTTACAAGAAATCGTAAAATTTCACTGAAGGTGCGTGAAATCTGGATTCTTGGGTAATTTGCCTTAAAAATTCCAGGCTCTATTAAGCTATCACTGGAACTGCTATTAAGGCTTATCTTAATAATTCTTCGCGTAGTAAATATTGACATACTCTGCGCAATTGATTTTCCCATCAGGTAACTATTTCACTGTTTACATATTTTGCATGAACTACTGAGTACGATTTGATATTGTCTCTTTTTTCTCTCCCCCAATTGTGAGCAATAAGCAAGGATGCCATGTGGCGAAGTGGGGCATTTATGGGTGATTGCGCTACCTTTAAGTGGCATTGATCACACTTTTATGCTCATCCCCGCAACTCCTCCCCGCCTAATCCCTGGCAGGAGGAGGAAGGTTAACAACGAGCCAGGCAAACTAGCGATAACGTTGTTTTATTAGCTAAGGACCCGGAATTCCTATGTCACAGCCAACCTTTAACAAAGATCAATTTCAGGCAGCCCTGACTCGTCAGTGGCAACGTTTCGGTTTGCAATCCGCCGAAGAAATGACCTCCCGTCAATGGTGGCAGGCAGTGAGCGGTGCCCTCGCGGAACTACTCAGTGCCCAGCCGGTGGCTAAACCCACTCAAAATCAGCGCCATGTGAACTACATCTCAATGGAGTTTCTGATTGGTCGTTTGACCGGGAACAACTTACTGAATCTCGGTTGGTATGACGGAGTCAGTGACGTACTGAAAGCCTATGACATTCACCTGACCGATTTGCTGGAAGAAGAGACTGACCCGGCGTTAGGTAACGGCGGTCTGGGCCGTCTGGCGGCATGTTTCCTCGACTCAATGGCGACTGTCGGACAATCCGCAACAGGCTATGGCCTGAACTATCAATATGGTTTGTTCCGTCAGTCATTTGTTGACGGCCAACAAATGGAAGCGCCAGATGACTGGCATCGTGGTAGTTATCCGTGGTTCCGCCATAACGAAGCATTAGATGTACAGGTCAGTATCGGTGGTAAAGTCACTAAAGATGGACGTTGGGAGCCAGGGTTTAAAATTATCGGCCAGGCGTGGGATTTGCCTGTGCTGGGCTACCGTAACGGCGTGGCGCAGCCGCTGCGTTTATGGCAAGCAACACATGCGCATCCGTTTAACCTCACCAAATTCAATGACGGCGATTTCCTGCGTGCTGAACAACAGGGCATCGACGCTGAGAAACTAACCAAAGTTCTCTATCCAAACGACAACCACACTGCGGGTAAAAAACTGCGTCTGATGCAACAATACTTCCAGTGTGCCTGTTCGGTGGCGGATATTCTGCGCCGTCATCATCTGGCTGGCCGTAAACTTCACGAGCTGGCAGATTACGAAGTTATTCAACTGAACGATACCCATCCGACTATTGCCATTCCAGAGCTGCTGCGCGTGCTGATTGATGAGCATCAGATGAGCTGGGATGAAGCCTGGGCGATCACCAGCAATACCTTTGCTTATACCAACCATACCCTGATGCCAGAAGCACTGGAGTGCTGGGATGAGAAACTGGTAAAAGCCCTGCTGCCACGCCATATGCAGATCATCAACGAAATCAACAACCGCTTTAAGAAGCTGGTGGAAAAAACCTGGCCGGGCGATAAAGCGGTATGGGCGAAGCTGGCGGTGGTACATGACAAACAAGTTCGCATGGCCAATATGTGCGTAGTAAGTGGTTTTGCGGTGAACGGTGTGGCAGCGCTGCACTCGGATCTGGTGGTGAAAGATTTGTTCCCGGAATATCACCAGTTATGGCCGAACAAATTTCATAACGTCACCAACGGTATTACGCCACGTCGCTGGATCAAGCAATGCAACCCGGCACTGGCGGCTCTGTTGGATAAATCACTGAAAAAAGAGTGGGCTAACGATCTCGATCAGCTGATCAATCTGGAAAAATTCGCTGATGACGCGAAATTCCGTCAGCAATATCGCGAGATCAAGCAGGCGAATAAAGTCCGTCTGGCGGAGTTTGTGAAAGTTCGTACCGGTATTGAAATCAATCCTCAGGCGATTTTCGATATTCAGATCAAACGCTTGCATGAGTACAAACGTCAGCACCTGAATCTGCTGCATATTCTGGCGTTGTACAAAGAGATTCGTGAAAACCCGCAGGCTGACCGCGTACCGCGCGTCTTCCTCTTCGGCGCGAAAGCGGCACCGGGCTACTACCTGGCGAAGAATATTATCTTTGCGATCAACAAAGTGGCAGATGTGATCAACAACGATCCGCAGGTGGGCGACAAGCTGAAGGTGGTGTTCCTGCCGGATTATTGTGTTTCGGCGGCGGAAATGCTGATCCCGGCGGCGGATATCTCCGAACAGATCTCCACCGCAGGAAAAGAGGCTTCTGGCACTGGCAATATGAAACTGGCGCTTAACGGCGCGCTCACTGTTGGTACGCTGGATGGCGCAAACGTCGAAATCGCTGAGAAAGTCGGTGAAGAGAATATCTTTATCTTTGGTCATACCGTGGAGCAGGTTAAAGCGCTGAAAGCTAAGGGCTATGATCCGGTGAAATGGCGGAAGAAAGATAAGGTGCTGGACGCAGTATTGAAAGAGCTGGAAAGCGGTAAATATAGCAATGGCGATAAACACGCGTTTGACCAGATGCTGCACAGTATCGGCAAACAGGGCGGCGATCCGTATCTGGTGATGGCGGATTTTGCGGCTTATGTCGAAGCGCAAAAACAAGTGGATGTGCTGTATCGCGATCAGGAGGCCTGGACTCGTGCGGCGATCCTCAATACCGCCCGCTGCGGTATGTTTAGCTCGGATCGCTCTATTCGCGATTATCAGGCTCGTATCTGGCAGGCAAAACGCTAAGGAAGCTCGATGGAAAGCAAACGTCTGGATAATGCCGCGCTGGCGGCGGGGATCAGCCCCAATTACATCAATGCCCACGGTAAACCGCAGTCGATTAGCGCCGAAACCAAACGGCGTTTGCTTGACGCGATGCATCAACGTACCGCCACGAAAGTGGCGGTAACGCCAGTCCCGAATGTCATGGTCTATACCAGCGGCAAAAAAATGCCGATGGCGGTGGAGGGCAGCGGCGAATATAGCTGGCTGCTGACCACCGAAGAAGGCACGCAGTTCAAAGGCCATGTAACGGGGGGCAAAGCGTTCAATTTACCGACGAAGTTGCCGGAAGGTTATCACACGTTGACACTCACCCAGGACGACCAGCGCGCGCATTGCCGGGTGATTGTCGCCCCGAAACGCTGTTACGAACCGCAGGCGTTGCTGAATAAACAAAAGCTGTGGGGCGCCTGCGTCCAGCTTTATACGCTGCGATCGGAAAAAAACTGGGGTATTGGGGATTTTGGCGATCTCAAAGCGATGCTGGTGGATGTGGCAAAACGTGGTGGGTCGTTCATCGGTCTGAACCCGATTCATGCGCTCTATCCGGCAAATCCGGAAAGTGCCAGCCCGTATAGCCCGTCTTCTCGTCGCTGGCTAAATGTGGTTTATATCGACGTTAACGCCGTCGAAGATTTCCATCTTAGCGAAGAGGCTCAGGCCTGGTGGCAGTTACCGACCACGCAACAGACGCTGCAACAGGCGCGGGATGCCGACTGGGTCGATTACTCCACCGTCACTGCGCTGAAAATGACAGCGCTGCGGATGGCGTGGAAAGGTTTTGCGCAACGTGATGATGAGCAGATGGCCGCGTTTCGCCAGTTTGTTGCAGAGCAGGGCGACAGCCTGTTCTGGCAGGCGGCGTTTGACGCGTTACATGCCCAGCAAGTGAAAGAAGACGAAATGCGCTGGGGCTGGCCAGCATGGCCGCAGGCGTATCAGAACGTGGATTCACCAGAAGTGCACCAGTTCTGCGAAGAACATCGTGATGACGTCGATTTTTATCTCTGGTTGCAGTGGCTGGCTTACAGCCAGTTTGCCGCCTGCTGGGAGATAAGCCAGGGCCATGAAATGCCGATTGGCTTGTATCGTGACCTGGCGGTTGGCGTAGCGGAAGGTGGGTCGGAAACCTGGTGCGACCGTGAACTGTATTGCCTGAAAGCGTCGGTTGGCGCACCGCCGGATATCCTCGGCCCGCTGGGGCAGAACTGGGGATTGCCGCCGATGGATCCGCATATCATCACCGCGCGTGCCTATGAACCGTTTATCGAGCTGTTGCGTGCCAATATGCAAAACTGCGGCGCGTTGCGAATTGACCATGTGATGTCGATGCTGCGTTTGTGGTGGATACCGTATGGCGAGACGGCAGATCAGGGCGCGTATGTTCACTATCCGGTAGATGATCTGCTCTCGATTCTGGCACTCGAAAGTAAGCGCCATCGCTGCATGGTGATTGGTGAAGATCTCGGCACTGTACCGGTAGAGATTGTCGGTAAACTGCGCAGCAGCGGTGTGTACTCCTACAAAGTGCTCTATTTCGAAAGCGACCACGAGAAGACATTCCGCGCGCCAAAAGCGTATCCGGAACAGTCGATGGCGGTTGCGGCAACACACGACCTGCCTACGCTTCGTGGCTACTGGGAGAGCGGGGATTTAACGCTCGGCAAAACGCTGGGGCTGTACCCGGATGAAGACGTGCTGCAAGGTTTGTATGAAGATCGCGAACTGGCGAAGCAAGGGCTGCTGGATGCGCTGCATAAATATGGCTGTCTGCCAAAACGTGCCGGGCATAAGGCATCGTTGATGTCGATGACGCCGACGCTGAATCGTGGTTTGCAACGTTATATCGCTGACAGCAACAGCGCCCTGTTAGGGCTACAGCCAGAAGACTGGCTGGATATGGCGGACCCGGTGAATATCCCCGGCACCAGTTACCAGTATAAAAACTGGCGACGTAAGCTTTCTGCAACGCTTGAGTCGATGTTTGCCGATTATGAGGTGAACAAGTTGATTAAGGATCTGGACAAGCGGCGCAGGGCGATAGGGAAGAAGAAATAGAGTGCGGTTGATGCCGGATGCGATGCATCCGGCAGTCAGTGTTATCAAATCACCATATTCAGCAGCAGACAGCCTACCAGACCGCACACCGAGATAATGGTTTCCAGCATCGACCAGGACTTGATGGTCTCGCCGATAGTCAGGTTAAAGTACTCTTTGAACAGCCAGAAGCCCGGATCGTTCACGTGAGAGAAAATCACACTACCGGAACCAACCGCAATAACCATCAGTTCCGGGCTAACACCCGTCGTTGCAATTAGTGGTGCCGCGATACCCCCCGCAGTGATTGCCGCAACAGTTGCAGAACCCAGCGCGATACGCAGTACGGCAGCAATCGACCAGGCCATCAGCAGCGGAGAAATATTGGTTTCGTGCATCATGGAAGCAATGTATTTGTCCACGCCGCTGTCTACCAGCACCTGCTTGAACGCACCGCCACCACCGATGATCAACAGCATCATCGCGATGATTTTGATGGAAGAAACCAGCGTGTCGTTAATCTGATCCATTGAACGACCACGGTTCAGACCAAAGGTGAACATCGCAATCAGCACGGCAATCAGCGTTGCCATTACCGGGTCACCGAGGAACTCCGCCACCGGCAGGAAAGCGTGACCTTTAGGCAGGATCATTTCAGCAATCGCACGCATCGCCATCAGCACAACCGGCACCAGAGAGGTCCAGACGCTGACGCCAAAGCTTGGCATCTCTTCTTCGCTAAAGGTTTTCGCGCTGTACAGACCTTCCGGAATTGGCTTATCGATACCTTTCAGCACGCGAGCATAAACCGGACCAGCAAGAATAACAGTCGGGATTGCCAGAATGGTGCCGTACAGCAGGGTCTTACCCATATCGGCATTGAAAATGGTGGCAATCGCAGTCGGACCCGGATGCGGTGGCAGGAAGCCGTGGGTCACAGAGAGTGCAGCCGCCATTGGTACACCAACATACAGCAGTGGAATATTCGCGGAAGCCGCGATGGTAAACACCAGCGGCAGCATTAGCACGAAGCCCACTTCATAGAACAGGGCAAAACCGACAGTAAAACCGGTTAACACTACCGCCCATTGGATGTGTTTTTTACCAAATTTGGCAATCAGCGTGGTGGCGATACGTTGTGCACCACCGCAGTCTGCCAGCATTTTGCCCAGCATCGCGCCAAAACCCATGATCAGGGCAAGGCTGCCGAGCGTACCACCGACACCAGCTTTGATGGAGCCAATAACTTTATCCAGTGGCATTCCCTGCATTAATCCAACAGCAAGCGCCACCAGGACGAGAGCGATGAAGCCGTTCATTTTGAAGCGGATCATCAGGAGTAATAACAAGATTACACCGATAGCAACAATGACTAATGGCATGATTTACCTGGCCTTTAATTTGTTATGGGTAACGTCAGGATTCTGACGATAAATTATGACTGCCCCAACTGGGAACAGAGATATAACGGCACCACGGCTGATGACTACTAAACCTAATTAGTGTAGTCAGATGTTATGAGTGTGTTTGGTGCCCATACGAATGATACGGGTAACATTGTGCGCTTGAGAATCACCAGAGCGGGGTAAATTTAAATTATGCGACCCAGGTCAAATTATCTCGGGGGGGGACGACAGGGATGGAGTAAGCCCGATAAGGCGCTTTAGCGTCGCATCGGGCAATCTACAAAAGGGGTGACTTAGTAGTAAGAGTGTTCGCCGCGCTGGTGTTCGGTGAGATCGCGTACACCTTTCAGTTCCGGGAACTCGTTCAGCAGCTGCTTCTCGATCCCTTCTTTCAGCGTCACATCGACCATTGAACAACCGTTACAGCCGCCGCCAAATTGCAGAATGGCGTAACCGTCTTCGGTGATTTCCATCAGCGAAACACGACCGCCGTGACCGGCAAGTTGCGGGTTGATCTGCGATTGCAGCATATACTCCACACGCTCCATCAGCGGCGCATCGTCTGCTACTTTACGCATTTTGGCGTTCGGGGCTTTCAGCGTCAGCTGAGAACCCAACTGGTCGGTAACAAAGTCGATCTCTGCATCTTCCAGGTAAGGAGCGCTTAATTCATCAACATACGCGGTCAGCAGGTCAAATTTCAGGGCAGTGTCGGTGGCTTCCACAGCGTCCGGCGGACAATAAGAAACACCACATTCAGCGTTAGGCGTGCCAGGGTTAATCACAAATACGCGGATTTGTGTCCCTTCTTCCTGATTTGCCAGCAGTTTGGCAAAGTGCGCTTGTGCAGCATCGGAAATACGGATCATAGTAAATGGCCTAATAGTTGACTATTTTAGTTGGTTATAATACGCCCATCATCGAGGCTCTACAAGGTTCGACAAAGGCACCAGACCTGGACTGTCGCCGCACCATTGCGTAAAAGCAGCTGCGCAATTTCTGCGACGGTACTTCCAGTGGTAACGACATCATCCACAATCACCATATGGCGACCTTGCACAGGCAATTCAAGGCGAAAGGCATTTTTCAGGTTGCGCTTGCGCAGCCGGGCGCTGAGAAAATGCTGGGTCGCGGTGGCCCGTGTACGCGTGACGGCTTCGCTATCCCATTGGCAGTGCAACCAGCGTGATAACGGTTGACACAGCAAATCGCTCTGATTAAATCCCCGACGCCAATGACGCCGCTGCCATAACGGAACGCTGATGATGCGATCAGGCAGTTGCAAGCCGGTGGTGCGACGGGCGTGTAAGACTTCCAATAGTAACAGACGTGACAGGGCGCTGGCGATTTCGCTGCGCCGGGAAAACTTAAGCTGGTGTATAAGCGGACTTAATGGCGGCGCATAGTCGGCAACCGTGACCAGTCTTTGCCAGGGTGGCGGTTTTTGCAGGCAGCGACCGCAGGGAAGATGGGAGTGTGTGGCAGGTAATCCACATTGTGGGCATAACGTTTTATCTGTACGGGTGGCGCGTGAGCAGACCGAACAAATCCCCCAATGACCTAACGCCAGGGGCATTCGGCATAGCCAGCATAATCCCGGTACTGTTAGCATATGTTCATCCTTGTAAGTAAAAAGAGAACAATAGCGGATGAATAACATCTGGTGGCAGACCAAAGGTCAGGGGAATGTTCATCTTGTGCTGCTGCACGGATGGGGACTGAATGCCGAAGTGTGGCGTTGCATTGATGAGGAACTTAGCTCGCATTTTACGCTGCACCTTGTTGATCTGCCCGGTTTCGGGCGCAGCCGGGGATTTGGTGCGATGTCGCTTGCTGATATGGCCGAAGTCGTGCTGCGACAGGCACCTGATAAAGCCATTTGGCTAGGCTGGAGTCTGGGCGGGCTGGTGGCAAGCCAGATTGCGTTAACCCATCCCGAGCGTGTTCAGGCGATAGTCACCGTTGCGTCATCACCGTGTTTTAGTGCTCGTGACGAGTGGCCGGGGATAAAACCGGACGTGCTGGCAGGTTTCCAGCAGCAACTCAGTGATGATTTTCAGCGTACAGTGGAGCGGTTCCTGGCGTTACAAACCATGGGTACTGAAACGGCACGCCAGGATGCGCGAGCGCTGAGGAAAACCGTTCTGGCGTTACCGATGCCGGAGGTCGACGTGCTTAATGGCGGGCTGGAAATTCTGAAAACGGTCGATCTCCGCCAGCCGCTGCAACACGTACCAATGCCATTTTTGCGATTGTATGGTTATCTCGACGGCCTGGTGCCGCGCAAAGTGGTGCCGATGCTGGATAAACTCTGGCCACACAGCGAGTCGTACATCTTCGCCAAAGCGGCCCATGCGCCGTTTATTTCGCATCCGGACGAGTTTTGTCACCTGCTGGTGGCGTTCAAGCAGAGGGTGTAGACAGCTTTTGAAATGGCGAGACAGAACTTTACTGGCTCGCCGCAGCCAACTCCTCTTCTGACACCCCGGTAAATCGCATGATGTCTGCAAGAGGGACTCCGGATTACAGCATTCTTTTGGCGATATCCAGGGCTTCCAGGCGTCGACCCAATAAATAACCAATCAGGTAACTAATAAGATATTCTCTTTCTGCATCTGTCATTAAACCATCCTTAACGTTATTGATGATTTATTTCAGCAAGGTCTTCAACCGTCAGGCTGGTAAATCGCAGAACGTCCTCAAGAGAGACTCCGGCATCCAGCATGGTTTTGGCAATATTTAGGGCGTTGGTACGTATACCTTTCTGAAACCCTTCTTGCCGCAATCTTTCCGCAATAGTCATTAAACTCTCCTTGTGTTTCGGTGAACGTTCGGCCACACCATCGATAAAATCGTTAAAACGTACTGCATCGCCAGTTTGCAGTATGTAATTAAACAGCCCTTTGATTTGTCTGTCATTAGCGTATCCACTACTTAATAAGCAGGCCATTTGCTCTACCAGCCCCATCAGGTCGCGTTGACGTATATGTTTTTGAATTAGCTCCAGCAGCGCCATGCGCCGGTGCTGCATGATTTCATCATCAGGCATGACAGTGACATCAATCAGCGGAAATGCAGAGGCATAAAGCTGTCTGGCCAGTTTGGGATCGGCGAAACAATCCAGCCAACACAGTGAATAGGGATATGGGCTTTCAATGCCGTGGTAAAACAACAATGGCACCACCATCGGCAACGTTTTGTATCCGGCATCCAGGTGATTTTGCATTGCGGCAATGGCGTAACGCATCATGCGAAATGCGATCAGTTTGTTTGAGGTGCTTTGATGTTCAATCAGACAATAGATATATCCCGGTCCTTGTTCCGTTTTCACCGACCACAGCACGTCGGAATAGCTTTCACGCAGATCGTCATCAATAAAGCTGCTCGACTCCAGCTTGAGGGTTTTCATATCACAGAGCGCGTGAATAGGTGCCGGTAAATGGAACGCAAGAAAATCGCGTGCCGTGTCCGGTTGGCGTAAAAAGAGTTTGAACAGCGCATCGTGTGGGGTGGAACTCTGCTTTTTGCTCATGGCGTTCCTTCACCTGTTGTTTGAATGCCGCGACTCTACGCGCCACTCCACACCTGTGCATTAGCGAGTTTTCATCCCTGCGAGACGCTTTCAGAGGAACTTACGTTGTACTGCAAGAGTTGCATTTTTATGGAAAGCCGCACGCAAAAAAGCCCGGTTGCAAACGCATACCGGGCTTTCAAAACAGGTAGTAAAACAAGGTTAACGTAACGCCCACCACTCACGCAGACAGGCTTTGCCTTCCGGGCAGCTTTTACAACTCCCGGAGAGGCAGCCGTCAGGTTCTTCCTGAATCCGCACGGCTTTGCCCATACTTTCCAGCTGTTGCAGCATGGCGTTAATCATGGGTTGCGGGGTGTTCAGTGTCTGGCTTATCTGGGCCGCTTCCATACGGCCCCGTAACGCCAGCAAATCACGCACCTGAATAAGTGAAGCCATTAGTGGCAATCGCCAGTGGTGCTGGCTGCACAGCAACTGCTTACCGATTTGCGTGTTGCCAGCAGTTCGATATCGACCCGGCTACGCGCGCGACGCAGCAAACCGATAACCACGATGTTAAACAGGATAACCGCCAGAATGCATACCAGGCTGTAGGTTGGATGCTGGCTGTAGCTGGCGACCTGGTAGAACAATGTTGCCAACGAGTAAGCGATATTTAGCCCCCACAGGATGGAGAAGCCCATCCAGCCACGGCTGGATTCACGCGCGATAGCGCCCATCACCGAGATACACGGTACATACAGCAGAACGAAAATCAGGTAGCTGTAAGCAGCTGCTGCGCTTCCAAATTTCTGATCCATCACGCCCATCGCTCCGGTACCCATTTCACCGTCGCCTTTGCTCGCTTCAATGGGGTTCATCAGTACGCTAAGACTGAAGGTGTCTTTCAGGCTCTGCCAGGTTTCATCTACCGCGCTGAATAGCTCTTCACCGAGGTTAAATTCCGCCGGATTGAACTCTTCGTCCTGAATATTTTCTGCGGTGTAGAGGGTGTTGAGCGTACCCACTACCACTTCTTTCGCCATTGCGCCCGTGAACAGGCCAACCGTTGCCTGCCAGTTATCTTCATGTACACCAATCGGCTTGAAAACTGGGGTGATCACCCGGCTGACAGAAGCCAGTGCCGAGTCGTTGATGTTATCGACGATTTTCCCGCTCAACGAGAAGCTGTTGAATGCGCTCAGGAAAATGCTGACGATAATAATCACTTTACCCGCACGCAGAACGAAGCCTTTCAGACGCTGCCAGGTCTGGATAAACAGACTTTTAACGTGCGGTACATGGTAGACCGGCAGCTCCATGACAAACGGCGTCGCTTCACCGCGCATGATGGTGTACTTGAGCATCAGGCCAGTCAGCACCGCCATCACAATACCGATGACATACAGCGAGAAGACCGCCAGTGCGCCATTCTGCCCGAAGAAGGCAGCCGCAAATACTGCGAAGATAGCCAGACGCGCGCCGCAGGACATAAACGGTGCCATCATAATGGTCATCAGACGCTCACGCGGTGCATCAAGCGTACGTGCGCCCATTACCGACGGTACGTTACAACCGAAACCAACGATCAGCGGTACAAAGGATTTCCCGGGCAAGCCCAGCGCCTGCATCAGACGGTCCATCACAAACGCCGCACGCGCCATATAGCCGGAGTCCTCGAGGAAGGAGAGGAACAGGTACATCATGCCGATCTGTGGCACCAGTGGCAGAACGGTGTTAATACCGCCACCCAAGCCCTGGGCGAGGAAGATAGTCAGCCAGTCCGGGAAGTGGAGCGTGTAGCCAATCCACTGAATACCATGCACAAATAGCGCCACGGAGCCGACGTCAAACAGCGGCTGTAACGCCCCGCCGATGTTGATAGCCAGCAGGAACATCAGGTACATCACAAAGAGGAAAATCGGCAGACCGAGGAAACGGTTGAGCACGATTTTATCTACCGCAGTGGTGAAACGGCTGGGTTCTGCCGTCAGGGTGTTGCTTACCACATCACAGATGGCAGCAATGCACTGGTAACGCGCATCGGCAATGTGCAGCGCCGGATCGTCCATCTCATTACGCAGACGGGCGAGGGCGGCATCAAGATGCTGCGACGCTTCACCGGCGTAGGCGCGGCTGTAGATATCGCCTTCCAGCATTTGCAGGCCCAGCCAGCGACGTTGTTTCAGCGGGATGTCGGAAGGCATCACTTTTGCCAGTGAATCTGCTTCGTTGAGCAGCGGCTGTGCGTAATGCACCAGTTCCACATTGTCGTTAGCTTTATAGCGGTCAATCGCCAGCTTGAGCGCTTCAATACCCCGACCACGGGTTGATACCAGCGGGATCACCGGGCAGCCAAGACGTGCCGACAGCGCATCAATTTCAATGCGAATATTTTGCTTCTCGGCAATGTCGAGCATATTCAGCGCCACGATGCTGGGAATGCCGAGTTCCAGCAGTTGCAGTGTCAGGTACAGGTTACGCTCAAGATTTGAAGCATCCACCACGTTAATCAGCAGATCGGCGTCACCACTCAAAATATAGTGGCAGGCGATTTGCTCATCGAGCGAGGTCTGCGATGAGATGGTGGTCAGAGAATAGGTGCCGGGCAGGTCCACCAGCGTGACCTGATGATCGGTGGTGGAGAATTGCCCTTCTTTACGTTCGACGGTAACGCCAGCCCAGTTACCTACACGCTGACGTGCACCAGTGAGCTGGTTAAATAACGTTGTCTTGCCAGAATTTGGATTACCAATTAAGCCAATGGTTAATTTTTTCATTGTTGTTCTCACTGTATTAACAGGAAACCGCTTCAACTTCTAATAAGGCCAGATCTTTTTTGCGTAATACCAGGCTTACACGACGGGTTTCGATATGAATGGGATCGCCGAGTGGAGCAACGCGCACCACATTAAAAGAAGAGCCTGGCAACATACCCAGAGAAAGCAGTTTTTGGCGATATGCCGGGCTGATTTCACGGGCAA
The DNA here is from genome assembly GCF_019366485.1 of Escherichia sp. GZ89. Classification (NCBI taxonomy): domain Bacteria; kingdom Pseudomonadati; phylum Pseudomonadota; class Gammaproteobacteria; order Enterobacterales; family Enterobacteriaceae; genus Escherichia; species Escherichia sp. GZ89. The sequence goes on along the minus strand of NZ_JAEOHX010000003.1, from coordinate 90,368 downwards.
AGCCGGTAATTTTCCACGTAGTATCTGGAGTGTATTGCATAGGTGCCTACTTGTTTCTCACAAACTGGATAACTACCTCATGGGGCGTTTGACAGCGACATGAGACCAGATGATTCGCCAACGAAGGAGAGATTAAATAATCAACATCACAATGATAATGAGAATGGTTTCTATCAGCAATACTTAAAATGTGTGCGAATGTTGGTTTAGATAATAATCTGCGTGAATGTTGATGTGGCTCAAGGTTATATCGGAGCAAAATATAATTTGGATGATGAATTATTAGGACAGGTTAATGTTTGATTAAAGTTTTAATTGTTAATGTGATGATAAATATTGCCGGAATATATTGTGAGTTTCGCTGTGGAATAAAAAGGCCGGAGATATTCTCCGGCACTTTTATGTCTCGTTAGGCGTTCGTTGCCAGATGCGGCGTGAACGCCTTATCGCGCAGGTTTAGGGGCTAATCAGGGCGTTTAACGTTTTTTGCCCATTGCCGCCGCCAGCGCATCCATCATCGCGCTGTTACCGGTAGGCTGCGCTTCACGACCGCGTGGTTTGGCTGCCGGGCGGTTGTTTTGCGGGCGTTCATTACCGCCCCCGCGACGGGCGTTGGTTTCGCCAGGTTGCTCGTCCAGACGCATAGTCAGGGCGATACGTTTACGCTGAAGATCCACTTCCAGCACTTTCACCTTCACAATGTCGCCCGCTTTCACCACGGTATGCGGATCTTCCACAAACTTGTTCGACAATGAAGAGATGTGAACCAGGCCGTCCTGATGTACGCCAATATCAACAAAAGCACCAAAATTGGTGACGTTGGTCACCGCACCTTCGAGGATCATCCCCGGTTGCAGGTCGTTCATTGTCTCGACGCCATCGGCAAACTGGGCGGTTTTAAATTCCGGACGCGGATCGCGACCCGGTTTTTCCAGCTCTTTGATGATGTCGGTTACCGTCGGCACACCGAATTTCTCATCAGTAAAGTCAGACGCTTTCAGGTTACGCAGTTCGCTGCTGTTACCCATCAGATCTTTCAGTGCCTGCTGCGTTGCTGCCAGAATGCGTTCCACCACCGGATAGGCTTCCGGGTGAACAGTAGAGGCATCCAGCGGGTTGTCACCGTGGTTAATGCGCAAGAAGCCTGCGCACTGCTCGAAGGCTTTTGGTCCCAGGCGGCTGACTTTTAACAGTTGCTGACGGTTCTGGAACTGGCCGTTCTCATCGCGCCAGGCCACAATGTTTTGCGCCATCATACGCGTCAGACCCGCCACGCGGGTTAACAGCGGAACGGAAGCGGTGTTGAGATCGACGCCAACGGCGTTTACGCAGTCTTCTACTACTGCGTCAAGCTTGCGGGCCAGCTGCGTCTGGCTGACGTCATGCTGATACTGACCTACGCCGATAGATTTCGGATCGATTTTCACCAACTCCGCCAGCGGATCCTGCAAACGACGGGCGATAGACACTGCGCCACGCAGCGAAACATCGAGATCCGGGAACTCCTGCGCCGCCAGTTCGGAAGCCGAGTAAACCGACGCGCCTGCTTCGCTGACGATCACTTTCTGTGCGGTCACTTTCGGAAACTGCTTCTGAACGTCGAGATAGAAACGCTCAGTTTCGCGGGAAGCCGTACCGTTACCGATTGCCACCAGTTCAACGTTATGTTTTTCACACAAGGCAGCAACGGTCATCGCTGCTTTTGCGGCTTGTCCGGTGTGCGGGTAAATGGTGTCGGTCGCCACCAGTTTACCCGTCGCATCGACTACCGCCACTTTTACCCCAGTACGCAGACCCGGATCGAGGCCCATCGTTGCACGCAGTCCGGCAGGGGCCGCCATCAGAAGATCGTGCAGGTTACGGGCAAAGACGTTGATTGCTTCATCTTCCGCGCGTTCACGCACTGTGCCCATCAGTTCGGTTTCCAGATGCATCAGCACCTTGATGCGCCAGGTCCAGCTCACCACGCCTTTGCGCCAGCTATCCGCCGGGGCATTGTTCAGGCGCAGACCGAGGTGATCCATGATGATTTGCTCGCAATAGCTCTCTTTTGGCGGCTCATCGAACTGCGGATCGGCATTCAGCGAAAGCTGGAGTACGCCTTCGTTACGCCCACGGAACATCGCCAGCGCGCGGTGAGAAGGCACCGTTGACAGCGGTTCGTGATGATCGAAATAGTCGCGGAATTTCGCCCCTTCTTCTTCTTTACCGTTCACCACCGTAGAAACCAAATGCGCGTTCTTCCATAAATAATCACGCACTTTCGCCAGCAGCGCGGCATCTTCGGCAAACCGTTCCATCAGGATATAGCGTGCGCCGTCCAGCGCGGCTTTGGTATCTGCTACGCCTTTATCGGCATCAACATATTGTGCAGCGGCGACTTCTGGCGTGTGCGACGGATCGTTCCACAGCAGGTCGGCCAACGGCTCAAGCCCTGCTTCAATAGCAATTTGCCCGCGGGTGCGGCGTTTAGGTTTGTAGGGCAGGTAGAGGTCTTCGAGTTCGGTTTTACTTAAGGTGGCGTTGATAGCATTCGCCAGCTCGTCGGTCAGTTTGCCTTGCTCGGAAATGGACTTGAGGATTGCCTGACGTCTCTCTTCCAGCTCGCGTAGATAGCTCAGACGCGTTTCCAGATTACGCAACTGCGTGTCATCCAGACCGCCGGTGATTTCCTTACGATAACGTGCGATAAACGGCACGGTATTCCCTTCGTCAAGCAGGCGAACGGCAGCGTCAACCTGTTCCGGGCGCGCCTGAATTTCACCCGCAATAATGCGGCAGAACGAATCATTCATCATGGTTTGAGTTCATCTTTTCGGATCAAAAATCAGGGGATAGTTATACGGACTGGCTGGCAAAAATGCCAGCCATCGGCAGGAGGTTAAGACTCTTCCTTACGGTTTCACGTACTCGATAGCATTAACATACCAGCTCGCTTCCCCGGCAGGGGTATTGACCACTGCCAGATCGCCCACTTCTTTTTTCAGCAATGCGCGGGCCATTGGGGAATCGATAGAGATGTAATCTTTACGGCCAAAAATTTCATCGTAGCCGACAATACGGAAACGGTGAGTCACGCCATCGTCGTTTTCAATCTCCACCCATGCGCCAAAAAAGACTTTGCCTTCCTGTTGCGGGGAGTAATCGACGATTTTGAGATTTTCCATGCATTTAGTGAGATAGCGCACGCGACGGTCGATTTCACGCAGACGCTTTTTATTATACTGATAGTCAGCATTTTCGCTGCGGTCGCCCAGACTTGCAGCCCAGGTCACTTTTTTTGTGACCTCCGGGCGCTCTTCACGCCAGAGATAATTTAGCTCTTGTTTGAGTTTTTCATACCCTTCCCGGGTAACCAGGGGCGTTTTCATCTCGTTGATTCCCTTTGTCTGTTTGATAATGCGCACATTGGGTATAACGTGATCATATCAACAGAATCAATAATGTTTCGCCGAATAAATTGTATACTTAAGCTGCTGTTTAATATGCTTTGTAACAATTTAGGCTGAAATTCATACCAGATTTAGCTGGTGACGAACGTAAGCTTTTTTAAGAATACACGCTTACAAATTGTTGCGAACCTTTGGGAGTACAAAGAATGCAAGAGAACTACAAGATTCTGGTGGTCGATGACGACATGCGCCTGCGTGCGCTGTTGGAACGTTATCTCACCGAACAAGGCTTCCAGGTTCGAAGCGTCGCTAATGCAGAACAGATGGATCGCCTGCTGACTCGTGAATCTTTCCATCTTATGGTACTGGATTTGATGTTACCTGGTGAAGATGGCTTGTCGATTTGCCGACGTCTTCGTAGCCAGAGCAACCCGATGCCGATCATTATGGTGACGGCGAAAGGGGAAGAAGTGGATCGTATCGTTGGCCTGGAGATTGGCGCTGACGACTACATTCCAAAACCGTTTAACCCGCGTGAACTGCTGGCCCGCATTCGTGCGGTGCTGCGTCGTCAGGCGAACGAACTGCCGGGTGCGCCGTCACAGGAAGAGGCGGTAATTGCTTTCGGTAAGTTCAAACTCAACCTCGGGACGCGTGAAATGTTCCGCGAAGATGAACCGATGCCGCTTACCAGCGGTGAATTTGCGGTACTGAAGGCGCTGGTCAGCCATCCACGTGAGCCGCTCTCCCGCGATAAGCTGATGAACCTTGCCCGTGGCCGTGAATATTCCGCAATGGAACGTTCCATCGACGTGCAGATCTCGCGTCTGCGCCGCATGGTGGAAGAAGATCCGGCGCATCCGCGTTACATTCAGACCGTTTGGGGTCTGGGCTACGTTTTCGTGCCGGACGGTTCTAAAGCATGAGGCGATTGCGCTTCTCGCCACGAAGTTCATTTGCCCGTACGTTATTGCTCATCGTCACCTTGCTGTTCGTCAGCCTGGTGACGACTTATCTGGTGGTGCTGAACTTCGCGATTTTGCCGAGCCTCCAGCAGTTTAATAAAGTCCTCGCGTACGAAGTGCGTATGTTGATGACCGACAAACTGCAACTGGAGGACGGCACGCAGTTGGTTGTGCCTCCCGCTTTCCGTCGGGAGATCTACCGTGAGCTGGGGATCTCTCTCTATTCCAACGAAGCTGCCGAAGAGGCCGGGCTGCGTTGGGCACAACACTATGAATTCTTAAGCCATCAGATGGCGCAGCAACTGGGCGGCCCGACGGAAGTGCGCGTTGAGGTTAACAAAAGCTCGCCTGTCGTCTGGCTGAAAACCTGGCTGTCGCCCAATATTTGGGTTCGCGTGCCGCTGACCGAAATTCATCAGGGCGATTTTTCTCCGCTGTTCCGGTATACGCTGGCGATTATGCTATTGGCGATAGGCGGGGCGTGGCTGTTTATCCGTATCCAGAACCGACCGTTGGTCGATCTCGAACACGCAGCCTTGCAGGTGGGTAAGGGGATTATTCCGCCGCCGCTGCGTGAGTATGGCGCTTCGGAGGTGCGTTCCGTTACCCGCGCCTTTAACCATATGGCGGCTGGTGTTAAGCAACTGGCGGATGATCGCACGCTGCTGATGGCAGGGGTAAGCCACGACTTGCGCACGCCGCTGACACGTATTCGTCTGGCGACCGAGATGATGAGCGAGCAGGATGGCTACCTGGCAGAATCGATCAATAAAGATATCGAAGAGTGCAATGCCATCATTGAACAGTTTATCGACTACCTGCGCACCGGGCAGGAGATGCCGATGGAAATGGCGGATCTCAACGCAGTGCTCGGTGAGGTGATTGCTGCCGAAAGTGGCTATGAGCGGGAAATTGAAACCGCGCTTTACCCCGGTAGCATTGAAGTGAAAATGCACCCGCTGTCGATCAAACGCGCGGTGGCGAATATGGTGGTGAACGCTGCTCGTTACGGCAATGGCTGGATCAAAGTCAGCAGCGGCACGGAGCCGAATCGCGCCTGGTTCCAGGTGGAAGACGACGGTCCGGGAATTGCGCCGGAACAGCGTAAGCACCTGTTCCAGCCGTTTGTCCGCGGCGACAGTGCGCGCACCATTAGCGGCACTGGGCTAGGCTTGGCGATTGTGCAGCGTATCGTGGATAACCATAACGGCATGCTGGAGCTTGGCACCAGCGAGCGGGGCGGGCTTTCCATTCGCGCCTGGCTGCCAGTGCTGGTAACGCGGGCGCAGGGCACGACAAAAGAAGGGTAAATAAAACGGGAGGCGAAGGTGCCTCCTGTTTTTAGATTGTTTTCAATTGATTGATAATGAAAGGGTTCGCTTGCAAAAGCAGGAGCAATTTTCGGGGTGCTCCGGTAGGTTGACGGCGTTTGGTTTCCCAGCTTTTGACCAGGTCATAACTTACCCCTACAGCGACAGCAAAATCTTGCTGACGTAAGCCCGTTGCTTCACGGATCGCTTTTACATCGATTTCGCTAAAAGTATGGACGTGCTCTGGTTCAGGCGTTTCTTCACCCTTTTCGATGCGTACCATTTCTTCTGCGCTGGCAAGAAGATCAGCAAATAATTCATCTTTCATCTGTTTTCAATGCCTCCGTTGGCATTTCACCATGGTGGAATTTGTGGAGCTTCAACATTAAAGCAGCTTCTCGGACAATAGTTTCAATGCCTTTTTTTGTTCTTCTGTTAAATCATCCTGTTCATTTTTAGGATAAATCAACGCCAGATAAATTCGGCCATTGCGTGTTACGTTGTAATAAATTATCCGAATGCCACCCCGTTTCCCCATTCCAGAACGGTTCCAGCGAATTTTTCTAAAACTGCCTGTGCCTGCGATAATGTCACCGGCAGTGGGATCTTGAATGAGTAGTTCCTGAAAAGCCCGGAACTCATCATCAGGCAACAATAACTGGCGGCGTTTGCTAAATCCTTGTAGTTCAATAAACGTGAACATTATGCATCCTGCGGTCTATTGGTAATTATAAGTGTACCTTGTACATATTGGTAGCTCATTAGATATAAAAAACCCCTTATCCGTTTGGATAAGGGGCCAGTTAGATATCAGCCGATTACAGTTTTGGACCAGCCGCTACCAGCGCGGCACCCGCAGGGGTGTCGGTGTATTTATCGAAATTGTCGATAAACAGTTTCGCCAGAGTTTCGGCTTTTTCCTGCCACTGTTCAGGAGAAGCGTAGGTGTTACGCGGATCGAGGATCTTCGTGTCTACGCCTGGCAGTTCGGTTGGGATTGCCAGGTTAAACATCGGCAAAGTGAAGGTTTCTGCGTTATCCAGCGAACCGTTGAGGATGGCGTCGATAATGGCGCGGGTATCTTTAATGGAGATACGTTTGCCAGTGCCGTTCCAGCCAGTGTTAACCAGATATGCCTGCGCACCCGCCGCTTGCATACGTTTCACCAGCACTTCTGCGTACTGAGTTGGGTGCAGCGACAGGAACGCCGCGCCGAAGCAAGCGGAGAAGGTTGGCGTCGGTTCGGTGATGCCGCGCTCTGTACCGGCCAGTTTGGCGGTGAAGCCAGAGAGGAAGTGGTACTGGGTTTGATCGGCAGTCAGACGAGAAACCGGTGGCAGTACGCCAAAGGCGTCTGCGGTCAGGAAGATAACTTTAGTTGCGTGGCCCGCTTTGGAAACCGGTTTAACGATGTTATCGATGTGATAGATCGGATAAGAAACGCGGGTGTTCTCGGTTTTTGAACCATCGTCAAAATCGATAGTACCATCTTCACGTACGGTGACGTTTTCCAGCAGCGCATCGCGGCGGATAGCGTTGTAGATTTCAGGTTCTGCTTCCTTCGACAATTTAATGGTTTTCGCGTAGCAGCCACCTTCGAAGTTAAACACGCCGTCGTCATCCCAGCCGTGCTCGTCATCGCCAATCAGGCGACGTTTCGGGTCGGTGGAAAGGGTGGTTTTACCGGTGCCGGAAAGGCCAAAGAACACCGCAACATCGCCTTTCTCGCCAACGTTGGCGGAGCAGTGCATAGAAGCGATGCCTTTCAGCGGCAGCAGGTAGTTCATCATTGAGAACATCCCTTTCTTCATTTCGCCGCCGTACCAGGTGCCGCCAATCAGCTGCATACGTTCAGTTAAGTTAAACGCCACGAAGTTTTCAGAGTTTAGACCCTGTTCTTTCCACTGTGGGTTAGTGCATTTTGCGCCGTTCATAACGATAAAGTCTGGCTCAAAATCTACCAGTTCTTCATCCGTTGGGCGGATAAACATGTTTTTGACGAAATGCGCCTGCCAGGCCACTTCGGTAATGAAACGTACGGAAAGACGGGTGTCAGCGTTTGCGCCGCAGAAGGCGTCAACGACGAAAAGACGTTTGCCAGAAAGTTGGTTGGTTACAAGGCCTTTCAGATGCTGCCAGGTTTCTGGAGAAAGTGGTTTGTTGTCGTTCTTGCCTTTACCTTTATCAGCCCACCAGAAAGTATCACGCGTGGTGTCATCGCGGACAATATACTTGTCTTTCGGTGAACGACCAGTAAAGACGCCAGTGTCGACAGCCACGGCACCCAAATTGGTCAACACACCGCGCTCGTATCCTTTCAGGTTCGGGTCCAGCTCTTCCTGAAATAAAAGGTCGTAGCTCGGGTTGTAAACGATATCCTGAACGTCGTTGATACCATAAGCCATGAGATCCTGCGGGGTTAAACTTTTGTTCACGCGCATTTCACTGCTCCTTAGCCAATATGTATTACCTGAAATATTAAGGGTATTTGAGGGGTGTTAACCGCGACAAGGCTCATAGATTTAAGTATCTCGACAAAATCACGTTCCATAAAACGCTGTGACTCCTGTCACGAAACGGCGCTTATTATGTCAGAAAACCTTTTTATGTTGAGGAAAATGTTCTTAAAAGGTTAAAAAATGGTGTTTTTGTCGGGAATAATGTGAGTGTAATCGCATTCACCAGAGTAATGTTGCAAACGATACATTTAAAGTATCGATTCACCTCGACAGGCGTTTTTCTGAAAAAAAATCTTTGAAATCTCTTAATTGCGCTTGAATGCGATAATTAATTTTTCTCCTGGTCATGGAACAGAACATGGATAGTACAGAGCTTTCACTTAAAACACTCTGGGGTATGGCGTTAACCGGTTTGATTCAGGGAGGCATATGCTACCTGTTGATGACTTATCTGGTGCCCATTCATGACAGTTGGTTGTTCTTTGGTTTGCCCGCAACGCTGGCTATTTCGCTAACGCTACTGCTTACAGTGGTTTCTTTTAAACAACGTGCATTGTGGGGTTGGCTGGCAGTAATCGCCTTTGTTGTTCTGGCGCTGTCATGGTGGCAGAAATACAACGCTGAAGGCATGGACAGGTGGCAACAGTATGAGATGCTGTTTTTATTTGGTTGCCGTTTATTATTTATGGCGTTGCTGGCACTTCCCTGGTTGCAGTACCGTCTGCATGAGGGTAAAGGCATACCTTCCTATTCTTATTTTTATAACCAGCTTTGGCATAACGCTCTGACTGTTTTTGTCTTTATTGTCCTGCAAGGTCTTGTGTGGCTGGTCTTACTGCTGTGGAGTTCATTGTTCAGGCTGGTTGGTATCTATTTTTTCAAAACACTTTTTTTTGATAGTGAGTGGTTTCTGTACATTACTACTGGTCTGATTACCGCGCTGGCGGTGATTCTTGCACGTACTCAACCACGTTTAATTACTGCCATTCAAAAGCTGCTGACACTTATCGCCACTGGGTTATTGCCGCTGGTTTCTGTTCTGGCATTGTTATTTATTGTTACCTTGCCCTTTACTGGGCTGGAGATGATCTCAGAACGTATTTCTGCGACTGCTTTACTCTCCATTCTGGCGCTAATCTTACTGTTACTAATGGCGATTGTGCGGGAACCGCAAAAAAGTTCGCTACCTTACCCCATTGCTTTGCGTTGTGTTATCAAAGCTTCTCTGCTAATCGCCCCCGTGTTTGTTCTTCTTGCAGGGTGGGCATTGTGGCTTCGTATTCATCCCTATAGCTGGACGCCAGAGCGGCTGTACGGTGCGCTGACGGTACTGGTATTACTCATCTGGTCGGTAGGATATGTAGCGAGCATTGTGCGTCGTGGGTGCAATCCACTTCTGCTGCAAGGCAAAGTGATCCTTGCACTTTCCTTGTTCATTTTTACCATTTTATTGCTACTCAGTTCTCCGGTGCTTGATGTTCAACGCATCAGTGTAAATAGTCATATGGCGCGTTATCAAAGTGGCAAAATCACCGCAGATCAGGTCAGCTTGTATATGCTGCAACGTAACGGCAGAGCAGGGCGTGAAGCGCTGGAAAAGCTGGCGAAAGATGACACGTTTACCAGTGACAATAAGCGAGCAGGACAACTCGCACGGATACTGAAAAACAGTGACGATGATACCTTTGTTGTCACAGCTGAATTATTAGCCAAAATGGTGACTATTGCTCCAGGTAGTCAGACGCCAGATAAAGAATTCTGGGAAGGCGTTATGGAGTACCGATATCGTGTCATATCTTGCAATAAACCAGATAGATGCGTCATTGTTAGTCAGGATCTCAATACTGATGGTAAGCCAGAGCAGGTGTTGTTTACATTCGGTGATCGTGAGCTGAGTAGTGATGTGCTGGTCTTCGGTTATGAAGAGCACAAGTGGAAGCTGATTGAAACGTTGATGGCGCCATCAGGTTTGACACGTGATCGACTATTAAAAGCAGTGGCTGAGAATAAAATTGGTGCCATACCGCAGGTCCGGCAGGATCTCACTGTGGATGGTAAACGACTGAAAAGGTCATATTAAGATTAGGTCCGGCAGAGTTATCTCTGCCGGATTTCATGATTAATGTACTTGCGGGTCTGCCGGAGACGCATTGTTGCGGATCTCGGCAATATCCATTGCATTGAACAGATAGTGGTTACCGCAGTAATCGCAATGCATGTCAATTTCGCCTTCTTCCGCCAGAATGCTATCCACTTCTTCATCCGGCAATGTTTTTAGCGCGTCGGCGCAACGTTCACGCGAGCAGGTGCATTTGAATTCAACATCCTGCGGATCGTAAACCGTCACCTCTTCTTCGTGATACAAACGCCACAACACTTCGTTTGCCGGTAAGGTCAGCAGTTCTTCGGTTTTGATGGTTTCGGTTAGCGTCGCCAGATGGTCGAAGTCGTCCTGCTGGGCATTTTGTGCAGGCATTATCTGCAACAACATACCGCCCGCAGCCGGTTTGCCGTCTACGTCGCCGGTGCGAATAAACAGGCGCGTCGGCAGCTGTTCAGAACGCATAAAGTAATCTTCCAGGCAGGCCGCCAGGGTATCACCTTCCAGACCAACCACGCCCTGATAGCGTTCGCCTTCGCTCGGGGTGATGGTGATCACCACGTAACCATTGCCGACCAGCGTTTTCAGGTCGGCATTTTCCGGAATTTCGCCCTGTACGCGCGCGACGCCACGCATCTGCTGTTTGTTGTTTCCGTTGATGACCGCCAGACTCATCGGGCCGTCGCCTTGCAGCTGTACGGTGATATCACCATCAAATTTTAGCGTAGCGGTTAACAGGCTGGTCGCAACCAGCAATTCTGCCAGCACGTTTTTAACGGGCTGCGGATAATCGTGATTCTCAAGGATCTGTTGCAGGGTTTCCGAAACGGTTACCAGTTCGCCGCGAACGGCAAAGTTTTCAAACAGATAGCGATGTAATTGGTCATGTTGCGGCATAATCATCTCTCTTGCAGGTGACAGTTATTCACTGTCGCCGTGTTTAAATCGTAACAGGTCGCGGCGCTCTTTTTTGTCCGGGCGTCGGTCCGGGTGCGGCATGGTTAAGGCATTAAGTTTACGTGCCAGCGCCATTTTTTCGCGTTTCTCTACACTTTCTGCAGTCTCTTCATACAGCAAGACTGCCTCGCTGGCGGGGCGACGCTGTTCAGTAATCGCCTTTACAATCACCGTGCGTTCGTCATTTCCCTGGCGCAGAGTGAGCGTGGCATTCAGCTCGACGATTTTGCTTGGCTTGCTGCGCTGCCCGTTGTAGTGCACCTTACCGCCTTCGATCATTTCGCGGGCCAGCGCGCGGGTTTTATAAAAACGGGCGGCCCATAGCCATTTATCCAGTCGAACCTCAACAGCAGGTTTTTCTTTCATGGCGTCTCCTTCACATTAGCGAGGGGATCAGGCGGCGGTAGTCATTCAGTGACGGATGGCGCTGATACTGTTTCTCGGCAATCCCGGAATCGGGGTTTGTGACACCGAGGCAGTAACGAATACCAAATTGTGCGGCAGCATCGAGAATCGCTTCGCTGTCATCAATAAACAGCGTTCTTTCAGCTTTCAGACCCGTAGCTTCGGCCACCGCATGCCATAACCGCTGATCCTCTTTCGGATAACCAAATGTGTGGGTGGAAAGTAATAAATCAAGGTGTGCGTCCAGACCGGTATGCTCAAGTTTTACCGCCAGGTTATGCGGATGAGCATTGGTGAGCAAAATTCGTTGCTTACCACTGGCTTTCAGTGCCTCAAGAAACGGAATGGTATCTTCACGCAGTACGGCACGCGGTCCCATCTCGGTGGTCATCGCACAGATATCCAGACCCAGTTGCTCACTCCAGTAATCAAGACAGTACCAGTTTAGCGTATGCTGCACGTCGTGATATTGCTGGCGCATATAGTCCATCGCTTCCTGTGGCGTGACCCCGTTTTTCGCCCCCCATGTTTCAGGCACCAGCTTTTGCCAGAAATAGTTATCGAAGGCGAGGTCGAGCAACGTGCCGTCCATATCCAGCAGAACGGTATCTACGTCCTGCCAGGCAATGTTGATATGCATGAGGGAAATCTCCAGAGTGAAGCAATTTGCGCGACAGGGTAGCATAACCTGCCGCGCAAACGTGTTATTCAATAAGGCTTTCTGAAGAGGTAATCAGTTGCGGATTCAGGCAGCTTTCATAATAGGCCTGAATCTCCATCATCCTGGTGCGATGACGTTGATAACGACGCCACGCCTGCACGCCATTATAGATGGCGCTACCCAGCATCGTCAGTAACAGCAATGTAGTACCGAGATAACGCCACAGGCCGGAACGGTCAGGAATTGGATGCAGACTAATATGTTTGGTGCCATTGGCGTCAGTAAAGATATTCGTGACAATGCCTTCTGCGTTAAACGGGGTGTGCATGAGCATTTGCGCCAGTTTCTGGAAAGCATTCCACTGTTCTTGCGGCGGATAGTCGTAAAGTGAAGCCGAAGGCCAGGGTTGATCGACAAAATCACTGCCCTCATCACTGACAATCAAAAAGCCTCCAGGGGCCGGGCTATTGAGTGATTGAGCTGCGCGCGCAGTTTCGCGGGTAATAAACGGTGCCGTTGACGTCGTCACCAGATTGTCCAGTGATTCGGCGCTTACCGGACGCAACAGTACGTTCACACCGTCGAGTTTTCCGGCGTTAGCGCGTTTCACCAATGCTTCCCAGTCTTTACTATTACCCAGGTTGACCAGGGCATTTTTTAATCGTACGCAATCATCCTTGGCTGCGCACAGATCTGCCGTCTTCAGTACAAGATCGCCAAAATCATCAAGCAGTACCATGCCGGATTTTTGAATTGCTGAGCGTAAAGTTGCGCTGACGCGAGATTCATCTTCCGATTTCGGATGCAGCTGTCGGTTAACAGCTTCGGTCAGCGCCATGGCCTTGTTAACTAACTCAGATTCTGGCAGTGGTAAAGAACGGGCGTCATTCCAGATAATTTGTGAGCAGTCAAACGGTATAAACGGTGAGTTAGCCTGTGCTGTCCAGGTTCCTGCCGTGCGTATGTTACACATACCTGTTCCGCGCAAATGGAGTGTATCTCCCACACGCACGCCTGAATCTGCAAGTTGCCTGACGCTGGTAGCCTCAATGGTCTGTGCACCTTTCATCCATGAAAGCGTAAATTTAAGAGGCATATCCAGTGGGATCCAGAACAACAGCATGACCAGCACAAGTAATGAACCGGCTGCAATAACTGTGCTACGCAGCCAGTGTTGAAGCGGGAAGTTTTTCACTTCGTCATGCAACGAAAGGAAACGCCCCTGCCGCACCACATGACGGTCGAGGTAGATGTCGATATCCGTCTGCTGCCCCAGATCCGGGGTAATATAAGGCTGCCAGTGAGTGGGGTAGATCAGGTCGATGATACCGAGTGAAATATTGTTGATCTGCTCCTGATCGTTTTCACCAAACAGGCCCCAACGACGCGGAGTGCCGCGCAGACAGTGGATCTCTCGCAGTGAAGATTTCGCTGGTGGTGCAAAAAGCCCCCATAACCCCGCACCCAACAGCAATATTGCGCCACCAGCCAGCCAGGGCACAAACACATCCGGGGTAATCAGACAGAAAAAAAACAGCAAGAACGACGCAACAACCAACAATGCCTCCCGCAGTCCACGTGGGCGGCTGAGCGCATACTCTTCATGTGTTTCTTTACGGATGTTAAGCAACTCGATCTGCTCACTCTCTTCCCCACGAATAGATGCCTGGGTAGAAGAAACCGGTTGTAACGCATAGCCGCGAGTTTCTTGCATATACTCTTGTAGCGTATGGCCGTTGAGGGAAATTACCAGTGGTAGCGAATCGGTATGAATCAATTCAACGTTATTTTCGTCGTTGATGTACTGCTCCCAGAAGGGCGGCAGATGCACTTCCACGGAATCGAGGTAGTAGCGCCATTTGTTGGGATCGTCGGTCGAGATACCGTAACGTGTGATGGAGTGCGTAAGAATAACCACGTTGTTGCTTTCGTCAGTCAGAGAAAGCGATACAGGCGCGGCACTGGCCCCCGTCGGGCCTGGCACCCGCTGAGTTTCACTCAGATTTTCGAGATAATTTTCGACCGCACTGCGTTCTTCAGTGCTAAGTTTACGTGTGTCCGCTTGTGGAAAGGCGTTTGCCCAGCTGACTGGCCCCCGTCGGGCTCGTAATCGCAGTAGCCACCCTGCAAGTAGTGAGCAGGCCAGCAAAGCAACGACAAAAATCAAAATGGTGCTCATGCGTTCCCCATCTTACTTAGTCTTTCAGGTGTGATTGGTCGCACCCAGCACATTATGCGTGATTCTGTGGTTGGCTATCGGCAAGCGTGGAGTTGAACTTGAGCATTTTTAAGCGCATCCCATTGAGTGCAAAGCATAGCAAAACCACCAAAGGCGGAATATCAGCAAATTCCTGGAGTTATTTCAACCTATTGACTTTTAATTTGATTTGAGAATTAACTTTTATCAGGTTACATAAATGTAAATAATCAGCGATTCACATTGCCGGAACCGTGCTCTGTATCGCACAATGACAACAGATTTCACTGAAAAGATTCCCACAATGAGCAAATCATTACAAAAACCCACCATCCTGAATGTTGAAACTGTGGCGCGATCCCGACTGTTTAATGTCGAGAGTGTGGATCTGGAGTTCAGCAATGGCGTGCGCCGTGTCTATGAACGGATGCGTCCTTCCAATCGGGAAGCGGTAATGATTGTACCTATTATTGACGATCATCTTATTCTGATCCGGGAATATGCGGTGGGAACGGAATCCTATGAACTGGGCTTTTCGAAAGGGCTGATTGATCCCGGCGAAAGCGTTTATGAAGCTGCTAACCGGGAGCTTAAAGAAGAAGTGGGATTTGGTGCCAATGATCTGACTTTTTTGAAGAAACTCAGCATGGCCCCGTCTTACTTTTCCAGCAAAATGAATATCGTGGTAGCGCAGGATCTCTACCCGGAATCGCTGGAAGGCGATGAGCCAGAACCTCTGCCGCAAGTTCGCTGGCCGCTGGCTCATATGATGGATTTGCTTGAAGATCCTGACTTCAATGAAGCGCGCAATGTCAGTGCGCTTTTCCTCGTGCGCGAGTGGTTGAAGGGGCAGGGGCGGTTGTAAATACGAGGAACTTACTTGATGCGCCAGGCTATTCATGTAATGCACTGAATTTAAATATTTTATAGACATGCGAAGGCGTTCGTGTTGTATCCGACTTTAGCATTAAAAAAGGCGCCGAGGCGCCTTTTTTAATTAGAACAATTCCTGAGCCTCGCCATTATCGATAATGGTCGTTCCCACCTCTTGCACCGCATGTTGTGTAGGCTGCGTGCCTTCGATGAAATACTCTTCTCGGCTATTGCCACCATTTGCCAGTTGCCCGGTGCTGCGATCAATATTCACTGTCACAATACCCGGTGGTGGTGTCAGCGGTTGTTCTGGCACACCTTCAAGCACGGCTTTCATGTAAGCGTCCCATGCTGGCTGGGCACTCTTCGCACCGCCTTCGTAACCAGAGATCTGATCTTTAATCGCACCGGAAGCCGTTGTATGACCAAGATTACGGCGGTGATCATCAAAGCCAATCCAAACCGAGGTCACGACGCCCGGACCGTAACCTGAGAACCATGCATCTTTCGAACTGTTAGTGGTACCTGTTTTTCCGCCGATATCACGCCGTTTAAGATCTCGTGCGGCACGCCAGCCAGTACCCTGCCAGCCAGGTTCACCAAAGATATTGGTGTTCAGGGCACTCTTGATCAGAAAGGCCAGCGGAGTATTGATCACATGTGGCGCGTATTCCTGTGCGCCTGTCGCGGCCACTAATGCCTGATTTGCCTGTTCCAGTTGCGGCATTGGCACTGTTGAATTTTGCTGCTCCCGGGAGATAGCAACATCCTCGACATTGCTGTTCTCCAGTACGTCCGACTTTGGCGTATCGCCATAAATCACCGGAATATCGCATTCAGGACAAGCAATTTTGGGTTTTGCTTCGAAAATGACACCAGCCTGATCGGTCTCAATTTTACTGATAAACCAGGGATCGACCAGGAAGCCGCCATTTGCCATTACTGCGTAACCACGAGCTACCTGCAGCGGCGTAAAGGAAGCGGAACCCAGTGCCAGTGATTCAGTATGAACAATGTTTTGCGCCGGGAAACCGAAGCGTTGTAAATACTCCGCCGCGTAATCCACGCCCATTGCCCGCATTGCCCGCACCATCACCACGTTTTTCGACTGCCCCAGCCCCTGACGTAAGCGGATTGGACCGGCATACTGCGGTGGAGAGTTTTTCGGTTGCCAGTCAGATCCGGCACCTGCATCCCAGCGTGAGATTGGGACGTCGTTCAACATACTTGCCAGCGTCAGGCCTTTATCCATTGCGGCGGTATAGAGGAACGGTTTGATATTAGAGCCGACCTGGCGAAGTGCCTGCGTTGCGCGGTTAAACTTGCTCTGGTTGAAGTCAAAACCACCCACCAGTGCCATCACTGCGCCATTCTGAGGATTAATGGAAACCAGTGCCGAGTTAACTTCCGGTACTTGTGCCAGCCACCAGGCATCGCCCATCTGACGGACCCAGATTTGCTGGCCCGCCTGCACTACGTCAGTCACTTTACGTGGTGTGGAGCCTTGTTGTGTATCGGAACGGTAAGGACGCGCCCAACGTACACCTTCCATTCCCAGCGTAACCGATGAGCCATCGGCCAGCATCACAGACGCTTCCTGGGCACTGGCACTGGTTACTACAGCGGGTAACAGCGGACCATAAGTCGGCAGTGCTTTTAGTGTATCGGTGATTTTTTGGCTATCCCATGCCGTTTCCCCCACTTTCCACAGCTCGTTTGCCGGGCCGCGATAACCATGACGCATATCGTAGTCCAGCACATTATTACGCACTGCCTGTTGTGCTGCTTGCTGCACTTTGCGGGTAATCGTGGTGTAAATGCGGTAACCGTCTTCATAAGCGCTTTCGCCATAACGGTTATACATCTCCTGACGTACCATCTCGGTCAGATAGGGTGCAGAGAACGCAATTTCTGGTGCGTGGTAGTTTGCATTAATCGTCTCTACCCGCGCCTGATCATATTGCTGCTGAGTGATATACCCTTCGCTTAACATACGCGACAGCACAACATTGCGACGTGCAAGCGCCCGATCCATAGAATAGAGAGGGTTAAAGGTTGAAGGCGCTTTCGGTAACCCGGCGATCATCGCCATTTCGCTTAACGTCAGCTGATCAACTGTCTTGCCGAAATAGACCTGCGCAGCAGCACCAACTCCGTATGCACGGTAGCCGAGATAAATCTTGTTGAGATAAAGCTCAAGGATTTCGTCTTTACTCAGCAGTTGCTCGATGCGAATGGCAAGAAAAACTTCTTTGATTTTGCGCATCAGCGTGCGTTCAGGACTGAGGAAGAAGTTTCTCGCCAGCTGCTGAGTAATGGTACTTGCCCCTTGGGAAGCGTGACCAGAAAACAGCGCAACGCTGGCGGCACGGAAGATCCCTACGGGGTCAACACCGTGATGCTCATAAAATCGGCTGTCTTCGGTCGCAATAAAGGCTTTGACCATTTCTGGTGGCATCTGATCCAGCGTCACCGGAATACGACGTTTCTCGCCATATTGCGCGATAAGCTCGCCATCAGCGCTGTAAACCTGCATTGGGATTTGCAGACGCACATCTTTCAGCGTCGCGACATCCGGCAGTTGTGGCTCGATATAGCGATATAGGCCATAAATCGAGCCTGCTCCCAGCAGAATGCAACAAACTGCAAGGATCAAAAAATACTTTACGAACTTCACTGGAGATTTCCCATTTAGTTTCATTTGGGCAGTTTATAAACAAAAGCGCCGTAGTATAAAGGCAAGCCTGACGCATTGATATACCCGTCAGTGCGACGGGTGATAAGGAGATCATCAACTATGGCTTTCAGATCCTGGCAAATTGGGCTTCATATTCAACAACGCGAGGTACTGGCTGTTGCCGTAATTCGCGGCGCTTCTGGTTGGTTTCTGCAACGCTGGTGGCGGATGCCACTGGCAGAAAACATTATCAAAGATGGGCATATCCGCCACCCCGAAATGCTCGCCCAGGCGCTCCAGGCATGGAGCCGTGAACTACCACATCGGCATCGTATCTGCCTTGCCTTTCCCGCCAGTAGAACACTACAAAAGGTATTTCCTCGCCCGGCGATGTCATTACGTGAACGTGAGCAGAGCGCATGGCTGGCAGGTTCAATGGCACGTGAGTTGGATATGGATCCGGACTCACTGCGCTTTGATTATAGCGAAGACACCTTAAATCCGGCTTTTAACGTGACTGCTGCGCAAAGTAAAGAAGTGGCAACACTCCTGACACTGGCACAAACGCTACGCATCCAGTTGGCAGCGATAACCCCGGATGCCTGCGCCTTACAACGATTCCTTCCCCGGTTAGCACCGCAGCAACAATGCCTGGCGTGGCGCGACGATGAACAATGGTTATGGGCAACGCGGTACGCCTGGGGGCGCAAATCGACAACAGAAGTCGCTTCTCTGGAACATCTGACTGCGTTATTGGCACTTCCTGTAGGCAGCATAGCGATTTGTGGCGAAGGGGGGATAAATCCCTGGGATAGTGTTGCTCTGCGTCAACCTTCAGCTCCTCCGGCAGGTGGTGATTTTGCCATCGCCCTTGGATTGGCTTTGGGAGAGATGCACTAATGGATATGCCCGTTAATTTTCTTCCCTGGAGACAAACGCGCAGAAAGGCCACTCTCCGCTTGTGGAGCATGATGTTCGGCGGAGCACTGATGCTGATCTCTGGCGTGACACTTAGCCGTTATGCCATTGGCAATATAGAAACGCGTGCTGAAGGCGTGTTACTGCTGGCAGAACAACAACTCGCCAGTGCTTTACAGGCGAGCAAACCACGGCTTTTACAACGACAACAGATTCATCAACAGGCAAAACGGCGGCAGCAGGAGCTTGCTGCAACCGACAACTGGCAGCCTGCGCTTTACGCTTTAGCGGAGCAACTACCCGAAAAAGCGTGGTTTACGAAAATGGCCTGGCAAAAAGATCGTCTTATGCTCAGTGGGCTGGCGGCAAATATTGCTTCGCTCACTGCACTGGAACAGATGCTGCGCAGTAACGCTTCATTTTTGCTTATCCATACCGGGGCAACACAACAGGATGCTAAGGGGCGATGGCAATTTGAGTACCAGTTACAGCGGAGAGACGACAATGAACACGTTCTTTGATTTCTGGTGTGCAACTTCGCCACGTCTGCGCCTGATTTGCTGGGGACTTTGGGTGATCGCTTTGTGTGGACTGTCACGTATAGCCCTATCTCCTCCTGTTGAAAATGGACGCGATGCACAAAGTCGTCTGCATCAGGCAAACCTGCTGCAATGGCGAACGCTTCATAAAATTGCCGGTTCTGCTGATGAGCAACGTTTGGTGAGTGACGACAACGCTTTACCTTTTTCACCTTTCGATTTTCAACAAGCGGAGATGCAACTCGTGTTGTGGCAGCCTTCTGCTGAGGGCGGTGAACTTGCGCTTAAGGGCCCCTGGTCAGCAATACCTCCTGTTTTCAGACAACTTGCGGAACGGCAGATGCGCATTACGCAGTTTACGCTCGACCCGGATGAGAATGGATTACGTATAACCCTGCTTCTGGAGCGACTGAATGATGGTTAAGCGCGGGATCATTATTGGGATGTCGCTACTGTTGCTGACTGGTATGCGGGATCCGTTCAGGCCACCGGAAGATCGCTGCCAAATAGCAGAACTTACCCAATGGCATTATCGCGGCATGGTAGGCCAGGGTGAGCGAGTCATCGCCATTATCAGCGACAGTCAGCATAAGTGGCAGCGCGTGGAACAGCGAGATGTGCTGGAAAACGGCTGGACGATTTTACAGATAACCCCTGAGTTTCTGACCCTTAATACCGGCAAAACATGTGAGCCGGACCAATGGCAGTGGCAAAGGCAAGGAGAAGAAAATGAAGCAATGGATAGCCGCAATACTGATGATGGCTCTTCCCGTCGCGCAGGCCGCGAAACCCGCAAAAGTGACGTTAGTGGTGGATGATGCACCTGTCGCACAGGTGTTACAGGCACTGGCAGAACAAGAGCGTCAGAATATCGTGGTTTCGCCGGATGTTAGTGGTCTCGTCTCTTTGCATTTGATCGATGTTCCCTGGAAGCAGGCGTTGCAGACAGTGGTAAAAAGTGCCGGGCTGGTTTTGCGCCAGGAAGGTAATATTTTGCATATACACTCTGCTGCCTGGCAAAACGAAAATGCAGCACGACAAGAAGCTGAACAGGCCCGGCGCCTGGCCAGTTTACCTGTAGAGCATCGCGCAATTGCTCTGCAATATGCGGATGCTGCTGAGCTGGCAAAAGCGGGCGGGAAACTATTGAGCGCCAAAGGCAGTATGACGGTTGATACTCGCACCAATCGCCTTTTATTGCGTGACAATAAAACCGCTTTAGCCGCTCTGGAACACTGGATCTCAGAAATGGATGTGCCCGTAGGGCAGGTTGAACTGGCTGCGCATATTGTGACTATCAATGAAAAAAGCCTGCGTGAGTTGGGCGTGAAATGGACGGCTGGCGAGGCACAACAAGCCGGTAAGGTGGGGCAGGTGACTACCCTGAGCAGCGATCTGGCAGTCGCAACCGCTACAACCCAGGTGGGCTTTAACATTGGACGCATAAATGGGCGTTTACTGGATCTTGAACTCTCTGCTCTGGAGCAGAAACAGCAACTGGATATTATTGCCAGTCCACGCTTACTTGCATCGCACTTACAACCAGCCAGTATTAAGCAGGGCAGCGAAATACCTTATCAGGTTTCCAGTGGTGAGAGTGGCGCGACATCAGTAGAGTTTAAAGAGGCGGTGTTAGGTATGGAAGTCACACCAACGGTATTACAACAAGGACGAATTCGTTTAAAGCTGCATATCAGCCAGAATGTGCCAGGGCAGGTGCTACAACAATCTGATGGCGAAGTGTTGACCATCGATAAACAAGAGATCGAAACGCAGGTAGAGGTCAAAAGCGGGGAGACCCTGGCTCTGGGCGGCATATTTTCGCGCAAAAATAAAACGGGTAAGGATAGCATTCCACTCTTAGGTGATATTCCGTGGCTTGGGCAATTATTCAGTCATGATGGAAAAGAAAATGAACGTCGTGAACTGGTCGTGTTTATCACGCCCAGACTGGTCTCCAGCGAGTAACTCGTGCATAAACACGAGATGTTTTTTGCGCTGAACACGTTTCAGGGATTTGACGCGCGAAGGTATTTAGCATACAAGGAGTACCGATTTGAGAGTCGGTCTCTTTCGTTGCTTACACATTTGTGAATATGCATTGCTTTGCAAAAGGTATGCATAAGGCTAATGATAAACGGCGAAAAGGCAGATGGCATAAACATATCAAGCAGCAGGCTGATGCAATTTTTTGAAATTATTTATGTTTTTTAGCCTGATTTGCAGTTTGCGCTATTATCTGTCCACGCTGACCGTGAGGTTTGGTCGCAATCTGGTTTGGTGATTTATTCAGTTGCCAAACCTGCTTGAGTATTGAGATAATTTTCAGTCTGACTCTCACTATATCCTTATGAGGTTTCAGTTCATGTCCTGCTGCGCTATGTGCATGCGAAGCGGGTTTATCATTAACGAATAGTCTTAGTAGTACCGAAAAAATGGCAGAGAAACGCAATATCTTTCTGGTTGGGCCTATGGGTGCCGGAAAAAGCACTATTGGGCGCCAGTTAGCTCAACAACTCAATATGGAATTTTACGATTCCGATCAAGAGATTGAGAAACGAACCGGAGCTGATGTGGGCTGGGTTTTCGATTTAGAAGGTGAAGACGGCTTCCGTGATCGCGAAGAAAAAGTCATCAACGAGTTGACGGAAAAACAGGGTATTGTGCTGGCAACTGGCGGCGGCTCTGTGAAATCTCGTGAAACGCGTAACCGTCTTTCCGCACGTGGCGTTGTGGTGTATCTGGAAACCACCATCGAAAAACAACTTGCCCGTACGCAACGCGATAAAAAACGCCCGCTACTGCAGGTTGAAGCTCCGCCTCGTGAAGTGCTGGAAGCGTTGGCCAATGAGCGCAATCCTCTGTATGAAGAGATTGCCGATGTGACCATTCGTACTGATGATCAGAGCGCTAAAGTCGTCGCAAACCAGATTATCCACATGCTGGAAAGCAACTAATTCTGGTTTCATAAACACTCGTCTGTGAGTACTTGTAACTAAGGTGGATGTCGCGTCGTGGAGAGGATTACCGTCACTCTGGGGGAACGTAGTTACCCTATTACCATCGCGGCTGGTTTGTTTAACGAACCGGCTTCATTCTTACCGTTGAAGTCAGGTGAGCAGGTTATGTTGGTAACCAACGAAACCCTCGCTCCCCTGTATCTCGATAAAGTTCGCGGCGTACTTGAACAGGCGGGTGTTATCGTTGACAGCGTTATCCTTCCTGATGGCGAGAAATACAAAAGCCTGACAGTGCTGGATACGGTCTTTACGGCACTGCTGCAAAAACCTCATGGTCGTGACACCACGCTGGTCGCTCTGGGCGGTGGCGTTATTGGTGATCTCACGGGCTTTGCGGCAGCCAGCTACCAACGAGGCGTTCGTTTTATTCAGGTTCCGACCACGCTACTCTCGCAGGTGGACTCCTCCGTTGGCGGAAAAACCGCTGTAAACCATCCCCTCGGCAAAAATATGATTGGTGCATTTTATCAGCCTGCATCTGTCGTGGTGGATCTCGACTGTCTGCAAACTCTTCCGGCACGCGAGCTGGCTTCAGGGCTGGCAGAAGTTATTAAATACGGCATTATTCTGGATGGTGAGTTCTTTACCTGGCTGGAGGAAAATCTGGACGCCTTATTACGTCTGGATGGCCCGGCGATGGCGTACTGTATTCGCCGTTGTTGTGAACTGAAAGCCGAAGTTGTTGCTGCAGACGAGCGCGAAACAGGGTTACGTGCTTTACTGAATCTGGGGCACACCTTTGGTCATGCCATTGAAGCTGAAATGGGTTATGGCAATTGGTTACACGGTGAAGCTGTTGCTGCGGGTATGGTGATGGCGGCGCGAACCTCAGAACGTTTAGAGCAGTTCAGTTCTGCAGATACGCAGCGTATTATTGCGTTGCTCGAGCGGGCGGGGTTGCCGGTAAACGGGCCGCGCGAAATGTCTGCGGAAGCTTATTTGCCGCATATGTTGCGAGATAAAAAAGTGTTAGCGGGTGAAATGCGCTTAGTTCTCCCGCTGGCATTAGGGAAGAGCGAAGTTCGCGGCGGAGTGCCGCACGATGTCGTTCTTAGCGCTATTGCTGATTGTCAGCAGGCGTAAAAACAAGAAAGGTCAGACCGCCGTATCCGGGGGTCTTTTTGCTTCGGGATTAATGCACGTAGTGAGCATTAACCTTTTAGTGGGGTGTTAAATGGATGAATTCAAACCAGAAGACGAGCTGAAACCCGATCCCAGCGATCGTCGTACTGGTCGTTCTCGTCAATCTTCCGAACGTTCTGAACGTGGTGAGCCACAGATCAATTTTGATGATATTGATTTGGATGCTGAAGACACCCGCCCAACTCGTGCGCAAAAAGAGCGTAACGAGGCGCCGGAAGTCGAAGAAGATTACGAATCTGAAGATGAAGCCGTGGATGAAGAACGCGTAGAGCGTCGTCCGCGTAAGCGTAAGAAGCCTGCAGCTAAACCTGCATCCCGTCAATATATGATGATGGGTGTTGGTGTGCTGGTGTTGCTGCTGCTCATCATCGGTATTGGTTCGGCACTAAAAGCACCTTCAACTTCATCAACCAGTGAGCAAACAGCTTCAGGCGAGAAGAGTATTAATCTTTCTGGTGATGCAGCCGATCAGGCAAATGGGGCGCAACCTGCTCCGGGAACGACTTCTGCTGAACAAACCGCAGGTAATGCACCTCAGGATGTTACTCTGCCACCTATCTCATCTACGCCTACTCAGGGGCAAACTTCAGTAGCAACTGAAGGACAGCAGCGCGTTGAAGTTCAGGGCGATTTGAACAATGCTCTTACTCAACCGCAGAATCAGCAGCAGATGAATGATGTGGCAGTAAATTCAACACTGCCAACTGAACCAGCAACGGTTGCTCCGGTGCGTAATGGTGCCGCACCAGCACAAACAGCGACTACGCAAACTACCACGCGCCCAGAACGTAAACAGGCCGTGATTGAGCCGAAAAAACCGCAAGCAACGGTGAAAACAGAGCCGAAACCAGTAACGCAACCGAAACGTCCTGAACCGACAGCACCGGTAGCGACTACCAAGGCACCTGCAACGACATCTACGCCAGCACCTGCCCCAGCGCCGAAAGCGACAGCCAGTGCCGAACCTGTGCAAACGGCATCGCCAGCGCAATCAACTGCAAAGGCATCTACTGGTGGTAAGAGCACGGGTAACGTAGGTTCGCTGAAATCGGCACCTTCCAGCCACTATACGTTACAGCTCAGCAGTTCTTCGAACTACGACAACCTGAACGGTTGGGCGAAGAAAGAGAACCTGAAAAATTATGTTGTCTATGAGACAACACGTAACGGTCAACCGTGGTATGTACTGGTTTCTGGCGTTTACTCTTCGAAAGAAGAAGCGAAAAAAGCCGTGTCTACGTTGCCAGCCGATGTGCAGGCGAAAAATCCGTGGGCAAAACCACTGCATCAGGTGCAGGCCGATCTGAAGTGATCCAGGCTATGCCCTGCAATTTTTTGATGTTTCGCCCGATTGCGGGGCAAGACTACAGCGCAGGATGCTGTCGGAGCTTTCTCCACAGCCGGAGAAGGTGTAATTAGTAAGTCAGCATGAAAAAAAATCGCGCTTTTTTGAAGTGGGCAGGGGGGAAATACCCCCTGCTTGAAGATATAAAACGGCATTTGCCACAAGGTGAATGCCTGATTGAACCCTTTGTGGGTGCCGGGTCGGTGTTTCTTAACACCGACTTTTCTCGTTATATCCTTGCCGATATCAACAGTGATCTCATCAGCCTTTACAACATTGTAAAAACACGTACCGATGAGTATGTGCGGGCTTCTCGTGAGCTTTTCGCGCCAGAGACCAATCTGGCTGAGGTTTACTACCAGTTTCGTAAAGAGTTCAACGAAAGCCGGGATCCGTTTCGGCGTGCGGTGTTGTTCTTGTACCTGAACCGGTATGGATACAACGGTTTGTGTCGTTACAATCTGCGCGGAGAATTTAACGTACCGTTTGGTCGTTACAAGAAACCCTATTTCCCGGAAGCAGAGTTGTATCACTTTGCTGAAAAAGCGCAGAATGCTTTTTTCTTTTGTGAATCTTATGCCGCCAGTATGGCTCGAGCGGATCAATCCTCGGTGGTGTATTGCGATCCACCTTACGCACCGCTTTCTGCAACCGCTAACTTTACGGCATACCATACGGACAGTTTTAGCCTGGAACAGCAGGCTCATCTGGCGGAGATCGCCGAAGATCTGGTTAACAGGCAGATTCCGGTGTTGATCTCTAACCATGATACGGCGTTAACGCGCGAGTGGTATCAGCGCGCAAAATTGCATGTCGTCAAAGTTCGACGCAGTATAAGCAGCAACGGCGGCACACGTAAAAAGGTGGACGAACTGCTGGCTCTGTACAAACCAGGAGTCGTTTCACCCGCGAAAAAATAGTTCTCAAGGAGAAGCGGATGAAACAGTATTTGATTGCCCCCTCAATTCTGTCGGCGGATTTTGCCCGCCTGGGTGAAGATACCGCAAAAGCCCTGGCGGCGGGTGCAGATGTCGTGCATTTTGACGTCATGGATAACCACTATGTTCCCAATCTGACGATTGGACCGATGGTGCTGAAATCTCTGCGTAATTATGGCATTACTGCCCCTATTGATGTGCATCTGATGGTGAAACCGGTCGATCGCATTGTGCCAGATTTCGCTGCCGCTGGTGCCAGCATCATTACCTTTCATCCAGAAGCCTCCGAGCATGTTGACCGCACGCTACAACTGATTAAAGAAAATGGCTGTAAAGCGGGGCTGGTATTTAACCCGGCGACACCGCTGAGCTATCTGGATTACGTGATGGATAAGCTGGATGTGATCCTGCTGATGTCCGTCAACCCTGGTTTCGGCGGTCAGTCTTTCATTCCTCAAACACTGGATAAACTGCGCGAAGTACGTCGTCGTATCGACGAGTCTGGCTTCGACATTCGACTGGAAGTGGACGGCGGCGTGAAGGTGAACAACATTGGCGAAATCGCTGCGGCAGGTGCCGATATGTTCGTCGCTGGTTCGGCCATTTTCGATCAGCCAGACTACAAAAAGGTCATTGATGATATGCGCAGTGAACTGGCAAAGGTAAGTCATGAATAAGTTTGAAGATATTCGCGGCGTCGCTTTTGATCTCGATGGTACGCTGGTCGACAGTGCTCCTGGTCTGGCTGCTGCGGTAGATATGGCGCTGTATGCGCTGGAGTTGCCCGTCGCAGGTGAAGAGCGTGTTATTACCTGGATTGGTAATGGCGCAGATGTTCTGATGGAGCGTGCATTGACCTGGGCGCGTCAGGAACGTGCGACTCTGCGTAAAACAATGGGTAAACCGCCCGTTGATGACGATATTCCGGCAGAAGAACAGGTACGTATTCTGCGTAAACTGTTCGATCGCTACTATGGCGAGGTTGCCGAAGAGGGGACGTTTTTGTTCCCGCACGTTGCCGATACGCTGGGCGCATTGCAGGCTAAAGGCCTGCCGCTAGGTCTGGTTACCAACAAACCGACGCCGTTTGTTGCGCCGCTGCTCGAAGCCTTAGATATCGCCAAATATTTCAGCGTGGTGATCGGTGGCGATGATGTGCAAAACAAAAAGCCGCACCCGGACCCGCTATTACTGGTGGCTGAACGAATGGGCATTGCCCCACAACAGATGCTGTTTGTTGGCGACTCACGCAATGATATTCAGGCAGCAAAAGCAGCTGGTTGCCCTTCTGTTGGTTTAACCTATGGATATAACTACGGCGAGGCTATCGATCTTAGCCAGCCTGATGTAATTTATCAGTCTATCAATGACCTTCTGCCCGCATTAGGGCTTCCGCATAGCGAAAATCAGGAATCGAAAAATGACTAAGCCCATCGTTTTTAGTGGCGCACAGCCCTCAGGTGAATTGACCATTGGTAACTACATGGGTGCGCTGCGTCAGTGGGTAAACATGCAGGATGACTACCATTGCATTTACTGTATCGTTGACCAACACGCGATCACCGTGCGCCAGGATGCACAGAAGCTGCGTAAAGCGACGCTGGATACGCTGGCCTTGTATCTGGCTTGTGGTATCGATCCTGAGAAAAGCACCATTTTTGTTCAGTCCCACGTGCCGGAACATGCGCAGTTAGGCTGGGCACTGAACTGCTATACCTACTTCGGCGAACTGAGCCGCATGACGCAGTTTAAAGATAAATCTGCGCGTTATGCCGAGAACATCAACGCGGGTCTGTTTGACTATCCGGTGCTGATGGCGGCGGATATCCTACTGTATCAAACCAACCTGGTGCCGGTGGGTGAAGACCAGAAACAGCACCTGGAACTGAGCCGCGATATCGCCCAGCGTTTCAACGCGCTGTATGGCGATATTTTTAAAGTACCGGAGCCGTTTATTCCGAAATCTGGCGCGCGCGTAATGTCGCTGCTGGAGCCGACCAAGAAGATGTCCAAGTCTGACGATAACCGCAATAACGTTATCGGCCTGCTGGAAGATCCGAAATCGGTAGTGAAGAAAATCAAACGCGCGGTCACTGACTCCGACGAGCCGCCGGTAGTTCGCTACGATGTGCAGAATAAAGCGGGCGTTTCCAACCTGCTGGATATTCTTTCTGCGGTAACTGGCCAGAGTATCCCGGAACTGGAAAAACAGTTCGAAGGCAAGATGTATGGTCATCTGAAAGGCGAAGTGGCTGATGCCGTTTCCGGTATGCTGACTGAATTGCAGGAACGCTATCACCGTTTCCGCAATGACGAAGCCTTCCTGCAACAGGTGATGAAAGATGGCGCAGAAAAAGCCAGCGCACACGCTTCCCGTACGCTAAAAGCGGTGTACGAAGCGATTGGATTCGTGGCGAAGCCGTAATTTAACATTAATGCCAAAAACCGGGGAAACCCGGTTTTTTTATCCTCTTTTTGCAATAATCCGCAAAAATGTGAAGCGCCTCGCCGTTTCCATATCTCATAGTTGCCACTTATCTTCAATTTAATGAAGATATAAATATTCACTTTATTGAAAATTTACTATGCGTCGAACGTTTATCAAAAAAGAAGGCGTCGTCATCACGACTCTGGCTCGTTATCTGTTAGGTGAAAAGTGCGGTAATCGACTGAAAACCATAGATGAACTGGCAACTGAATGCCATTCATCGGTTGGTCTGACACAGGCCGCGTTGAAAACGCTGGAATCAAGCGGAGCGATACGGATAGAACGCCGTGGGCGTAATGGCAGTTATCTGGTGGAAATGGATAACAAAGCGCTGCTGAGTCATGTGGATATCAACAATGTGGTGTGCGCGATGCCCTTGCCCTATACCCGTTTGTACGAAGGCCTGGCGAGCGGATTGAAAGCCCAGTTTGATAGTATTCCTTTTTACTATGCGCATATGCGTGGCGCGGATATTCGCGTGGAGTGTCTGCTTAATGGCGTGTATGACATGGCGGTGGTTTCCCGACTGGCGGCGGAAAGTTATCTCACACAAAAAGGGCTATGCCTCGCGCTGGAGTTGGGGCCGCATACCTACGTTGGCGAGCACCAGTTGATTTGCCGTAAAGGCGAGTCCGCAAACGTGAAGCGCGTGGGGCTGGATAACCGTTCGGCGGATCAGAAAATTATGACCGATGTCTTTTTTGGCGATAGTGATGTGGAACGAGTCGATCTCTCTTATCACGAGAGTTTACAACGCATTGTTAAAGGCGATGTTGATGCTGTTATCTGGAACGTGGTGGCAGAAAACGAACTGACCATGCTGGGATTAGAAGCGACGCCGCTCACAGACGATCCGCGATTTTTACAGGCCACCGAAGCCGTGGTTTTGACGCGAGTCGATGATTACCCGATGCAACAACTGCTGCGTGCAGTTGTTGATAAACATGCCCTGCTTGCTCATCAACAGCGAGTAGTCAGTGGGGAACAGGAACCCAGTTATTAAACGAAAGGCATCTGAAATGGAAACCAGACTCAACCTGCTTTGTGAGGCAGGCGTTATTGATAAGGACATCTGCAAAGGCATGTTGCAGGTCGTCAACGTACTGGAAACAGAGTGCCATCTACCGGTGCGCAGCGAGCAAGGAATGATGGCGATGACACATATGGCGAGCGCACTGATGCGCAGTCGCCGTGGTGAAGAAATAGAGCCGCTGGATAACGAATTGCTGGCAGAGCTGGCGCAATCCAGCCACTGGTCAGCCATTTTACAATTGCATCAGGTGTTGTTGAAGGAATTCGCACTGGAAGTTAACCCGTGTGAAGAAGGCTATTTGCTGGCCAACCTTTATGGATTATGGATGGCCGCTAACGAAGAGGTCTGAATCTCCCGGCAAATCCACGTCGCGTATCTTAAATATTCAAAAAAATGAATATTTAATTCAAGGAACAGAAACGAGGCAACAAGATGTTTGTAGAAGCATTGAAACGCCAGAACCCGGCACTGATTTCCGCCGCACTCAGTTTGTGGCAACAGGGCAAGATCGCCCCGGACAGTTGGGTAATCGACGTCGATCAGGTACTGGAAAACGGTAAGCGGCTGATTGAGACGGCAGGGCTTTACGGTATTGAACTGTATCTGATGACCAAACAGTTCGGTCGTAATCCGTGGCTGGCAGAAAAACTGCTGGCGCTGGGCTACAGCGGCATTGTGGCGGTGGATTACAAAGAGGCACGAATCATGCGCCGCACAGGTTTACCGGTGGCGCATCAGGGGCATCTGGTACAAATCCCTTGTCATCAGGTTGCTGACGCCGTTGAACAGGGCACCGACGTCATCACCGTGTTTACACTCGACAAAGCGCGGGAAGTTTCTGCGGCAGCGGTGACGGCCGGGCGGGTCCAGCCTGTGCTGCTCAAAGTTTATAGCGACGATGATTTTCTTTATCCGGGGCAGGAGAGCGGTTTTGCACAGCATTCGCTGCATGAGGTGGTTGCTGAAATCCAGAAACTACCGGGGTTACATTTAGCCGGATTAACCCATTTCCCTTGCCTGCTATGGGATGAGGCTGCCGGGAAAGTTTTGCCAACACCGAACCTCCAGACGCTGGTCAATGCTCGTAACCAACTTCTGAAGTCTGGAGTTGTACTTGAGCAATTAAACGCGCCTTCAGCGACCAGCTGCACTTCGCTGCCATTACTGGCGGAATACGGTGTGACTCATGCCGAACCCGGCCATGCACTGACGGGGACGATTCCGGCAAACCAGCAGGGCGACCAACCTGAACGTATCGCCATGCTTTGGCTAAGTGAAATCTCCCACCATTTCCGTGGCGACAGCTACTGCTACGGCGGCGGTTATTACCGTCGTGGTCACGCGCAACATGCGCTGGTGTTTACGCCAGAAAATCAAAAGATTACTGAAACCAATATCAAAACTGTGGATGACAGCAGTATCGACTACACCCTGCCGCTGGCAGGCGAGTATCCGGTGAGCAGTGCAGTGGTGCTCTGTTTTCGCACGCAGATTTTTGTCACCCGTAGCGATGTGGTGCTGGTGTCCGGTATTCACCGTGGCGAACCGGAAATCGTTGGTCGTTATGACAGTCTTGGAAACTCTCTGGGGGCGTAATGGCGCGATTTGTGGTGTTAGTGATTGATAGCTTTGGCGTAGGGGCAATGAAAGATGTCACGTTGGTGCGTCCGCAGGATGCCGGGGCGAATACCTGTGGTCACATCCTGAGCCAGTTGCCGCATTTGCAGCTACCAACGCTGGAGAAAATGGGGCTAATCAACGCATTAGGTTATGCGCCTGGCGATATGCAGCCGTCAGACTCCGCAACCTGGGGTGTGGCAGAGCTGCAACATGAAGGTGGCGATACCTTTATGGGGCATCAGGAAATTTTAGGCACGCGCCCGTTACCGCCGCTGCGGATGCCCTTTCGCGATGTGATTGACCGTGTTGAGCAGGCATTAGTCACCGCTGGCTGGCGGGTTGAGCGCCGTGGCGAAGAGTTGCAATTTCTGTGGGTCAATCAGGCGGTTGCGATTGGCGATAATCTCGAGGCGGATTTAGGCCAGGTCTATAACATTACCGCCAATCTCTCTGTGATCTCTTTTGACGACGCAATCAAAATTGGTCGTATCGTGCGTGAGCAGGTCCAGGTCGGTCGGGTCATTACATTTGGCGGCCTGTTAACCGACAGCCAGCGCATTCTCGATGCGGCTGAAAGTAAAGAAGGGCGCTTTATTGGCATCAATGCGCCGCGTTCTGGCGCTTATGACAATGGCTTTCAGGTCGTACATATGGGCTATGGCGTCGATGAAAAAGTGCAGGTGCCGCACCAACTGCATCAAGTGGGCGTGCCCACGGTGCTGGTGGGTAAGGTGGCAGATATCGTCAGCAATCCTTATGGCGTGAGCTGGCAAAACTTGGTGGATAGCCAGCGGATTATGGATGTCACCCTCGACGAATTTAACACGCATCCGACGGCGTTTATTTGCACCAATATCCAGGAAACCGACCTCGCTGGTCACGCAGAAGACGTCGCACGTTATGCCGAACGTTTGCAGGTCGTTGACCGTAACCTTGCCCGGCTTGTTGAGGCGATGCAGCCAGATGATTACCTGGTCGTGATGGCGGATCACGGTAACGATCCGACAATCGGTCACAGCCACCATACCCGCGAAGTGGTGCCGGTGCTGGTTTATCAGCAAGGGCTGGTCGCCACGCAGCTCGGTGTGCGCCCCACGCTTTCTGATGTGGGGGCTACCGTGTGTGAATTTTTCCGTGCGCCACCGCCACAAAATGGTCGCTCTTTTCTTTCCTTCCTCCGGTTTGCAGGAGACACCCTATGAGTTTTGATCCAACGGGCTACACCCTGGCCCATGAGCATCTGCATATTGATCTCTCCGGCTTTAAAAACAACGTGGACTGCCGCCTTGATCAGTATGCGTTCATTTGCCAGGAGATGAACGACCTGATGGCCCAGGGCGTTCGTAATGTGATTGAGATGACCAACCGCTACATGGGGCGCAATGCGCAATTTATGCTCGATGTAATGCGCGAAACCGGGATCAACGTGGTGGCCTGTACCGGTTATTACCAGGACGCGTTTTTCCCCGAACATGTGGCGACCCGCAGCGTGCAGGAACTGGCGCAAGAGATGGTCGATGAAATTGAGCAGGGTATCGATGGCACGGCATTGAAAGCCGGGATTATCGCGGAGATCGGCTCCAGCGAAGGAAAGATTACGCCGCTGGAAGAAAAGGTGTTTATTGCCGCCGCGCTGGCACATAACCAGACCGGATGCCCCATCTCCACACATACCTCTTTTAGCACTATGGGGCTGGAACAACTGGCGCTACTGCAAGCCCACGGAGTTGATCTTTCGCGTGTCACCGTCGGGCACTGCGATCTGAAAGACAACCTCAACAACATTTTGAAGATGATCGATCTGGGCGCGTATGTGCAGTTCGACACCATCGGCAAGAACAGTTACTACCCTGACGAAAAGCGCATTGCGATGCTCCGCACGCTACGTGACCGTGGATTGCTGAACCGCGTCATGCTGTCGATGGATATTACGCGCCGCTCCCATTTAAAAGCCAACGGTGGTTATGGCTATGACTTTTTATTAACCACCTTTATTCCGCAATTGCGCCAGTCAGGATTCAGTCAGGCCGATGTGGATGTGATGTTACGTGAAAATCCCTCTCAATTTTTCCAATAAGGACAGACTAATGAAAAAGATTGGCGTTGCAGGCTTACAGCGTGAGCAGATTAAAAAAACCATTGAAGCGACGGCTCCTGGCTGTTTTGAAGTTTTCATTCATAACGACATGGAAGCGGCAATGAAAGTGAAATCCGGGCAACTGGATTATTACATCGGTGCGTGTAATACCGGTGCGGGCGCGGCATTGTCGATTGCCATCGCGGTGATTGACTATAACAAAAGTTGCACCATTGCCAAGCCGGGCATTAAAGCGAAAGACGAGCATATCGCCAAAATGATCGCCGAAGGGAAAGTGGCGTTTGGGCTTTCCGTTGAGCACGTCGAACACGCGATTCCGATGCTGATTAACCATCTGAAATAAAAGGCACGACTATGGATCTGTATATTCAGATTATCGTGGTGGCGTGCCTGACGGGTATGACATCGCTTCTGGCGCATCGCTCGGCGGCTGTTTTTCATGACGGCATCCGCCCGATCCTGCCGCAACTGATTGAAGGCTATATGAACCGTCGCGAGGCGGGGAGTATCGCTTTTGGTCTGAGCATTGGTTTTGTGGCCTCGGTGGGGATCTCTTTTACCCTGAAAACCGGGTTGCTCAACGCATGGTTACTCTTTCTTCCTACCGATATCCTCGGTGTCCTGGCGATAAACAGCCTGATGGCGTTTGGCCTTGGTGCACTCTGGGGCGTACTGATCCTCACCTGCCTGCTGCCGGTAAACCAGCTGCTGACCGCGCTGCCGGTGGATGTATTAGGTAGCCTGGGAGAATTAAGCTCGCCGGTGGTTTCAGCTTTTGCACTGTTCCCTCTGGTGGCGATTTTCTACCAGTTTGGCTGGAAGCAAAGTCTGATCGCCGCCGTGGTAGTGTTGATGACCCGTGTGGTGGTGGTACGCTTTTTCCCGCATCTTAACCCGGAATCCATCGAAATCTTTATTGGCATGGTGATGCTGCTGGGGATCGCGATTACTCACGACCTGCGTCATCGTGATGAAAATGATATCGATGCCAGCGGTATGTCGGTGTTTGAAGAACGCACGTCCAGGATTATTAAAAACTTACCGTATATCGCCATCGTAGGGGCGCTGATTGCCGCCGTTGCCAGCATGAAGATTTTTGCTGGTAGTGAAGTGTCGATCTTCACCCTGGAAAAAGCGTACTCCGCAGGTGTAACGCCGGAACAATCACAAACGCTGATCAACCAGGCGGCGCTGGCGGAATTTATGCGCGGGCTGGGTTTTGTGCCGTTGATTGCCACCACCGCGTTAGCAACAGGTGTGTATGCAGTTGCGGGCTTTACCTTTGTTTATGCGGTGGGCTATCTCTCGCCGAATCCGATGATTGCAGCGGTATTAGGTGCAGTGGTTATTTCGGCGGAAGTCCTGTTACTTCGTTCGATCGGCAAATGGCTGGGACGCTACCCATCGGTGCGTAATGCGTCGGATAACATCCGTAACGCCATGAATATGCTGATGGAAGTGGCGTTGCTGGTCGGTTCGATTTTCGCAGCAATTAAAATGGCGGGTTATACCGGATTCTCTATCGCGGTTGCCATTTATTTCCTCAACGAATCTCTGGGCCGTCCGGTACAGAAAATGGCGGCACCGGTCGTAGCAGTAATGATCACTGGCATCCTGCTGAATGTTCTTTACTGGCTTGGTCTGTTCGTTCCGGCTTAAAGAAGGCACCTATGAAGACGTTTCCTTTGCAAAGCCTGACGCTTATTGAAGCGCAGCAAAAGCAGTTTGCGTTGGTGGATACGATTTGCCGTCATTTTCCCGGCAGCGAGTTTCTTACCAGCGGTGATTTGGGGTTAACCCCAGGGCTGAATCAACCGCGTATTACCCAACGGGTGGAGCAGGTGCTGGCTGATGCGTTTCATGCGCAAGCGGCTGCGCTGGTGCAGGGGGCGGGTACTGGCGCGATCCGTGCGGCGCTGGCAGCTTTGCTCAAACCGGGGCAGCGTCTTCTGGTGCATGACGCGCCTGTTTACCCGACGACTCAGGTCATTATTGAGCAGATGGGGCTGACGCTTATTACTGCTGATTTCAACAACCTGTCGGCGCTTAAACAGGCCATTGAAGAGCAACAACCAGATGCCGCGCTGGTGCAGCATACGCGCCAGCAGCCGCAGGACAGCTATGTACTGGCAGATGTGCTGGCAACGCTGCGCGCTGCAGGTGTTCCAGCCTTAACCGATGACAACTATGCGGTGATGAAGGTGGCGCGAATTGGCTGCGAATGCGGGGCAAATGTCTCGACATTTTCCTGCTTCAAGCTGTTTGGGCCAGAGGGTGTTGGCGCGGTGGTAGGCGATGCCGATGTTATCAACCGTATTCGCGCTACGCTTTACTCTGGCGGCAGCCAGATTCAGGGCGCGCAGGCGTTGGAAGTATTGCGAGGTCTGGTGTTTGCGCCAGTGATGCACGCGGTGCAGGCGGGGGTGTCTGAACGGTTGCTGGCTTTACTTAACGGTGGAGCGGTGGCGGAAGTTAAAAGCGCCGTTATTGCTAATGCGCAGTCGAAGGTGTTGATTGTGGAGTTTCATCAGCCGATTGCCGCCAGAGTGCTTGAAGAGGCGCAAAAGCGCGGCGCGTTGCCTTACCCGGTCGGCGCAGAGTCGAAATATGAAATCCCGCCACTTTTTTATCGACTTTCCGGGACGTTTCGGCAGGCGAATCCACAACTCGAACATTGCGCGATTCGCATTAATCCGAATCGCAGCGGTGAAGAGACGGTATTGCGGATTTTGCGTGAGAGTATTGCCAGTATTTAATCTTGAGAACGATGTTTTCGAAAAGAACTCAGAAACAAATACGCCCTCGGGTAATCCCGAGGGCGTCAGGCAATTAAATCGACATTAACCTATTTCTGTCAATGAATTACTGTGCAGTAGGACCGCAACCGCCAATGATTTTAGAAATAGAAATTGCCGGATGTAGCAGGTAGTCGTAAGAGCAGTTCTTATCACGGTTTTCAATATGACCAGTACATGCAGTTAACGTAGCCAGTACTGCACCTACCAGTGTAACTTTAATAAAATTGTTCATTAACATTCCCTATGTATTATATAGATTAATATTCATTGATTATATGAATATAACAGACTGCTCATTAAGAACGATACAGGATTATTTAATTGGCGCCAGTTACTGAATGACTTAATTTTGTAAGTCGCTGTAACGATAAATATAGCGGGTCAAAAACAAATGATATTTGTTAATTAGTTGTTTTTTATTTGCTGAATGTATAAAGAAAGTTGTAAACGAAAAGGCCAGAATTCTCTGGCCCTGGTTAAATTAATGGTTAGAGAACCAGTTCAATTTATCGCGCAGGCCAACGACCCGACCAATAATAATTAATGAGGGGCTGTTCATTTGCTGCGCCAGCTCGCCCAGTTGCGTGAGCGTACCGTCAATCACGCGTTGCGTTACTGCCGTACCGTTTTCGACAATCGCCACCGGCATTTCGCCAGGCATACCGTGTTCAATCAGCTTTTGCTGAATAGTCGAGGCCTGATTCAACCCCATATAGAACACCAATGTCTGCTTTTCTGCCGCCAGATTTTCCCAGTCCAGCTCGCCACCGGTTTTTAAGTGTCCGGTAATTAAGCGCACGCTCTGGGCATAATCGCGATGCGTGAGGGGAATGCCCGAATAGGCAGAGCAACCAGACGCTGCGGTAATACCCGGAACCACTGAGAACGGAATACCCGCATTGCACAGTATTTCCAGCTCTTCGCCACCACGGCCAAAAATAAACGGATCGCCGCCTTTCAGACGCACCACGCGTTTACCTTTTTGCGCTTCCCGCAGCAGGATCTGGTTAATCTCTTCCTGCGGTACGCAGTGATATCCCGCGCGTTTACCGACGAAGACACGATCCGCATCGCGGCGTACCAGATTCATAATATCGTCAGAAACCAGACGGTCGTAGACCACCACATCAGCCTGCTGAATTTGTTGCAGACCTTTCAGCGTCAGCAGACCGGCATCGCCAGGACCTGCGCCAACCAGCACCACTTCACCGCGATGATCGAGCGGTTCATTGATTAACTGTTCGGTCGTTTCGGTAATGGCTTTCTGATCGTTGTTCGCCAGCGACTGCGCCAGGCGATCATTAACGAACAGTTTTTCCCAGAAACGGCGACGTTCACCCATCGTGGCGAATTGTTGTTTGACCCGACCGCGTAACTGCCCCGCATATTTTGCCACCTGGCCGAGATGCAGCGGCAGCAGTGATTCAAGTTTTTCGCGTAACAGTCGCGCCAGGACCGGAGAGGTACCGCCAGAGGAGACCGCTACCATGAGCGGTGAGCGGTCGATAATCGACGGCATAATGAAGCTGGCGGCTTTCGGCGCATCGACCACGTTACAGAAGATACGACGAGATTCGGCGGCTTCGCTGACGCGCTGATTAAGCGCGTCATCATCCGTCGCCGCAATTGCCAGCCAGCAGGTGTCGAGAAGGCTTTCATCAAATGGCCCTTCGACGAGGGTTAACATGCCTGCATCTGCCCATGCGGTGAACTGTGGAATAAACGCTAATGCATTCACCGTTAAGCGAGCACCTGCGTCTAACAGCAACCTTGCTTTGCGTTCCGCGACATCACCACCGCCGACAATCAAACAGTCGCGGTCGCGTAATTGGCAAAATATAGGCAAATGATCCACGTAAAAACCCCTTAATAATTAACCGGCAGCCGTTTCAGTTTGATTAAATTTGTCCGCAACCGGACGATTAGCTTTCGGCGTAGCATACCAATAACCCAATCCCATGAATACGGCACCCGATAAAGTATTACCCAGCGTCACCCACAGCAGGTTATGACCAATACCCGCCAGCGTGTAGGCTTCGCTGTGGTTGCCGAACCATGAGAGCGCGAACAGCGTCATGTTAGCGATGGAGTGCTCGTAACCGGACGCAATAAACGCCAGCAGACACCACCAGATTGCGATAAATTTCGCCGCGCCTTCAGTACGCAGTGCCATCCAGATTGCCAGACAAACCAGCCAGTTACACAATGCGCCTTTGAAGAACAGTACCATTGCCGGTGCGGTGGTTTTAGCCAGCGCGACGGAGTGAACAATACTGGTATCTACTGGCAAAAGGCTACCACCGCCCCAGCAATAAAGCATGGCAACAAAGACGGAACCGACCAGGTTACCCAGCCAGGTTTGCGGCAGGATTGCCCACATTTGCCCGTGGCTAATGGTGCCCGCTTTCACCCCAAAGGTGAGGAACATGGTGTGTCCGGTGAACAGTTCAGAACCGGCGATAATGACCAGTGTTAAGGCGATACCAAAGGTCGCGCCCATCACCAGAGGACGTACGGACGGATCGAGCAAATTACCGAGCGTGAAAATCAGGATGATCCCCAGCCCCACATACGCGCCCGCCATCGCGGAGCTTACCCAGAAGCCGAGCGGGTTATTTGCCGACAGGCGTGCAATGCGCGCAGCGTTAGCCGCACACTTATTAATAGTGTCTGTAAACATTTGATTATCCTTTAAAAAATAAAAACAAAAAATAAAACAAAAAGTTTAAAAAATGTCCTGCAATATACTTAAGGTCATTACAGGACAATGCAAAAAGGGGAGGCATTGCGCCTCCCGTTAAAACAATTAACCGCGTAGCTGTACCACGCCGTCTTTCACTCGTGCCTCGTAATGCTTGACGGAAAACTGTTCATCTTCCATGCATAAACCGTCGCTTAAGCGAAAACGCTGTTTTTTCAGCGGACTGGCGACCCACAGCTCGCCCTGGTGTTCCGCAATCAGCCCGCGTGACAGCACGCTGGATTCGAAGAACGGATCGATGTTGCTGATCGCAAACACCTGGTCGCTGTGATACGGGCGGAAAATCGCTACCTGCTCGTCACCTAACAGCGCGCAGACGCCGGTTTCAGGCAGGATGTCATCAATTTTGCAGATGTCTTTCCACTGGCTCATGCGTTGTCCTCCACCAGAGTTACCGGGATACGTTCATACGGCGTTGCCGGACGGTGCTGTTCGCGCTCTGGCACCATCTGCACGTTCGGGTCACGCTTATCGCTGTTGATGAAGTGTTTGAAGCGAGTCTGCGCAGACGGCGTATTGACCGTTTCAGTCCACTCACACACTACCGCTTCACGCAGGCGCGCCATCTCTTCTTCCAGATGTGCGTTCAGCCCCAGTTTGTCGTCAATGATCACCGCTTTCAGGTAATCAATGCCGCCTTCGAGGTTTTCTAACCACGGTGCGGTACGCGTCAGCTTTTCGGCAGTACGGATGTAGAACATCATGAAGCGGTCAAGATATTTGATCAGTGTTTCGCGATCGATATCCGCTGCCAGCAGATCCGCATGACGCGGTTTCATGCCGCCGTTACCGCAAACGTACAGGTTCCAGCCTTTTTCAGTGGCGATAATACCCACATCTTTACCTTGCGCTTCTGAACATTCACGGGTACAGCCGGAGACACCGAACTTCATTTTGTGCGGCGTACGGATGCCTTTGTAGCGGTTTTCCAGTTCCACGCCGAGGCCGACGCTGTCGCCAACGCCGTAGCGGCACCAGGTGCTACCCACGCAGGTTTTCGCCATACGCAGTGCTTTCGCATAGGCATGACCGGTTTCGAAACCTGCTTCAATCAGCTGACGCCAGATCTCCGGCAGATCGTCTTTCTGTGCGCCAAACATCGCCAGACGCTGGGAGCCGGTGATTTTGGTGTAGAGATTAAATTCACGCGCGATACGACCCACTGCCATCAGCCCTTCTGGTGTGATTTCACCACCCGGAGAACGCGGGATCACCGAGTAGGTGCCGTCTTTCTGGATGTTCGCGAGGAAGTTGTCGTTAGAATCCTGTAGCGGAGTATGTTCCGGCTTCAGAATGTATTCGTTCCAGCAGGAGGCCAGCAGTGAACCGACGGTTGGTTTACAAACCTCACAACCGTAGCCTTTACCGTGTTTCGCCAGCAGTTCTTCGAAGGTTTTAATGCCTTCAACGCGGATCAAATGGAACAGTTCCTGACGCGAATAAGCAAAGTGTTCGCACAGGTTATTGTTAACCTCGATACCCTGTTTTGCCAGTTCCGCGTTCAATACCTGAGTGACCAGCGGGATACAGCCACCGCAGCCAGTACCCGCTTTAGTTTCGGCTTTCAGCGCCGCAACGGTGTGGCAGCCTTTGTTGATGGCAGCAATCAGATCGCCTTTGGTGACGTCGAAGCAGGAGCAGATTTGCGCGCTGTCCGGCAGTTTATCAACACCGATAGACGGCTTGCCGCTACCTGAGTGCGCCGGCAGGATCAGGGAATCCGGGTTTTCCGGCAGTTCGATTGCGTT
Source organism: Escherichia sp. GZ89 (assembly GCF_019366485.1). NCBI lineage: Bacteria > Pseudomonadati > Pseudomonadota > Gammaproteobacteria > Enterobacterales > Enterobacteriaceae > Escherichia > Escherichia sp. GZ89. Next base: position 49,922 of record NZ_JAEOHX010000003.1, on the reverse strand, counting down.
CAGCACCAGTTGCAGCAGGTTACCGTAGTCGCTGGTATCACCCACCAGTACTGCACCGAGCAGGGTTTTGTTGTCTTCGCTGACAATCAGGCGTTTGTAGATCTCTTTACTTTCGTCGAGGTAAACGTAGCTACGTGCGCCAGGCGTGCGACCGTGAGCATCGCCAATACCGCCTACGTCTACGCCCAGCAGTTTCAGCTTGGCGCTAAGGTCAGCACCTTCAAAGGCGTTTTCGCTACCGAGAATATGGTCAACGGCGACCTGCGCCATTTTGTAGCCAGGTGCTACCAGACCAAATACACGGTTGTTCCAGCTTGCGCATTCACCGATGGCGTAGATATCTGGATCGGAAGTCTGGCAGGAATCATTAATGACGATACCCCCACGAGGAGCAACGTCCAGACCACACTGGGTTGCCAGCTTATCGCGAGGACGGATACCGGTAGAGAAGACGATAAAGTCGACTTCCAGTTCGCTGCCGTCGGCAAAACGCATGGTTTTACGCGCTTCAACACCTTCCTGCACAATCTCAAGGGTGTTTTTGCTGGTGTGAACGCGCACGCCCATACTTTCGATTTTGCGACGCAGCTGCTCGCCGCCCATCTGATCAAGCTGTTCCGCCATCAGCATAGGGGCAAATTCGATAACGTGGGTTTCAATGCCTAAGTTTTTCAGCGCGCCAGCGGCTTCAAGACCTAACAGGCCGCCGCCAACAACGGCACCGCGCTTACTGCGACGGGCGCAGGATTCAATGGCGTTGAGGTCTTCAATGGTGCGATAGACAAAGCAGTCCTGAGTATCAGAACCTTTGATTGGCGGGATCCACGGGTAGGAACCGGTCGCCATGATTAGCTTGTCATAAAAAACGGTACGCCCGGCGCTGGAGTGAATCACCTTCTCCTGACGGTTGATGGTGATAGCGCGTTCGCCGACCAGAACTTTGATGCCGTGTTTCTCGTAGAAGCCTTCGCGCACCAGCGACAGCTCTTCGGCGGTGTGGTGAGAGAAGTAAGACGAGAGGTGTACGCGGTCATAAGCGATGCGCGGTTCTTCACAGAAAACGGTAATATCAAAGTTGGCCGCATCAGATTTATCAAGAAGATCTTCGATAAAGCGATGGCCGACCATACCGTTACCGATAATTGCGAGTCTGACTTTGCTCATTTTTGCCTCGATTTCTTTTTTATTACTGCCTACCTTAACGATTCAGCAACCCCACTTATTGATGTAAATCAAATTCACCTTTATATACTCCTTAAGGGGTATATTGCTGATTTGTATAAATTTTCTTAAGTCGTGGAATTGTCTGACATTTCGCCTGTGTATAAAAAACAGGCAGAACAGAGAGTTTCCTGTTTTGCTATCAAAACTTCGTAGAATGGGGATTTCTTCATCATTGAACAGCATAAAGTGATGCAGATCACATAAAGCACGCCTGCCAGCGTTACATTTGTTTCAGATACGTAAAATTAGGTAAAGGGATGGCCTTGTACTTGAAGGCTATTTAGAATCACTTCACTTGCTTTATTTCTGCTCTAGTTAAGGAAATCTCATGCTTAAATCGACCCTGGCGGCTGTTGCAGCTGTTTTCGCTCTTTCTGCTCTCTCACCCGCAGCATTGGCAGCGAAAGGAGATCCGCACGTTTTATTAACGACCTCCGCCGGTGACATTGAACTGGAGCTTAATAGCCAGAAAGCGCCAGTGTCAGTGCAAAACTTTGTCGATTATGTGAACAGTGGTTTTTATAACAACACCACCTTTCACCGCGTCATTCCTGGCTTTATGATTCAGGGCGGCGGTTTCACCGAGCAGATGCAGCAGAAAAAACCAAACCCGCCAATCAAAAATGAAGCCGATAACGGCCTGCGCAACACGCGTGGCACCATCGCGATGGCGCGTACCGCTGACAAAGACAGCGCCACCAGCCAGTTCTTTATCAACGTTGCCGATAACGCCTTCCTTGACCATGGTCAGCGTGATTTCGGTTACGCGGTATTTGGTAAAGTGGTGAAAGGCATGGACGTTGCCGATAAGATTTCCCAGGTGCCGACTCATGATGTTGGTCCGTACCAGAATGTGCCGTCAAAACCGGTAGTTATCCTTTCCGCTAAAGTCCTGCCGTAATGATTTCTCGCGCGGGCAATCTTGCCCGCGCTTCTGCTCTCCCGGCGTAACCCGGATTTGCCGCTTATACTTGTGGCAAATGGACACGTTCAGGGAGGCATCAAGTGAAGAAACTCACCGATAAGCAAAAGTCCCGTCTCTGGGAGCTTCAGCGTAATCGTAATTTCCAGGCCAGTCGCCGTCTTGAAGGCGTCGAGATGCCTTTAGTTACTCTTACTGCCGCAGAGGCTTTAGCGCGCCTTGAAGAGCTGAGGAGGCACTATGAGCGATAAATTCGGCGAAGGGCGCGATCCGTATCTTTATCCTGGCCTTGATATCATGCGTAACCGGCTGAATATCCGCCAGCAGCAGCGGCTGGAACAGGCCGCTTACGAAATGACGGCGTTGCGTGCTGCGACCATTGAGCTTGGTCCGCTGGTGCGCGGTTTACCGCATTTGCGCACTATCCATCGCCAGCTGTATCAGGATATTTTCGACTGGGCGGGGCAATTGCGTGAAGTTGATATTTATCAGGGTGATACGCCGTTCTGCCACTTTGCTTATATCGAAAAAGAGGGCAATGCCCTGATGCAGGATCTGGAGGAAGAAGGGTATCTGGTTGGCCTGGAGAAAACGAAGTTCGTCGAGCGGCTGGCACACTACTATTGTGAAATCAACGTCCTGCATCCCTTCCGGGCGGGAAGTGGTCTGGCACAGCGGATCTTCTTCGAGCAACTGGCGATTCATGCTGGTTATCAACTGAGCTGGCAGGGTATTGAAAAAGAGGCCTGGAATCAGGCAAATCAGAGTGGGGCAATGGGGGATCTCACCGCGCTGCAGATGATATTTAGCAAAGTGGTAAGCGAAGCCGGGGAATCTGAGTAAAATAGCGCGGTTCTTTCGTACCGGAGCCGCCATGATCCTGCTTATTGATAACTACGATTCTTTTACCTGGAACCTTTACCAGTACTTTTGTGAACTGGGGGCGGATGTGTTGGTTAAGCGCAACGATGCGTTGACGTTGGCGGATATCGACGCCCTTAAACCACAAAAAATTGTCATCTCACCCGGCCCCTGTACGCCAGATGAAGCCGGGATCTCCCTTGACGTTATTTGTCACTATGCCGGGCGCTTGCCGATTCTTGGCGTCTGCCTCGGTCATCAGGCAATGGCGCAGGCATTTGGCGGCAAAGTTGTGCGCGCCGCAAAGGTGATGCACGGCAAAACCTCGCCGATCACACATAACGGTGAGGGCGTATTTAAGGGGCTGGCAGATCCACTCACCGTGACACGCTACCATTCGCTGGTGGTGGAGCCTGACTCATTACCGGAGTGCTTTGAAGTGACGGCCTGGAGCGAAACCCGCGAGATTATGGGGATTCGCCATCGCCAGTGGGATCTGGAAGGTGTGCAGTTCCATCCAGAAAGTATTCTCAGCGAACAAGGACATCAACTGCTGGCTAATTTCCTGGAACGCTGATTTCTGATTGCCATTCAGTGATTTTTTATGCATATTTTGTGATTATAATTTCACATTGAGTTATGCGTAACAGGGTGATCATGAGATGGCAATTGAACAAACAGCAATTACACGCGCGACTTTCGATGAAGTGATCCTGCCGATTTATGCTCCGGCAGAGTTTATTCCGGTAAAAGGTCTGGGCAGCAGAATCTGGGATCAGCAAGGCAAGGAGTATGTCGATTTCGCGGGTGGCATTGCAGTTACGGCGTTGGGCCATTGCCATCCTGCGCTGGTGAACGCGTTAAAAACCCAGGGCGAAATTCTGTGGCATATCAGTAACGTTTTTACCAATGAACCGGCGCTGCGTCTTGGTCGTAAACTGATTGAGGCAACGTTTGCCGAACGCGTGGTGTTTATGAACTCCGGCACGGAAGCTAACGAAACTGCCTTTAAACTGGCACGCCATTACGCCTGTGTGCGTCATAGCCCGTTCAAAACCAAAATTATTGCCTTCCATAACGCTTTTCATGGTCGTTCGCTGTTTACCGTCTCGGTGGGCGGGCAGCCAAAATATTCCGACGGCTTTGGGCCAAAACCGGCAGACATCATCCACGTTCCCTTTAATGATCTCCACGCAGTGAAAGCGGTGATGGATGATCATACCTGTGCGGTGGTGGTTGAGCCGATTCAGGGCGAGGGCGGCGTGACGGCTGCGACGCCAGAGTTTTTGCAGGGCTTGCGCGAACTCTGTGATGAGCATCAGGCATTATTGGTGTTTGATGAAGTGCAGTGCGGGATGGGGCGGACCGGCGATCTGTTTGCTTACATGCATTACGGCGTGACGCCGGATATTCTGACCTCCGCCAAAGCGTTAGGTGGCGGCTTCCCGATTAGCGCCATGCTGACTACGGCGGAGATTGCTTCTGCGTTTCATCCTGGTTCTCACGGTTCCACCTACGGCGGTAATCCACTGGCCTGTGCAGTAGCGGGTGCGGCGTTTGATATCATCAATACCCCTGAAGTGCTGGAAGGCATTCACGCGAAACGCCAGCGTTTTGTGGACCATTTGCAGAAGATCGATCAGCAGTACGATGTGTTTAGCGATATTCGCGGTATGGGGCTGTTGATTGGCGCAGAGCTGAAACCACAGTACAAAGGTCGGGCGCGTGATTTCCTGTATGCGGGTGCCGAGGCAGGCGTAATGGTGCTGAATGCCGGGCCTGATGTGATGCGTTTTGCGCCGTCGCTGGTGGTGGAAGATGCGGATATCGATGAAGGGATGCATCGTTTCGCCCACGCGGTGGCGAAGGTGATTGGGGCGTAAATAAGACGCGTCAGCGTCGCATCAGGCAAAAGATGTCGGATGCGGCGTGAACGCCTTATCCGATGGTTTAGCCTGTATTACGCCTTCGAATCCCGCAACTTGCGACTCAGCCAAATCCCATGATGCGGTCGCTGACGCCATGCCATCGACGAAATGGTGTGCATGGTGTTCAGATGACCAATAACCCGCTGTAAATGCTGCTCCAGCGTGCCTGCTGCACCTTCGTGCGGCTGCATCTCCGGCGCATCCATGATATTGGCATCGCCAGAACTACCTGGTTCGTCATACTCCAGTCGCTGCTGACAGCGCTGAATGGCGATTTCACAAGACTGCAAATATTCTTGCGCCAGTTCAGGTGGCAATGCCCGGTGTTCCCGTGCCAGCGTGGTCATAGCATTAATATGTTCAACAATAAACTGGCTGTGCGTCACCCACAGTTTCATATCTGCCAGATAATGGCTGTTGAATGCCGGTTCCTGCATCGCCTGATTCAATGAGTTATACAGAGTGTTATGCGCCTGATTCACCCGCATTCGCTGCCAGGCCAGTGGCGTAGGTTGCGGATCCTCGCTCAGAATCAAACGAATCGCTTCCTGATAGGCTTCTAAAGCGTCATGGGCGTTCTTACGCAATAACCCGCTCTGCCACTGCGGCCACAGCCAGACGGTACCGCCGAAAGCAATTAAACAACCAATAATGGTATCGATAAGACGCGGAAGGATGTACTGCTCACCGTTCAACCACAATAGTTGCAGGGTATACACTGCGGTAATGGTAAAGCCGACCGTCGCCCAGCCGTAGTTTTTGCGCAATATCAGGTAGCTGGCGAGGGTGGTAATCAGCATCAACGTCAGGGTATAACCTTCGGGAATTTTAAAGTGCAGGGCAACGCCCGCAATGATTAACCCGACCACGGTTCCCACGGAGCGATTCACAATCCTCAGACGGGTTGCGCCATAGCCATTTTGTGTCACCAGCAATACCGTCATCAGGATCCAGTACGACTTCGGCAGATGCAGCGCGGTGCCCATCAGGCTGGCAACGCTTAACATCACACTGAGTCGTCCAGCATTGCGTAGCGCCGGAGATTTCAGTGACAGATAACTTTTTAGCGCCGGCAGTAACGGCATTCGCCGCTGTTTATCGGCCAGTAAATCACGGGCATAGAGCGGTTTTTGGGTGCGTAGTACACGAGCGATGCGGCTGAAGTGCCAATAGCAGAATTGCCCAACCGGATTATCCGGATGCTGGCGGGCGATTTTTTCCAGCGCGCCAATTTGTTTTTCCATTGTAAAGCGCGTCGGCAGGCGATGGTAAAGAATGTCATCAGCCAGCACGCGCAGGCGAGTGGCGACAGTTTGCGCATTCCAGCGGATAACTTCTTCCGCATGGCTACGCTCGACCAGCTTTTGCACCTCTTCCGGCTGATGCAAGCTGACCGAAATATGTTCCTGTAAATCCAGCGCCTCCTGGAAAATACGCAGCATCCGCTTGTAGTCAGTATTATTTTGCGCGGAAAGCATATGCATTTGCTGATAGCACTGAGTAATTAAATCGACCGCTTTTTGCTGGCGCACCAGCAGTGGTGGCAATGCTTTTTCAGGATCGGTGTGCTGGGTGAGCAGGCTGTATTTGGCTTCGCAGTAATCCGCCAGTTCACGGTACAGCAAGCTTAGTGACTCGCGTAGCGGTTGTTCGCGCCAGAGCCAGAACCAAAACCAGTTAAACAGTCCGTACCACAACGTGCCCAGCGCATAGATGAGCAACGGTTCCCAGACAGGCATGTATCCCGCCAGACTGAGGGTAAAAATGGCGGCGAGTAGTGATGCGGGAAGCAATTTTGCGTGCAATGGCCCCAGCTCAGCAGTGACGCCAAGTACCAGTGTTAATCCGGTCAGCAAAAAGGGCAGGGGAACATCTTTTGCCAGTAACAGCTGTGTCAGCAAGCTACAGGTGGCAAACAGCGACGCACCAATGATTAAGCGTTTGAAAAAACGTTTATGAGGCGTATCAAGACCCGCAATGTTGCAACAGGCAGGAACGAGGGAGAAGAGCAGACCGAATCGTAATTCGCCAAGCATTAACCCAACGGCCACGGGCAAACATAGCACCAGCGTTTGTCGAAGTGCATAGTTGATATCGGGGTGATAAATCAGTCTGCGCCACATCGGGGGAAACAAAATGGCGCGCTACCAGGTAACGCGCCACTCCGACGGGATTAACGAGTGCCGTAAACGACGATGGTTTTACCGTGTGCGGAGATCAGGTTCTGATCTTCCAGCATCTTCAGAATGCGCCCCACGGTTTCACGAGAACAGCCGACAATCTGACCGATTTCCTGACGGGTAATTTTTATTTGCATACCGTCAGGGTGAGTCATGGCATCCGGTTGTTTTGCCAGGTTCAACAGAGTCTGTGCAATGCGGCCCGTTACATCGAGGAACGCGAGGTTACCCACTTTCTCTGAAGTGACTTGAAGACGACGCGCCATTTGTGCAGACAGACGCATCAGAATGTCCGGGTTTACCTGAATCAATTGGCGAAATTTTTTGTATGAAATTTCAGCCACTTCACAGGCGGTTTTCGCACGTACCCATGCGCTACGTTCCTGGCCTTCTTCAAACAGGCCCAGTTCGCCAATAAAATCACCCTGATTCAGATAGGAGAGGATCATTTCTTTACCCTCTTCATCTTTGATCAGCACTGCCACAGAGCCTTTAACGATGTAGTACAGCGTTTCCGCTTTTTCACCCTGGTGAATAAGCGTGCTCTTGGATGGGTACTTATGAATGTGGCAATGAGACAAGAACCATTCGAGAGTCGGGTCTGTTTGCGGTTTGCCAAGCACCATGCGCGGTTATCCTCTGTTATAAGCTTTCTCCAGAGCCAGAAAACGCCGCTGTCTCTGGATTGCCGAAATGTGCTTCCCGCTATCTGGGAAGAGGCTGTCAAATACGTACTGCATCTGTTATGTGAAGTCCGTTACACACATGCAGTACATCAATGTATTACTGTAGCATCTTGACTGTTTTAGCATAGCTTTCGCCGTGTGTCTCCTGGTGTCTCGCTTCAGCTTGACTCAGGTCGCCTTCTGTTGCGCGATTTGGTCAGTACGCGTACGCTGTGAATAAATTTGATGCAGTGGAGTGGCAAAAATGCAAGCGCGAGTGAAGTGGGTCGAAGGGTTAACTTTTTTGGGCGAATCCGCATCTGGTCACCAGATTTTAATGGACGGCAACTCTGGCGATAAAGCGCCAAGTCCGATGGAAATGGTGTTGATGGCGGCGGGTGGCTGTAGCGCCATTGATGTGGTTTCTATCCTGCAAAAGGGGCGTCAGGATGTTGTCGATTGTGAAGTAAAATTGACCTCTGAACGCCGCGAAGAGGCACCACGCCTGTTTACGCACATTAATCTGCATTTTATTGTCACCGGTCGCGACCTGAAAGACGCAGCAGTTGCGCGTGCGGTTGATCTCTCTGCCGAGAAATATTGTTCAGTGGCGCTGATGCTGGAAAAAGCGGTAAATATTACTCACTCGTATGAAGTGGTTGCCGCGTGATTTAATGTCAGGAGTGCGATGCCGGATAATTGTTTATCCGGCATATTAGCAGAGTTACTCGATTTTCTTCCCTTCCATCAATCGCTGTACCAGCGGCAGCATAATTAACTCCATTGCCAGACCCATTTTGCCGCCCGGCACCACTAATGTATTGATGTGGGAAATGAATGAGCCCTGCAACATCGCCAGCAGCCAGGGGAAATCGATCCCTTCCAGATTACGAAAATGGATCACCACGAAGCTTTCATCTAGTGATGGAATGCCCTTTGCCGCGAACGGGTTTGAGGTGTCGACAGTGGGAACGCGCTGGAAGTTAAGATGGGTGCGGGAAAACTGCGGCGTGATGTAGTTGATATAGTCTTCCATTGAACGCACTACTGAGTCCATCACTGCTTCTCGTGAGTGCCCGCGCTCGCTGGTGTCGCGGATCAGTTTTTGAATCCACTCAAGGTTAACGATAGGCACCACGCCAACCAGTAAATCCACATGTTGCGCAACGTTATGATGTGGTGTGACCACGCCGCCGTGTAGCCCTTCATAAAACAGTACATCAGTGGGTTCCGGTAAAGGTTGCCATGGGGTGAATGTTCCCGGCACCTGATTCCACGGTACGGCTTCGTCGTACGTATGCAGATATTTGCGTGATTTTCCTTTGCCGCTCTGACCGTATTCAATGAAGGTTTGTTCCAGCAGGCCGAAGTCGTTAGCTTCGGGGCCGAAGTAGCTGATATGCCGCCCGGCGTCGCGCGCTTTGCGGATCGCCATGTCCATTTCCGGGCGCGTGTAACGGTGAAAACTGTCGCCTTCCACCTCAGCTGCATGCAGATTTAACTGCGCGAATATTTTACGAAACGCGAGGCTGGTAGTGGTGGTCCCCGCGCCGCTGGATCCTGTTACCGCAATGACCGGATGTTTGGCAGACATAGTAACTCCATGACTTAGCTATCATTATTATCTCGTCCGCCGACGGTTGCAGGTTATTCGCGAAACTGACTGCGCGGCATGATATTGACCGTTTCGTGCAGCTCCGACCATACCAGCACCGCTTCTCCGTACTGTAGCTGGCGTTTGACGTCGGCGACTTTCTGTTCAAGTGTACGCTCATGTTCACCATAATCGGTGCCTTCGCGTAACACAAAGCTTTCAATTAAATTTTCCAGCGTTTCGGGGGAGATGTCTTGCCAGGGGATCAACATGATTTCGCCTCCAGATACGTTGTTAACCAGTCAGGAATGCGTGACTCCAGCCACATTTGCGGATGAAGTAATGTACCGCCAATAAAGCCAACATGACCGCCATGTTCAGTCAGTTGATACTCAACTTGCGGAGGAAGATTTTCCGGTTTTGGGATCACCTGATGATCCATAAACGGATCGTCTTTGGCGTGAATAATCAGCGTCGGTTTAGCGATCCGGTTCAGTATCGGCATGGCGCTACACTGACGATAATAGTCGATAGCATCGGCGTAGCCGTGAATTTTGGCTGTGATCAGATCGTCAAATTCGCGGATGCGGCGTACTGATTTCAACTGTGCGAGATTAATCGGCAGAGTACCAGGGTAGGCCGCTAGTTTACGCGCGGCATTGGCTTTTAACAGGTTCAGCAAATAACGCTGATAAACGCGGGAAAAGCCCTTTTCCATATGGTAACTACAGGCTTCCAGCATAAATGGCGCGGAGACAATCACTGCCGCATCAATCGGGACATCATTACCTTCTTTGGCCAGCAGGCAAGCCAGCATATTACCGCCGAGCGAATAGCCGACGGCAGCCGTTGGCGCATGACCAAACTCACGTTGCAGCCAGCGTAAAAACCAACTGGCGTCTTCGGTTTCGCCCGAATGGTAAATGCGGTGCATGCGGTTAGGTTCACCGCTGCATCCGCGAAAATGCATCACCACACCCAGCCAGCCGCGCTTTTTCGCCGCATCAACCAGACCGTGGGCGTACGGGCTATTGAGGCTGCCCTCCAGCCCGTGAAACACCACTAAACGCGGTTTATGTTTCGCTTGTGCAGGGTCTTCACTCCATGCGAGATCGACAAAATCGCCGTCGGGCAACTCCAGCCGCTGCCAGTACGGGGTGAATTTCACCTGACGACGAAACAGACGTGGCAGCATGGTTTGCAGATGGCAATTGCTAAAGCCGCGCATGGGGATGAATTCAGCACTGCTGCTGAATTCATCGACATCGGTCGTCGTTATCTGCGTCATCAGTTGCTTTGGCCTTCAAGCAGCATCTGTTCCAGCTGCTCCTGGGCTTCCAGCCACGCCATTTCGCACTCTTCCAGCCCGGATTTGGCGCTGGCTTGCTGTTGCAGGCAGGCGGTGAGTTCCGCTTTACGGCTCTGATCGTACAGTTCGCTGTCGCCGAGTTTCTCTTCCGCCTGCGCCAGTTGCGCGTTCAGCTTCTCCATCTCTTTTTCCAGACGGGCAATCTCTTTACGCAGTGGCTGGGTTTGCGCACGCAGCTCCGCTTCCCGACGCTTCTGATCTTTACGAGCCTGAGCGCTGTTAGCGTTCTCCTTTGGCGCGTCGTCGGTTTGGTTTTCTTGCTTTTGTACGTCGCTCAACCACTGTTGATAATCTTCCAGATCGCCGTCGAACGGTTCGACTTTACGATCGTGAACCAGATAGAGATCGTCAGTGGTGGAACGCAACAAATGGCGATCGTGCGAAACAACAACCAATGCGCCTTCAAACTCGATTAACGCTTCAGTCAGTGCCTGGCGCATGTCGAGGTCAAGGTGGTTAGTCGGTTCGTCGAGCAGCAGTAGATTCGGACGCTGCCAGACGATTAATGCCAGCACCAGGCGGGCTTTTTCCCCACCGGAGAAACGGCGCGTTTCTTCCGTCACTTTATCGCCCTGGAAACCAAAGCCGCCGAGGTAATCACGCAGTTTTTGTTCTAGTTCCTGCGGCGCTAAACGTGCCAGATGTTGAATAGGCGATTCGTCGGCGCGCAGGTATTCAAGTTGATGCTGGGCGAAGTAGCCGAGCTTGATCCCTTTCGCCAGACCAATTTCACCGCTGACAGGCGCTAGTTCACCGGCTAACAGTTTGATTAATGTCGATTTACCCGCGCCGTTGCGGCCTAACAGACCAATGCGCGAACCCGGCACCAGATTCAGTTTAATCGAGTCGAGAATAATGCGATCGCCATAGCCTGCGCTGACCTTTTCCATTTTCAACAACGGATTAGGCAGGCTTTCCGGCGCGCGGAAGCTAAAGCGGAACGGGTTGTCGACGTGCGCGGGGGCAATCAGCTCCATACGCTCGAGCATCTTAATACGGCTCTGGGCCTGCTTCGCTTTGGTGGCTTTGGCACGGAAACGGTCGATATAACTTTGCAGATGTGCCACGCGCTCTTGCTGGCTTTCATACATCGCCTGTTGCTGCGCCAGACGGGTGGCGCGCTGTACTTCAAACGAACTGTAGTTGCCGGTGTACTCGAACATGCTTTGTTGTTCGATATGAATAATTTTATCAACGATCGGATCGAGGAAGTCGCGGTCGTGGGAGATCAGGATCAGCGTGCCCTGATAGCTCTTCAGCCATTTTTCCAGCCAGATAACAGCATCGAGATCGAGGTGGTTAGTTGGTTCGTCGAGCAGCAGCAAGTCTGAACGGCAAATCAGCGCCTGGGCGAGGTTGAGACGCATACGCCAGCCACCGGAGAAATCACTTACCGGGCGCTCCAGTTGTTCATTGCTGAAACCGAGGCCGTGCAGCAGGCTGGCGGCGCGGGAGCGAATGCTCCATGCGTCAATAGCATCCAGCTTGCCATGAATGGTCGCAATGGCGTGCCCGTCGTTACGTTCGTTGGCGTCGTGTAGCTGCGCTTCCAGTTGACGATATTCACGGTCGCCGTCAATGACATATTCCAGCGCCGCTTGGGGTAGCGCTGGTGTTTCCTGATTCACCCACGCCAGTTGCCAGCTTCCTGGAAAGGTGTAGCTGCCGCCGTCGGCACTGATTTCATTTTTCAGCAATGCCAGCAGGGTAGATTTACCACAGCCGTTTTTACCCACCAGGCCGACTTTCTGCCCGGGGTTGATGGTGGCGGTGGCATTATCCAGCAGGACGCGCACGCCGCGACGAATTTGTAACGAGGAGAAAACAATCATAAGGCGCCGTATGTTCAGACTATGTTAACTTATCATTATGATAATGTAATGTATGGGCGAGCTGCCGCACCGGGCGCAATGGTAGCCCAAAACAGCGACTATACACAAAAACCATACCGGGAGGGGGATGATGTCTCAGCCAGCGAAAGTTTTGCTGCTGTATGCCCATCCGGAATCTCAGGACTCGGTGGCAAACCGGGTACTGCTTAAACCGGCCACGCAGCTCAGCAATGTTACCGTGCACGACCTTTACGCGCACTATCCCGATTTTTTTATTGATATCCCCCGTGAGCAGGCATTACTGCGCGAGCACGAGGTGATTGTCTTTCAGCATCCTCTTTATACCTATAGCTGCCCGGCACTACTGAAAGAGTGGCTGGACCGGGTATTAAGCCGTGGTTTTGCCAGCGGGCCGGGGGGAAACCAACTGGCGGGAAAGTACTGGCGTAGCGTGATTACCACCGGCGAGCCGGAAAGTGCTTACCGTTATGACGCGTTGAATCGCTACCCGATGAGTGATGTTCTGCGCCCCTTTGAACTGGCGGCGGGGATGTGCCGGATGCATTGGTTAAGCCCCATCATTATTTACTGGGCGAGACGGCAAAGCGCACAGGAGCTGGCAAGTCACGCCAGAGCCTACGGTGACTGGCTGGCAAATCCGCTGTCTCCGGGAGGCCGCTGATGGAAGGTTCTGATTTTTTACTCGCAGGAGTGCTGTTTCTCTTCGCGGCGGTGGCTGCGGTGCCATTGGCATCGCGGTTGGGTATTGGCGCGGTGTTGGGATATTTGCTGGCAGGGATTGCAATTGGGCCGTGGGGGCTGGGGTTTATTAGCGACGTCGATGAGATCCTCCACTTTTCGGAACTCGGCGTGGTGTTCCTGATGTTTATCATCGGCCTTGAGTTGAATCCCTCCAAGCTTTGGCAATTGCGACGCTCGATTTTTGGCGTAGGCGCGGCGCAGGTGCTGTTAAGCGCGGCGTTGCTGGCGGGATTATTGATGCTGACGGATTTCGCCTGGCAGGCGGCGGTGGTCGGTGGCATTGGCCTTGCGATGTCTTCCACTGCAATGGCGTTGCAACTGATGCGTGAGAAAGGGATGAATCGCAGCGAATCTGGACAGCTAGGTTTTTCGGTTTTGCTTTTTCAGGATCTGGCGGTGATCCCCGCGCTGGCGTTAGTACCGCTGCTGGCGGGTTCGGCAGACGAACATTTCGACTGGATGAAGATCGGCATGAAGGTGCTGGCGTTTGTCGGCATGCTGATTGGGGGGCGCTATTTACTGCGTCCGGTATTCCGTTTTATTGCTGCTTCTGGTGTGCGGGAAGTGTTCACCGCCGCGACGCTGCTGCTGGTGTTGGGTTCCGCATTGTTTATGGATGCGCTGGGGTTGTCGATGGCGCTCGGTACGTTTATTGCGGGCGTGCTGCTGGCGGAAAGTGAATATCGCCATGAGCTGGAAACGGCTATCGATCCGTTCAAAGGCTTGCTGCTCGGACTGTTTTTTATCTCTGTCGGCATGTCGCTCAACCTCGGAGTGCTTTATACCCATCTGTTGTGGGTAGTGATAAGCGTGGTTGTGCTGGTGGCGGTGAAAATTCTCGTGCTGTATTTGCTGGCGCGGCTGTATGGCGTGCGTAGCTCAGAGCGGATGCAGTTTGCTGGCGTGTTGAGTCAGGGCGGCGAGTTTGCCTTTGTCCTCTTTTCTACCGCTTCTTCGCAACGCTTATTCCAGGGCGACCAGATGGCGCTGTTGCTGGTGACGGTCACGCTTTCCATGATGACCACGCCGCTGCTGATGAAGTTGGTGGATAAATGGCTGTCCCGTCAGTTTAACGGACCGGAAGAAGAAGACGAAAAACCGTGGGTCAACGATGATAAACCGCAGGTGATTGTCGTGGGCTTCGGACGTTTTGGTCAGGTGATTGGTCGTTTGCTGATGGCAAATAAAATGCGCATTACCGTGCTGGAGCGGGATATCAGCGCTGTTAACCTGATGCGCAAATATGGCTACAAAGTGTATTACGGTGATGCCACGCAAGTTGACCTGTTGCGCTCCGCAGGCGCCGAGGCCGCAGAGTCTATCGTCATCACCTGTAACGAGCCGGAAGACACCATGAAGCTGGTGGAAATATGCCAGCAGCACTTCCCGCATTTGCATATTCTTGCGCGAGCGCGCGGACGTGTGGAAGCGCATGAGTTATTACAGGCCGGGGTGACGCAGTTTTCCCGTGAAACATTCTCCAGTGCGTTAGAGCTGGGGCGCAAGACGTTGGTTACGCTTGGGATGCATCCGCATCAGGCACAGCGGGCACAACTGCATTTTCGCCGCCTGGATATGCGGATGCTACGAGAGCTAATACCGATGCATGCCGATACCGTACAAATTTCTCGCGCCAGGGAAGCCCGACGCGAACTGGAAGAGATCTTCCAGCGTGAAATGCAACAAGAACGACGCCAGCTGGATGGCTGGGATGAATTTGAGTAGAGGATAACGATGGCAATCCGAAAACGTTTTATTGCGGGAGCAAAATGCCCGGCCTGTCAGGCGCAGGATTCAATGGCGATGTGGCGCGAAAATAATATTGATATTGTTGAATGCGTTAAGTGCGGACACCAGATGCGAGAAGTCGACAAAGAAGCCCGCGATCATGTTCGCAAAGATGAGCAAGTGATCGGGATTTTTCATCCGGACTAGCGATATGCGCCGAGATTTTTTAAGCTAGTGAGTACACGGCTGCAGAATTCCGCTACAATCTGCGCCACTATTCTTCCCATGCTCAGGAGATATCATGAAAGTAGCAAAAGACCTGGTGGTCAGCCTGGCCTATCAGGTACGTACAGAAGACGGTGTATTGGTTGATGAGTCTCCGGTGAGTGCGCCGCTGGACTACCTGCATGGTCACGGTTCTCTGATCTCTGGCCTGGAAACAGCGCTGGAAGGTCATGAAGTTGGCGACAAATTTGACGTAGCTGTTAGCGCGGATAACGCTTACGGGCAGTACGACGAAAACCTGGTGCAGCGCGTTCCTAAAGATGTATTCATGGGCGTTGATGAACTGCAGGTAGGTATGCGCTTCCTGGCTGAAACCGACCAGGGTCCGGTACCGGTTGAAATCACTGCGGTTGAAGACGATCACGTCGTGGTTGATGGTAACCACATGCTGGCCGGTCAGAACCTGAAATTCAACGTTGAAGTTGTGGCGATTCGCGAAGCGACCGAAGAAGAACTGGCTCATGGCCACGTTCACGGTGCGCACGATCATCACCACGATCACGACCACGACGGTTGCTGCGGTGGTCATGGCCACGATCACGGTCATGAGCACGGTGGCGAAGGCTGCTGTGGCGGTAAAGGTAACGGCGGTTGCGGTTGCCACTAATACCGAAAAAGTGACAAAAAAGCGGGGAATCCCCGCTTTTTTTATGCCTCAATAATGTGGCGGTGGCGTTTCTTCAGCCTGCGACGCGATGTTCGACGGCTGGCTGGCTTTTAACTTCTCGGTCAGCAGACGCAGATGATCGCGCAGTTTCGCCATCTCCATTTCATGAGCGGTCACCGTGACGTTCAGTTCTTCAATGGTGATTTCCTGAAAAGCCAGTCGGCTCTCCAGCTCTGCCAGGCGTGCTTCCATTGATAAATCCTGCATGATTCACCTCTTTTGTCGAATGGTCGCCGCGGATTCTACTTAACTTTGCACTAATAGACAGCACTCTGTTAGCGACCACGAAACTAATTTAAACAAAAAGAGTCAGAAAAGAAGCGATTATAGGGCATGTCCTTATGTTGATTTGTTCAACAACCCTTTATAGTACTCTACTGATGTCAGTTAACCCTGGGGTGAGATGCCCCGGCCCTGGAGATATGGATGAAATCACTGTTTAAAGTAACGCTGCTGGCGACCACTATGGCCGTTGCTCTGCATGCGCCAATCACTTTTGCTGCTGAAGCGGCGAAACCTGCTGCAACGACTGATAGCAAAGCAGCGTTCGCAAATGACGACCAGAAATCAGCTTACGCACTGGGTGCTTCGCTGGGCCGTTACATGGAAAACTCTCTGCAAGAGCAAGAAAAGCTGGGGATCAAACTGGATAAAGATCAGTTGATCGCCGGTGTTCAGGATGCCTTTGCACAGAAGAGCAAACTGTCTGATCAAGAAATCGAACAGACTCTGCAGGCATTTGAAGCTCGCGTGAAGACAGCTGCGCAGGCGAAGATGGAAAAGGACGCGGCTGATAACGATGCAAAAGGCAAAGAGTACCGCGAAAAATTTGCTAAAGAGAAAGATGTTAAAACATCATCAACTGGCCTGGTTTATAAAGTTGAGAAAGCCGGTACTGGCGAAGCCCCGAAAGACAGCGATACTGTTGTAGTGAATTACAAAGGTACGCTCATTGACGGTAAAGAGTTTGATAACTCCTATACCCGTGGTGAGCCTCTTTCTTTCCAACTTGATGGTGTGATCCCTGGCTGGACCGAAGGCCTGAAATACATCAAGAAAGGTGGCAAAATCAAACTGGTTATCCCACCGACTTTGGCTTACGGTAAAAATGGTGTTCCAGGAATTCCGCCAAACTCTACACTGGTATTCGACGTAGAACTGCTGGATGTGAAACCAGCTGCGAAAGCTGATGCTCAACCACAAGCTGATGCAAAAGCCACCGAAGCTACTAAAAAATAAGCATTAAGAAATGCCGCCTGACCAGGCGGCATTTTTTTTATTGCAGGCCGGATATAATTAATGCTGGAAAGCGGAACCTCCGCTGTATTAATTTAGTTACCCGCATCATTAATGAGCCTGCCCTGAAAACATAACGACAGGTTCCTGAAAAGGAGTGTTTTTTTTCATGTCCAGGTCGCTTTTAACCAACGAAACCAGTGAGTTGGATTTACTGGATCAACGTCCTTTCGACCAGAGCGATTTTGATATTCTGAAATCCTACGAAGCGGTGGTGGACGGGTTAGCGATGCTCATTGGCTCCCATTGTGAAATCGTTTTGCACTCTTTGCAGGATTTAAAATGTTCAGCCATTCGTATTGCTAACGGTGAACATACAGGCCGGAAGATTGGTTCGCCAATTACTGACCTGGCGTTACGTATGCTGCACGATATGACTGGCGCGGATAGCAGCGTTTCTAAATGCTACTTTACTCGCGCCAAAAGCGGCGTATTAATGAAGTCGCTGACTATCGCCATTCGTAACCGCGAACAGCGTGTAATTGGCCTGCTGTGCATTAATATGAACCTCGATGTTCCTTTCTCGCAGATTATGAGCACCTTCGTGCCACCAGAGACGCCGGACGTCGGCTCAAATGTCAACTTTGCTTCCTCTGTAGAAGATCTGGTTACCCAAACGCTGGAGTTCACCATCGAAGAAGTGAATGCCGATCGCAATGTTTCCAATAACGCTAAAAATCGCCAGATCGTGCTGAATCTTTACGAGAAAGGGATCTTCGATATTAAAGACGCGATTAATCAGGTTGCTGATCGTCTGAATATTTCCAAACATACTGTTTATCTCTATATTCGCCAGTTCAAAAGTGGCGACTTCCTGGGGCAAGATAAGTAATGCGTTTTGCCATCGTGGTGACCGGGCCAGCATACGGTACGCAACAGGCGAGTAGTGCTTTTCAGTTTGCGCAGGCACTGATAGCCGAAGGCCATGAGTTAAGCAGCGTCTTTTTCTATCGGGAAGGGGTCTATAACGCTAACCAATTGACCTCACCGGCAAGCGATGAATTTGACCTTGTGCGCGGCTGGCAACAGTTGAATACGCAACATGGTGTGGCGCTGAATATCTGCGTAGCGGCAGCATTACGCCGTGGCGTTGTTGATGAAACGGAAGCCGGAAGACTGGGGCTGGCTTCGTCAAACCTTCAGACGGGATTTACCTTAAGCGGACTTGGCGCGCTGGCGGAAGCTTCGCTGACCTGTGACAGGGTGGTACAGTTCTGATGAAACGAATTGCGTTTGTTTTTTCTACTACGCCTCATGGTACAGCTGCTGGTCGGGAAGGTTTAGATGCTTTACTGGCAACTTCCGCATTAACTGACGAGCTGGCCGTCTTCTTTATTGCTGATGGCGTTTTTCAGCTGCTGCCAGGACAAAAGCCCGATACAGTGCTGGCGCGTGATTACATTGCCACTTTTAAATTGTTGGGCCTGTACGACATTGAACAGTGCTGGGTTTGTGCGGCTTCACTGCGCGAACGCGGGTTAGATCCGCAGACATCCTTTGTTGTCGAAGCCACGCCGCTCGAAGCAGATGCCTTACGCCGCGAACTCGCCAACTACGATGTTATTTTGAGGTTTTGAGGCGTTTATGCTGCACACATTACATCGCTCACCATGGCTGACGGATTTTGCTGCGCTGCTGCGTCTGCTCAGTGAGGGCGACGAACTGCTGTTATTGCAAGATGGTGTAACTGCCGCAGTTGACGGTAACCGCTACCTTGAAAGTCTGCGTAATGCCCCCATTAAGGTCTATGCCCTGAACGAAGACCTTATTGCCCGCGGTTTGACTGGTCAAATTTCGAACGACATCATTCCCATTGACTATACTGATTTCGTCAGACTTACGGTTAAGCATACCAGCCAGTTGGCCTGGTGATGGCGGGATCGTTGTATATTTCTTGACACCTTTTCGGCATCGCCCTAAAATTCGGCGTCCTCATATTGTGTGAGGACGTTTTATTACGTGTTTACGAAGCAAAAGCTAAAACCAGGAGCTATTTAATGGCAACAGTTAACCAGCTGGTACGCAAACCACGTGCTCGCAAAGTTGCGAAAAGCAACGTGCCTGCGCTGGAAGCATGCCCGCAAAAACGTGGCGTATGTACTCGTGTATATACTACCACTCCTAAAAAACCGAACTCCGCGCTGCGTAAAGTATGCCGTGTTCGTCTGACTAACGGTTTCGAAGTGACTTCCTACATCGGTGGTGAAGGTCACAACCTGCAGGAGCACTCCGTGATCCTGATCCGTGGCGGTCGTGTTAAAGACCTCCCGGGTGTTCGTTACCACACCGTACGTGGTGCGCTTGACTGCTCCGGCGTTAAAGACCGTAAGCAGGCTCGTTCCAAGTATGGCGTGAAGCGTCCTAAGGCTTAATGGTTCTCCGTTAAGTAAGGCCAAACGTTTTAACTTAAATGTCAAACTAAACTCGTAGAGTTTTGGACAATCCTGAATTAACAACGGAGTATTTCCATGCCACGTCGTCGCGTCATTGGTCAGCGTAAAATTCTGCCGGATCCGAAGTTCGGATCAGAACTGCTGGCTAAATTTGTAAATATCCTGATGGTAGATGGTAAAAAATCTACTGCCGAATCTATCGTATACAGCGCGCTGGAGACCCTGGCTCAGCGCTCTGGTAAATCTGAACTGGAAGCATTCGAAGTAGCTCTCGAAAACGTGCGCCCGACTGTAGAAGTTAAGTCTCGCCGCGTTGGTGGTTCTACTTATCAGGTACCAGTTGAAGTCCGTCCGGTTCGTCGTAATGCTCTGGCAATGCGTTGGATCGTTGAAGCTGCTCGTAAACGCGGTGATAAATCCATGGCTCTGCGCCTGGCGAACGAACTTTCTGATGCTGCAGAAAACAAAGGTACTGCAGTTAAGAAACGTGAAGACGTTCACCGTATGGCCGAAGCCAACAAGGCGTTCGCACACTACCGTTGGTAATCCCTTCGGAGTTTTAGTCACCAGGCGGGCGCTTCCAGTAAGCAGCCCGCTTTGGGCTACTTAAATTGAACGCCTAAAAGATAAACGAGGAAACAAATGGCTCGTACAACACCCATCGCACGCTACCGTAACATCGGTATCAGTGCGCACATCGACGCCGGTAAAACCACTACTACCGAACGTATTCTGTTCTACACCGGTGTAAACCATAAAATCGGTGAAGTTCATGACGGCGCTGCAACCATGGACTGGATGGAGCAGGAGCAGGAACGTGGTATTACCATCACTTCCGCTGCGACTACTGCATTCTGGTCTGGTATGGCTAAGCAGTATGAGCCGCATCGCATCAACATCATCGACACCCCGGGGCACGTTGACTTCACAATCGAAGTAGAACGTTCCATGCGTGTTCTCGATGGTGCGGTAATGGTTTACTGCGCAGTTGGTGGTGTTCAGCCGCAGTCTGAAACCGTATGGCGTCAGGCAAACAAATATAAAGTTCCGCGCATTGCGTTCGTTAACAAAATGGACCGCATGGGTGCGAACTTCCTGAAAGTTGTTAACCAGATCAAAACCCGTCTGGGCGCGAACCCGGTTCCGCTGCAGCTGGCGATTGGTGCTGAAGAACATTTCACCGGTGTTGTTGACCTGGTGAAAATGAAAGCTATCAACTGGAACGACGCTGACCAGGGCGTAACCTTCGAATACGAAGATATCCCGGCAGACATGGTTGAACTGGCTAACGAATGGCACCAGAACCTGATCGAATCCGCAGCTGAAGCTTCTGAAGAGCTGATGGAAAAATACCTGGGTGGTGAAGAACTGACTGAAGCAGAAATCAAAGGTGCTCTGCGTCAGCGCGTTCTGAACAACGAAATCATCCTGGTAACCTGTGGTTCTGCGTTCAAGAACAAAGGTGTTCAGGCGATGCTGGATGCGGTAATTGATTACCTGCCATCCCCGGTTGACGTACCTGCGATCAACGGTATCCTGGACGACGGTAAAGATACTCCGGCTGAACGTCACGCAAGTGATGACGAGCCGTTCTCTGCACTGGCGTTCAAAATCGCTACCGACCCGTTTGTTGGTAACCTGACCTTCTTCCGTGTGTACTCCGGTGTGGTTAACTCTGGTGATACCGTACTGAACTCCGTGAAAGCTGCACGTGAGCGTTTCGGTCGTATCGTTCAGATGCACGCTAACAAACGTGAAGAGATCAAAGAAGTTCGCGCGGGCGACATCGCTGCTGCTATCGGTCTGAAAGACGTAACCACTGGTGACACCCTGTGTGACCCGGATGCGCCGATCATTCTGGAACGTATGGAATTCCCTGAGCCGGTAATCTCCATCGCAGTTGAACCGAAAACCAAAGCTGACCAGGAAAAAATGGGTCTGGCTCTGGGCCGTCTGGCTAAAGAAGACCCGTCTTTCCGTGTATGGACTGACGAAGAATCTAACCAGACCATCATCGCGGGTATGGGCGAACTGCACCTCGACATCATCGTTGACCGTATGAAGCGTGAATTCAACGTTGAAGCGAACGTAGGTAAACCGCAGGTTGCTTACCGTGAAACTATCCGCCAGAAAGTTACCGATGTTGAAGGTAAACACGCGAAACAGTCTGGTGGTCGTGGTCAGTATGGTCATGTTGTTATCGACATGTACCCGCTGGAGCCGGGTTCAAACCCGAAAGGCTACGAGTTCATCAACGACATTAAAGGGGGTGTAATCCCTGGCGAATACATCCCGGCCGTTGATAAAGGTATCCAGGAACAGCTGAAAGCAGGTCCGCTGGCAGGCTACCCGGTAGTAGACATGGGTATTCGTCTGCACTTCGGTTCTTACCATGACGTTGACTCCTCTGAACTGGCGTTTAAACTGGCTGCTTCTATCGCCTTTAAAGAAGGCTTTAAGAAAGCGAAACCAGTTCTGCTTGAGCCGATCATGAAGGTTGAAGTAGAAACTCCGGAAGAGAACACCGGTGACGTTATCGGTGACTTGAGCCGTCGTCGTGGTATGCTCAAAGGTCAGGAATCTGAAGTTACTGGCGTTAAGATCCACGCTGAAGTACCGCTGTCTGAAATGTTCGGATATGCAACTCAGCTGCGTTCTCTGACCAAAGGTCGTGCATCATACACCATGGAATTCCTGAAGTATGATGAAGCGCCGAGTAACGTTGCTCAGGCCGTAATTGAAGCCCGTGGTAAATAAGCCTAAGGGTTAATACCAAAGTCCCGTGCTCTCTCCTGAAGGGGAGAGCACTATAGTAAGGAATATAGCCGTGTCTAAAGAAAAATTTGAACGTACAAAACCGCACGTTAACGTTGGTACTATCGGCCACGTTGACCACGGTAAAACTACTCTGACCGCTGCAATCACCACCGTACTGGCTAAAACCTACGGCGGTGCTGCTCGTGCATTCGACCAGATCGATAACGCGCCGGAAGAAAAAGCTCGTGGTATCACCATCAACACTTCTCACGTTGAATATGACACCCCGACCCGTCACTACGCACACGTAGACTGCCCGGGGCACGCCGACTATGTTAAAAACATGATCACCGGTGCTGCTCAGATGGACGGCGCGATCCTGGTAGTTGCTGCGACTGACGGCCCGATGCCGCAGACTCGTGAGCACATCCTGCTGGGTCGTCAGGTAGGCGTTCCGTACATCATCGTGTTCCTGAACAAATGCGACATGGTTGATGACGAAGAGCTGCTGGAACTGGTTGAAATGGAAGTTCGTGAACTTCTGTCTCAGTACGACTTCCCGGGCGACGACACTCCGATCGTTCGTGGTTCTGCTCTGAAAGCGCTGGAAGGCGACGCAGAGTGGGAAGCGAAAATCCTGGAACTGGCTGGCTTCCTGGATTCCT
This sequence comes from Escherichia sp. GZ89, assembly GCF_019366485.1. Taxonomy (NCBI): domain Bacteria; kingdom Pseudomonadati; phylum Pseudomonadota; class Gammaproteobacteria; order Enterobacterales; family Enterobacteriaceae; genus Escherichia; species Escherichia sp. GZ89. The sequence continues at coordinate 26,794 of NZ_JAEOHX010000003.1, read as the reverse complement.
ACATTCCGGAACCAGAGCGTGCGATTGACAAGCCGTTCCTGCTGCCGATCGAAGACGTATTCTCCATCTCCGGTCGTGGTACCGTTGTTACCGGTCGTGTAGAACGCGGTATCATCAAAGTTGGTGAAGAAGTTGAAATCGTTGGTATCAAAGAGACTCAGAAGTCTACCTGTACTGGCGTTGAAATGTTCCGCAAACTGCTGGACGAAGGCCGTGCTGGTGAGAACGTAGGTGTTCTGCTGCGTGGTATCAAACGTGAAGAAATCGAACGTGGTCAGGTACTGGCTAAGCCGGGCACCATCAAACCGCACACCAAGTTCGAATCTGAAGTGTACATTCTGTCCAAAGATGAAGGCGGCCGTCATACTCCGTTCTTCAAAGGCTACCGTCCGCAGTTCTACTTCCGTACTACTGACGTGACTGGTACCATCGAACTGCCGGAAGGCGTAGAGATGGTAATGCCGGGCGACAACATCAAAATGGTTGTTACCCTGATCCACCCGATCGCGATGGACGACGGTCTGCGTTTCGCAATCCGTGAAGGCGGCCGTACCGTTGGTGCGGGCGTTGTTGCTAAAGTTCTGGGCTAATTACACGTTAATTAGTTTCGAATTAAAAGGGCGCTTCGGCGCCCTTTTTGCTGCCCGTAATTTGAGTTCGAAATATTTAGTCGTAATTTGGCGCGCTGAACTGTGGCGCAAATAAAACTGTGCTATTGTAATCATAACTATTCTCATTTACACTTTGCGCAGATTTTGAACGGGAGTAATCATGTACGTTTGTTTGTGTAATGGTGTAAGTGACAAAAAAATTCGCCAGGCAGTTCGTCAGTTTCATCCTCAGTCTTTCCAACAATTACGCAAGTTTATTCCTGTGGGAAATCAATGCGGTAAGTGCATTCGCGCCGCACGCGAAGTGATGCAGGACGAGTTGATGCAGATGCCAGAATTTAAAGAGATTGCCTGAAGATCACGCTTATTTTTTGACATCCCGCTAGCCCCATCTACGCTCTAATAGTGGAAGCGGAGGGACTATAAAATGAAAGGTGATGTTAAAATCATAAATTATCTCAATAAACTATTGGGAAATGAGCTTGTCGCGATCAATCAGTATTTTCTTCATGCCCGGATGTTTAAAAACTGGGGCCTGATGCGCCTTAATGACGTCGAGTACCATGAATCTATCGATGAGATGAAACACGCCGATAAATATATCGAGCGTATTTTGTTCTTAGAAGGGATTCCTAACTTACAGGATTTAGGCAAACTGGGGATTGGTGAAGATGTCGACGAGATGTTGCAATCCGACCTGCGATTAGAGCTGGAAGGTGCGAAGGATCTCCGTGAGGCTATCGCTTATGCCGACAGCGTTCATGACTATGTTAGCCGCGATATGATGATCGAGATCCTTGCTGATGAAGAAGGGCATATCGACTGGCTCGAAACAGAGTTAGATCTCATTGGCAAAATTGGCCTGCAAAATTACCTGCAATCACAAATCAAAGTTAAAGATTAAATTCAGAAAGCAGGCTGTCCCAACCTACAACGAAACCCGCAGTCGCCAGGTATGGCCCAAAAGGCAGCGGGTTTTTTAATGATTCTTTTCCTCTCATAAGCAGACCAATAACTACGGCTCCGCAAGCGAATGAAGCAGCAAGGAAAACCAGCCGTGGCAGGAATGCCCATGTATGCCAGGCGCCAAGGGCCGCGAGAAACTTCACATCGCCATAACCTAATCCTTCTTTATGACGCAGTATGCGATATCCCCAGTAAATGACTGCGAATGTGCCGTAACCAATAATCGCCCCCCATAACGCATCGGCTAAATTGTCAGGATGACAAATTTGATAGAACATAAGACCTGACCAGAGTAATGGGCACGTAAATCTGTCAGGTAACAAGCCATGCTTTGCATCCCAGAAAAAAAGTAGGGCTGTTAAACAAGCGTACAAAGTCAGAAAGGGAAGGGTAGCGTCCATAAAACATCCTCTGTAATTGGAGTAGCACCATCGAATAATTCCTGATACTCAGCAACAGAGAAATCGCGGCTTTGTTAACCTGGTTCCGGTGAAAAACGCTATCTTCACAACCTTACAAATTTCGTGGAATGCTGCTCGCAATCCCCTCATCACGATTAATTTCTACGCGATACTTGCGTGATGCTGAGATTTGCGTATAATGCGCGAGCTTGTCGTAGTTGACAGCAGGTTCAATCTGAACCTCAGATAGTCGAATTTGACTACCTAACAATGCTCCCAATCGGGGAGCTACGTAAGAACGGTTACACTCTCCCATCAATCGTAATGGGTCTGAGGAGTAATCATTTTCGTTTATAAAATAATTGGAGCTCTGGTCTCATGCAGAACCAAAGAATCCGTATCCGCCTGAAAGCGTTTGATCATCGTCTGATCGATCAATCAACTGCGGAAATCGTCGAGACTGCCAAGCGCACTGGTGCGCAGGTTCGTGGTCCGATCCCGCTGCCGACCCGCAAAGAGCGCTTTACCGTTCTGATCTCTCCGCACGTCAATAAAGATGCGCGCGATCAGTACGAAATCCGCACTCACAAGCGTCTGGTTGACATCGTTGAGCCAACCGAGAAAACCGTTGATGCTCTGATGCGTCTGGATCTGGCTGCCGGTGTAGACGTGCAGATCAGCCTGGGTTAATCAGGTCATTGAGCGATTGAGAGGTTGAAACAATGATTGGTTTAGTCGGTAAGAAAGTGGGTATGACCCGTATCTTCACAGAAGATGGTGTTTCTATCCCAGTAACCGTAATCGAAGTTGAAGCAAACCGCGTTACTCAGGTTAAAGACCTGGCTAACGATGGCTACCGTGCTATCCAGGTTACCACCGGTGCTAAAAAAGCAAACCGTGTGACCAAACCTGAAGCTGGCCACTTCGCTAAAGCTGGCGTAGAAGCTGGCCGTGGTCTGTGGGAATTCCGCCTGGCTGAAGGCGAAGAGTTCACTGTAGGTCAGAGCATTAGCGTTGAACTGTTTGCTGACGTTAAAAAAGTTGACGTAACTGGCACCTCTAAAGGTAAAGGTTTCGCAGGTACCGTTAAGCGCTGGAACTTCCGTACCCAGGACGCTACTCACGGTAACTCCTTGTCTCACCGCGTTCCGGGTTCTATCGGTCAGAACCAGACTCCGGGCAAAGTGTTCAAAGGCAAGAAAATGGCAGGTCAGATGGGTAACGAACGTGTAACCGTTCAGAGCCTTGACGTAGTACGCGTTGACGCTGAGCGCAACCTGCTGCTGGTTAAAGGTGCTGTCCCGGGTGCAACCGGTAGCGACCTGATCGTTAAACCAGCTGTGAAGGCGTAAGGAGATAGCAATGGAATTAGTATTGAAAGACGCGCAGAGCGCGCTGACTGTTTCCGAAACTACCTTCGGTCGTGATTTCAACGAAGCGCTGGTTCACCAGGTTGTTGTTGCTTATGCAGCTGGTGCTCGTCAGGGTACTCGTGCTCAGAAGACTCGTGCTGAAGTAACTGGTTCCGGTAAAAAACCGTGGCGCCAGAAAGGCACCGGCCGTGCGCGTTCTGGTTCTATCAAGAGCCCGATCTGGCGTTCTGGTGGCGTGACCTTTGCTGCTCGTCCGCAGGACCACAGTCAAAAAGTTAACAAGAAGATGTACCGCGGCGCGCTGAAAAGCATCCTGTCCGAACTGGTACGTCAGGATCGTCTGATCGTTGTCGAGAAGTTCTCTGTAGAAGCGCCGAAAACTAAGCTGCTGGCACAGAAACTGAAAGACATGGCTCTGGAAGATGTGCTGATCATCACCGGTGAGCTGGACGAAAACCTGTTCCTGGCTGCGCGCAACCTGCACAAGGTTGACGTACGCGATGCAACTGGTATCGACCCGGTTAGCCTGATCGCCTTCGACAAAGTCGTAATGACTGCTGATGCTGTTAAGCAAGTTGAGGAGATGCTGGCATGATTCGTGAAGAACGTCTGCTGAAGGTGCTGCGTGCACCGCACGTTTCTGAAAAAGCGTCTACTGCGATGGAAAAATCCAACACCATCGTACTCAAAGTTGCTAAAGACGCGACCAAAGCAGAAATCAAAGCTGCTGTGCAGAAACTGTTTGAAGTCGAAGTCGAAGTCGTTAACACCCTGGTAGTTAAAGGGAAAGTTAAACGTCACGGACAGCGTATCGGTCGTCGTAGCGACTGGAAAAAAGCTTACGTCACCCTGAAAGAAGGCCAGAATCTGGACTTCGTTGGCGGCGCTGAGTAAGTCGGAGGAGTAATACAATGGCAGTTGTTAAATGTAAACCGACATCTCCGGGTCGTCGCCACGTTGTTAAAGTGGTTAACCCTGAGCTGCACAAGGGCAAACCTTTTGCTCCGTTGCTGGAAAAAAACAGCAAATCCGGTGGTCGTAACAACAATGGCCGTATCACCACTCGTCATATCGGTGGTGGCCACAAGCAGGCTTACCGTATTGTTGACTTCAAACGCAACAAAGACGGTATCCCGGCAGTTGTTGAACGTCTTGAGTACGATCCGAACCGTTCCGCGAACATCGCGCTGGTTCTGTACAAAGACGGTGAACGCCGTTACATCCTGGCCCCTAAAGGCCTGAAAGCTGGCGACCAGATTCAGTCTGGCGTTGATGCTGCAATCAAACCAGGTAACACCCTGCCGATGCGCAACATCCCGGTTGGTTCTACTGTTCATAACGTAGAAATGAAACCAGGTAAAGGCGGTCAGCTGGCACGTTCCGCTGGTACTTACGTTCAGATCGTTGCTCGTGATGGTGCTTATGTCACCCTGCGTCTGCGTTCTGGTGAAATGCGTAAAGTAGAAGCAGACTGCCGTGCAACTCTGGGCGAAGTTGGCAATGCTGAGCATATGCTGCGCGTTCTGGGTAAAGCAGGTGCTGCACGCTGGCGTGGTGTTCGTCCGACCGTTCGCGGTACCGCGATGAACCCGGTAGACCACCCACATGGTGGTGGTGAAGGTCGTAACTTTGGTAAGCACCCGGTAACTCCGTGGGGCGTTCAGACCAAAGGTAAGAAGACCCGCAGCAACAAGCGTACTGATAAATTCATCGTACGTCGCCGTAGCAAATAATTTTAGAGGATAAGCCATGCCACGTTCTCTCAAGAAAGGTCCTTTTATTGACCTGCACTTGCTGAAGAAGGTAGAGAAAGCGGTGGAAAGCGGAGACAAGAAGCCCCTGCGCACTTGGTCCCGTCGTTCAACGATCTTTCCTAACATGATCGGTTTGACCATCGCTGTCCATAATGGTCGTCAGCACGTTCCGGTATTTGTAACCGACGAAATGGTCGGTCACAAACTGGGTGAATTCGCACCGACTCGTACTTATCGCGGCCACGCTGCTGATAAAAAAGCGAAGAAGAAATAAGGTAGGAGGAAGAGATGGAAACTATCGCTAAACATCGCCATGCTCGTTCTTCTGCTCAGAAGGTTCGCCTTGTTGCTGACCTGATTCGCGGTAAGAAAGTGTCGCAGGCTCTGGATATTTTGACCTACACCAACAAGAAAGCGGCTGTACTGGTCAAGAAAGTTCTGGAATCTGCCATTGCTAACGCTGAACACAACGATGGCGCTGACATTGACGATCTGAAAGTTACGAAAATTTTCGTAGACGAAGGCCCGAGCATGAAGCGCATTATGCCGCGTGCAAAAGGTCGTGCAGATCGCATCCTGAAGCGCACCAGCCACATCACTGTGGTTGTGTCCGATCGCTGAGACTCTGGAGACTAGCAATGGGTCAGAAAGTACATCCTAATGGTATTCGCCTGGGTATTGTAAAACCATGGAACTCTACCTGGTTTGCGAACACCAAAGAATTCGCTGACAACCTGGACAGCGATTTTAAAGTACGTCAGTACCTGACTAAGGAACTGGCTAAAGCGTCCGTATCTCGTATCGTTATCGAGCGTCCGGCTAAGAGCATCCGTGTAACCATTCACACTGCTCGCCCGGGTATCGTTATCGGTAAAAAAGGTGAAGACGTAGAAAAACTGCGTAAGGTCGTAGCGGACATCGCTGGCGTTCCTGCACAGATCAACATCGCCGAAGTTCGTAAGCCTGAACTGGACGCAAAACTGGTTGCTGACAGCATCACTTCTCAGCTGGAACGTCGCGTTATGTTCCGTCGTGCTATGAAGCGTGCTGTACAGAACGCAATGCGTCTGGGCGCTAAAGGTATTAAAGTTGAAGTTAGCGGCCGTCTGGGCGGCGCGGAAATCGCACGTACCGAATGGTACCGCGAAGGTCGCGTACCGCTGCACACTCTGCGTGCTGACATCGACTACAACACCTCTGAAGCGCACACCACTTACGGTGTAATCGGCGTTAAAGTGTGGATCTTCAAAGGCGAGATCCTGGGTGGTATGGCTGCTGTTGAACAACCGGAAAAACCGGCTGCTCAGCCTAAAAAGCAGCAGCGTAAAGGCCGTAAATAAGGAGCGTCGCTGATGTTACAACCAAAGCGTACAAAATTCCGTAAAATGCACAAAGGCCGTAACCGCGGTCTGGCGCAGGGTACGGATGTTAGCTTCGGCAGCTTCGGTCTGAAAGCTGTTGGCCGTGGTCGTCTGACTGCACGTCAGATCGAAGCAGCACGTCGTGCTATGACCCGTGCAGTTAAGCGTCAAGGTAAGATCTGGATCCGTGTGTTCCCGGACAAACCGATCACTGAAAAGCCGCTGGCAGTGCGTATGGGTAAAGGTAAAGGTAACGTGGAGTATTGGGTTGCCTTGATTCAGCCGGGTAAAGTCCTGTATGAAATGGACGGTGTTCCGGAAGAGCTGGCCCGTGAAGCATTCAAGCTGGCAGCAGCGAAACTGCCGATTAAAACCACCTTTGTAACTAAGACGGTGATGTAATGAAAGCAAAAGAGCTGCGTGAGAAGAGCGTTGAAGAGCTGAACACCGAGCTGCTGAACCTGCTGCGTGAGCAGTTCAACCTGCGTATGCAGGCTGCAAGTGGCCAGCTGCAACAGTCTCACCTGTTGAAGCAAGTGCGTCGCGATGTCGCACGCGTTAAGACTTTACTGAACGAGAAGGCGGGTGCGTAATGACCGATAAAATCCGTACTCTGCAAGGTCGCGTTGTTAGCGACAAAATGGAGAAATCCATTGTTGTTGCTATCGAACGTTTTGTGAAACACCCGATCTACGGTAAATTCATCAAGCGTACGACCAAACTGCACGTACATGACGAGAACAACGAATGCGGTATCGGTGACGTGGTTGAAATCCGCGAATGCCGTCCGCTGTCCAAGACTAAATCCTGGACGCTGGTTCGCGTTGTAGAGAAAGCGGTTCTGTAATACAGTACACTCTCTCGATACGAATAAACGGCTCAGAAATGAGCCGTTTATTTTTTCTACCCATATCCTTGAAGCGGTGTTATAATGCCGCGCCCTCGATATGGGGATTTTTAACGACCTGATTTTCGGGTCTCAGTAGTAGTTGACATTAGCGGAGCACTAAAATGATCCAAGAACAGACTATGCTGAACGTCGCCGACAACTCCGGTGCACGTCGCGTAATGTGTATCAAGGTTCTGGGTGGCTCGCACCGTCGCTACGCAGGCGTAGGCGACATCATCAAGATCACCATCAAAGAAGCAATTCCGCGTGGTAAGGTCAAAAAAGGTGATGTGCTGAAGGCGGTAGTGGTGCGCACCAAGAAGGGTGTTCGTCGCCCGGACGGTTCTGTCATTCGCTTCGATGGTAATGCTTGTGTTCTTCTGAACAACAACAGCGAGCAGCCTATCGGTACGCGTATTTTTGGGCCGGTAACTCGTGAGCTTCGTAGTGAGAAGTTCATGAAAATTATCTCTCTGGCACCAGAAGTACTCTAAGGAGCGAATCATGGCAGCGAAAATCCGTCGTGATGACGAAGTTATCGTGTTAACCGGTAAAGATAAAGGTAAACGCGGTAAAGTTAAGAATGTCCTGTCTTCCGGCAAGGTCATTGTTGAAGGTATCAACCTGGTTAAGAAACATCAGAAGCCGGTTCCGGCCCTGAACCAACCGGGTGGCATCGTTGAAAAAGAAGCCGCTATTCAGGTTTCCAACGTAGCAATCTTCAATGCGGCAACCGGCAAGGCTGACCGTGTAGGCTTTAGATTCGAAGACGGTAAAAAAGTCCGTTTCTTCAAGTCTAACAGCGAAACTATCAAGTAATTTGGAGTAGTACGATGGCGAAACTGCATGATTACTACAAAGACGAAGTAGTTAAAAAACTCATGACTGAGTTTAACTACAATTCTGTCATGCAAGTCCCTCGGGTCGAGAAGATCACCCTGAACATGGGTGTTGGTGAAGCGATCGCTGACAAAAAACTGCTGGATAACGCAGCAGCAGACCTGGCAGCAATCTCCGGTCAAAAACCGCTGATCACCAAAGCACGCAAATCTGTTGCAGGCTTCAAAATCCGTCAGGGCTATCCGATCGGCTGTAAAGTAACTCTGCGTGGCGAACGCATGTGGGAGTTCTTTGAGCGCCTGATCACTATTGCTGTACCGCGTATCCGTGACTTCCGTGGCCTGTCCGCTAAGTCTTTCGACGGTCGTGGTAACTACAGCATGGGTGTCCGTGAGCAGATCATCTTCCCAGAAATCGACTACGATAAAGTCGACCGCGTTCGTGGTTTGGATATTACCATTACCACTACTGCGAAATCTGACGAAGAAGGCCGTGCTCTGCTGGCTGCCTTTGACTTCCCGTTCCGCAAGTAAGGTAGGGTTACTAAATGGCTAAGCAATCAATGAAAGCACGCGAAGTAAAACGCGTAGCTTTAGCTGATAAATACTTCGCGAAACGCGCTGAACTGAAAGCGATCATCTCTGATGTGAACGCTTCCGACGAAGATCGTTGGAACGCTGTTCTCAAGCTGCAGACTCTGCCGCGTGATTCCAGCCCGTCTCGTCAGCGTAACCGCTGCCGTCAAACAGGTCGTCCGCATGGTTTCCTGCGGAAGTTCGGGTTGAGCCGTATTAAGGTCCGTGAAGCCGCTATGCGCGGTGAAATCCCGGGTCTGAAAAAGGCTAGCTGGTAATTGTCACCAATTGAATCACGGGAGTAAAGACAGATGAGCATGCAAGATCCGATCGCGGATATGCTGACCCGTATCCGTAACGGTCAGGCCGCGAACAAAGCTGCGGTCACCATGCCTTCCTCCAAGCTGAAAGTGGCAATCGCCAACGTGCTGAAGGAAGAAGGTTTTATTGAAGATTTTAAAGTTGAAGGCGACACCAAGCCTGAACTGGAACTTACTCTGAAGTATTTCCAGGGCAAAGCTGTTGTAGAAAGCATTCAGCGTGTCAGCCGCCCAGGTCTGCGCATCTATAAACGTAAAGATGAGCTGCCGAAAGTTATGGCGGGTCTGGGTATCGCAGTTGTTTCTACCTCTAAAGGTGTTATGACTGATCGTGCAGCGCGCCAGGCTGGTCTTGGTGGCGAAATTATCTGCTACGTAGCCTAATCGGAGGAAAAAATGTCTCGTGTTGCTAAAGCACCGGTCGTTGTTCCTGCCGGCGTTGACGTAAAAATCAACGGTCAGGTTATTACGATCAAAGGTAAAAACGGCGAGCTGACTCGTACTCTCAACGATGCTGTTGAAGTTAAACATGCAGATAATACCCTGACCTTCGGTCCGCGTGATGGTTACGCAGACGGTTGGGCACAGGCTGGTACCGCGCGTGCCCTGCTGAACTCAATGGTTATCGGTGTTACCGAAGGCTTCACTAAGAAGCTGCAGCTGGTTGGTGTAGGTTATCGTGCAGCGGTTAAAGGGAACGTAGTAAACCTGTCTTTAGGTTTCTCTCACCCAGTTGACCATCAGCTGCCAGCGGGAATCACTGCTGAATGTCCGACTCAGACTGAAATCGTGCTGAAAGGCGCTGATAAGCAGGTGATCGGCCAGGTTGCAGCGGATCTGCGCGCCTACCGTCGTCCTGAGCCTTACAAAGGCAAGGGTGTTCGTTACGCCGACGAAGTCGTGCGTACCAAAGAGGCTAAGAAGAAGTAAGGTAACACTATGGATAAGAAATCTGCTCGTATCCGTCGTGCGACCCGCGCACGCCGCAAGCTCCAGGAGCTGGGCGCAACTCGCCTGGTGGTACATCGTACCCCGCGTCACATTTACGCACAGGTAATTGCACCGAACGGTTCTGAAGTTCTGGTAGCTGCTTCTACTGTAGAAAAAGCTATCGCTGAACAACTGAAGTACACCGGTAACAAAGACGCGGCTGCAGCTGTGGGTAAAGCTGTCGCTGAACGCGCTCTGGAAAAAGGCATCAAAGATGTATCCTTTGACCGTTCCGGGTTCCAATATCATGGTCGTGTCCAGGCACTGGCAGATGCTGCCCGTGAAGCTGGCCTTCAGTTCTAAGGTAGAGGTGTAAGATGGCTCACATCGAAAAACAAGCTGGCGAACTGCAGGAAAAGCTGATCGCGGTAAACCGCGTATCTAAAACCGTTAAAGGTGGTCGTATTTTCTCCTTCACAGCTCTGACTGTAGTTGGCGATGGTAACGGTCGCGTTGGTTTTGGTTACGGTAAAGCGCGTGAAGTTCCAGCAGCGATCCAGAAAGCGATGGAAAAAGCCCGTCGCAATATGATTAACGTCGCGCTGAATAACGGCACTCTGCAACACCCTGTTAAAGGTGTTCATACGGGTTCTCGCGTATTCATGCAGCCGGCTTCCGAAGGTACCGGTATCATCGCCGGTGGTGCAATGCGCGCCGTTCTGGAAGTCGCTGGGGTTCATAACGTTCTGGCTAAAGCGTATGGTTCCACCAACCCGATTAACGTGGTTCGTGCAACTATCGATGGCCTGGAAAATATGAATTCTCCAGAAATGGTCGCTGCCAAGCGTGGTAAATCCGTTGAAGAAATTCTGGGGAAATAAACCATGGCAAAGACTATTAAAATTACTCAAACCCGCAGTGCAATCGGTCGTCTGCCGAAACACAAGGCAACGCTGCTTGGCCTGGGTCTGCGTCGTATTGGTCACACCGTAGAGCGCGAGGATACTCCTGCTATTCGCGGTATGATCAACGCGGTTTCCTTCATGGTTAAAGTTGAGGAGTAAGAGATGCGTTTAAATACTCTGTCTCCGGCCGAAGGCTCCAAAAAGGCGGGTAAACGCCTGGGTCGTGGTATCGGTTCTGGCCTCGGTAAAACCGGTGGTCGTGGTCACAAAGGTCAGAAGTCTCGTTCTGGCGGTGGCGTACGTCGCGGTTTCGAGGGTGGTCAGATGCCTCTGTACCGTCGTCTGCCGAAATTCGGCTTCACTTCTCGTAAAGCAGCGATTACAGCCGAAGTTCGTCTGTCTGACCTGGCTAAAGTAGAAGGCGGTGTTGTAGACCTGAACACGCTGAAAGCGGCTAACATTATCGGTATCCAGATCGAGTTCGCGAAAGTGATCCTGGCTGGCGAAGTAACTACTCCGGTAACTGTTCGTGGCCTGCGTGTTACTAAAGGCGCTCGTGCTGCTATCGAAGCTGCTGGCGGTAAAATCGAGGAATAAGTAGCAGATGGCTAAACAACCGGGATTAGATTTTCAAAGTGCCAAAGGTGGCTTAGGCGAGCTGAAACGCAGACTGCTGTTTGTTATCGGTGCGCTGATTGTGTTCCGTATTGGCTCTTTTATTCCGATCCCTGGTATTGATGCCGCTGTACTTGCCAAACTGCTTGAGCAACAGCGAGGCACCATCATTGAAATGTTTAACATGTTCTCTGGTGGTGCTCTCAGCCGTGCTTCTATCTTTGCTCTGGGGATCATGCCGTATATTTCGGCATCGATCATTATCCAGCTGCTGACGGTGGTTCACCCAACGTTGGCAGAAATTAAGAAAGAAGGGGAGTCTGGTCGTCGTAAGATCAGCCAGTACACCCGCTACGGTACTCTGGTGCTGGCAATATTCCAGTCGATCGGTATTGCTACCGGTCTGCCGAATATGCCTGGTATGCAAGGCCTGGTCATTAACCCGGGCTTTGCATTCTACTTCACCGCTGTTGTAAGTCTGGTCACAGGAACCATGTTCCTGATGTGGTTGGGCGAACAGATTACTGAACGAGGTATCGGCAACGGTATTTCAATCATTATCTTCGCCGGTATTGTCGCGGGACTCCCGCCAGCCATTGCCCATACTATCGAGCAAGCGCGTCAAGGCGACCTGCACTTCCTCGTGTTGCTGTTGGTTGCAGTATTAGTATTTGCAGTGACGTTCTTTGTTGTATTTGTTGAGCGTGGTCAACGCCGCATTGTGGTAAACTACGCAAAACGTCAGCAAGGTCGTCGTGTCTATGCTGCACAGAGCACACATTTACCGCTGAAAGTGAATATGGCGGGGGTAATCCCGGCAATCTTCGCTTCCAGTATTATTCTGTTCCCGGCTACCATCGCGTCATGGTTCGGGGGCGGTACTGGTTGGAACTGGCTGACAACAATTTCGCTGTATTTGCAGCCTGGGCAACCGCTTTATGTGTTACTCTATGCGTCTGCAATCATCTTCTTCTGTTTCTTCTACACGGCGTTGGTTTTCAACCCGCGTGAAACAGCAGATAACCTGAAGAAGTCCGGTGCATTTGTACCAGGAATTCGTCCGGGAGAGCAAACGGCGAAGTATATCGATAAAGTAATGACCCGCCTGACCCTGGTTGGAGCGCTGTACATTACCTTTATCTGCCTGATCCCGGAGTTCATGCGTGATGCAATGAAAGTACCGTTCTACTTCGGTGGGACCTCACTGCTTATCGTTGTTGTCGTGATTATGGACTTTATGGCTCAAGTGCAAACTCTGATGATGTCCAGTCAGTATGAGTCTGCATTGAAGAAGGCGAACCTGAAAGGCTACGGCCGATAATTGGTCGCCCGAGAAGTTACGGAGAGTAAAAATGAAAGTTCGTGCTTCCGTCAAGAAATTATGCCGTAACTGCAAAATCGTTAAGCGTGATGGTGTCATCCGTGTGATTTGCAGTGCCGAGCCGAAGCATAAACAGCGCCAAGGCTGATTTTTTCGCATATTTTTCTTGCAAAGTTGGGTTGAGCTGGCTAGATTAGCCAGCCAATCTTTTGTATGTCTGTGCGTTTCCATTTGAGTATCCTGAAAACGGGCTTTTCAGCATGGAACGTACATATTAAATAGTAGGAGTGCATAGTGGCCCGTATAGCAGGCATTAACATTCCTGATCATAAGCATGCCGTAATCGCATTAACTTCGATTTATGGCGTCGGCAAGACCCGTTCTAAAGCCATCCTGGCTGCAGCGGGTATCGCTGAAGATGTTAAGATCAGTGAGCTGTCTGAAGGACAAATCGACACGCTGCGTGACGAAGTTGCCAAATTTGTCGTTGAAGGTGATCTGCGCCGTGAAATCAGCATGAGCATCAAGCGCCTGATGGATCTTGGTTGCTATCGCGGTTTGCGTCATCGTCGTGGTCTCCCGGTTCGCGGTCAGCGTACCAAGACCAACGCACGTACCCGTAAGGGTCCGCGCAAACCGATCAAGAAATAATCGGGGTGATTGAATAATGGCAAAGGCACCAATTCGTGCACGTAAACGTGTAAGAAAACAAGTCTCTGACGGCGTGGCTCATATCCATGCTTCTTTCAACAACACCATCGTGACTATCACTGATCGTCAGGGTAACGCGTTGGGTTGGGCAACAGCCGGTGGTTCCGGTTTCCGTGGTTCTCGCAAATCCACTCCGTTTGCAGCTCAGGTTGCAGCAGAGCGTTGCGCTGACGCCGTGAAAGAATACGGCATCAAGAATCTGGAAGTTATGGTTAAAGGTCCGGGTCCAGGCCGCGAATCTACTATTCGTGCTCTGAACGCCGCAGGTTTCCGCATCACTAACATTACTGATGTGACTCCGATCCCTCATAACGGTTGTCGTCCGCCGAAAAAACGTCGCGTATAACGCCTCGTTTTCCAGGTTTGTTGGAGAAAGAAAATGGCAAGATATTTGGGTCCTAAGCTCAAGCTGAGCCGTCGTGAGGGCACCGACTTATTCCTTAAGTCTGGCGTTCGCGCGATCGATACCAAGTGTAAAATTGAACAAGCTCCTGGCCAGCACGGTGCGCGTAAACCGCGTCTGTCTGACTATGGTGTGCAGTTGCGTGAAAAGCAAAAAGTTCGCCGTATCTATGGTGTGCTGGAGCGTCAGTTCCGTAACTACTACAAAGAAGCAGCACGTCTGAAAGGCAACACCGGTGAAAACCTGTTGGCTCTGCTGGAAGGTCGTCTGGACAACGTTGTATACCGTATGGGCTTCGGTGCCACTCGTGCAGAAGCACGTCAGCTGGTTAGCCATAAAGCAATTATGGTAAACGGTCGTGTTGTTAACATCGCTTCTTATCAGGTTAGTCCGAATGACGTTGTAAGCATTCGTGAGAAAGCGAAGAAGCAGTCTCGCGTGAAAGCCGCTCTGGAGCTGGCTGAGCAGCGTGAAAAGCCAACCTGGCTGGAAGTTGATGCTGGCAAGATGGAAGGTACGTTTAAGCGTAAGCCGGAGCGTTCTGATCTGTCTGCGGACATTAACGAACACCTGATCGTCGAGCTTTACTCCAAGTAAAGCTTAGTACCAAAGAGAGGACACAATGCAGGGTTCTGTGACAGAGTTTCTAAAACCGCGCCTGGTTGATATCGAGCAAGTGAGTTCGACGCACGCCAAGGTGACCCTTGAGCCTTTAGAGCGTGGCTTTGGCCATACTCTGGGTAACGCACTGCGCCGTATTCTGCTCTCATCGATGCCGGGTTGCGCGGTGACCGAGGTTGAGATTGATGGTGTACTACATGAGTACAGCACCAAAGAAGGCGTTCAGGAAGATATCCTGGAAATCCTGCTCAACCTGAAAGGGCTGGCGGTGAGAGTTCAGGGCAAAGATGAAGTTATTCTTACCTTGAATAAATCTGGCATTGGCCCTGTGACTGCAGCCGATATCACCCACGACGGTGATGTCGAAATCGTCAAGCCGCAGCACGTGATCTGCCACCTGACCGATGAGAACGCGTCTATTAGCATGCGTATCAAAGTTCAGCGCGGTCGTGGTTATGTGCCGGCTTCTACCCGAATTCATTCGGAAGAAGATGAGCGCCCAATCGGCCGTCTGCTGGTCGACGCATGCTACAGCCCTGTGGAGCGTATTGCCTACAATGTTGAAGCAGCGCGTGTAGAACAGCGTACCGACCTGGACAAGCTGGTCATCGAAATGGAAACCAACGGCACAATCGATCCTGAAGAGGCGATTCGTCGTGCGGCAACCATTCTGGCTGAACAACTGGAAGCTTTCGTTGACTTACGTGATGTACGTCAGCCTGAAGTGAAAGAAGAGAAACCAGAGTTCGATCCGATCCTGCTGCGCCCTGTTGACGATCTGGAATTGACTGTCCGCTCTGCTAACTGCCTTAAAGCAGAAGCTATCCACTATATCGGTGATCTGGTACAGCGTACCGAGGTTGAGCTCCTTAAAACGCCTAACCTTGGTAAAAAATCTCTTACTGAGATTAAAGACGTGCTGGCTTCCCGTGGACTGTCTCTGGGCATGCGCCTGGAAAACTGGCCACCGGCAAGCATCGCTGACGAGTAACCGGATCACAGGTTAAGGTTTTACTGAGAAGGATAAGGTCATGCGCCATCGTAAGAGTGGTCGTCAACTGAACCGCAACAGCAGCCATCGCCAGGCTATGTTCCGCAATATGGCAGGTTCACTGGTTCGTCATGAAATCATCAAGACGACTCTGCCTAAAGCGAAAGAGCTGCGCCGCGTAGTTGAGCCGCTGATTACTCTTGCCAAGACTGATAGCGTTGCTAATCGTCGTCTGGCATTCGCCCGTACTCGTGATAACGAGATCGTGGCAAAACTGTTTAACGAACTGGGCCCGCGTTTCGCGAGCCGTGCCGGTGGTTACACTCGTATTCTGAAGTGTGGCTTCCGTGCAGGCGACAACGCGCCGATGGCTTACATCGAGCTGGTTGATCGTTCAGAGAAAGCAGAAGCTGCTGCAGAGTAATCTGAAGCAACGTAAAAAAACCCGCCCCGGCGGGTTTTTTTATACCCGTAGTATCCCCACTTATCTACAATAGCTGTACTCTTTTTGTTCATCCCCTGGAGTATTTATGTGGTTACTTGACCAGTGGGCAGAGCGTCATATTACTGAGGCACAATCCAAAGGTGAGTTTGATAACCTACCTGGTAGCGGCGAACCATTAATCCTGGATGATGATTCCCACGTGCCACCAGAATTACGTGCGGGGTATCGCTTGTTGAAGAATGCTGGTTGCTTACCGCCAGAACTTGAGCAACGGAGGGAAGCAATTCATCTTATGGATATCCTCGAAGGTATCCGTCACGATGATCCGCAATATCAAGAGATTAGTCGTCGATTGTCATTACTGGAGTTAAAGCTGCGACAAGCAGGATTGAGTACCGATTTTTTACGCGGCGATTATGCTGACAAGTTGTTGAATAAAATCAACGATAACTAGTGGAGTATGTATGTATCGCATTGGTGAGCTGGCAAAAATGGCGGAAGTAACACCCGACACGATTCGTTATTACGAAAAGCAGCAGATGATGGAGCATGAAGTACGCACCGAAGGTGGGTTTCGCCTGTATACCGAAAGCGATCTCCAGCGATTGAAATTTATCCGCCATGCCAGACAACTTGGTTTCAGTCTGGAGTCGATCCGCGAGTTGCTGTCGATCCGTATCGATCCTGAGCACCATACCTGTCAGGAGTCAAAAGGCATTGTGCAGGAAAGATTACAGGAAGTGGAAGCACGGATAGCCGAGTTGCAGAGTATGCAGCGTTCCTTGCAACGCCTTAACGATGCCTGCTGTGGGACCGCCCATAGCAGTGTTTATTGCTCGATTCTTGAAGCCCTTGAACAAGGGGCGAGTGGCGTTAAGAGTGGTTGTTGATTTTTTGCACTGGCGGGATTACACTCGCGCCGTTAAATAACCAACTGGAGTTTTTATGAGCCGATATCAGCATACTAAAGGACAGATAAAAGATAATTCGATAGAAGCATTGCTACATGATCCTTTATTCCGACAGCGTGTAGAGAAAAATAAGAAGGGGAAAGGTAGTTACATGCGAAAAGGAAAACATGGCAATCGGGGAAACTGGGAGGCCAGTGGCAAGAAAGTAAATCACTTTTTTACCACTGGCCTTCTGCTTTCAGGGGCTTTTTAAGAGCGATTATTCTGCTCTTTTAGCAAATCACGGATCTCGGTCAGTAAAACTTCTTCTTTGGTTGGCGCTGGCGCGGCTGCCGGTTCTTCTTTCTTACGATTCAGTTTGTTGATTAGCTTAATTGCCATAAAGATGGCAAAGGCAACAATCAGAAAATCAAATACGTTTTGAATGAAGACACCGTAATGCATGACGACAGCGGGGATATCCCCTTGCGCATCGCGTAGCGTGACAGCAAACTGTTTAAAGTCGATCCCACCAATTAATAAACCCAGCGGCGGCATGATGATATCTGCAACCAGTGAAGAGACAATCTTACCGAAGGCCGCACCGATAATGACACCCACTGCCAAATCCACCACATTTCCGCGCATTGCAAATTCGCGAAATTCTTTAATAATGCTCATGTTATTCTCCCTATAAAGCCGACAATCATAAGTCTAACAAATGTTAAGCTATTTTCCTGCCGGGAATGAATTTAATTAATCCTTGAAAAGAAAAGGGAAATAATAAGGCGCCAGAAGACGCCTTATTAATTACAAGAAGAAAGGACTTGGCTGGAAGAGACGTTCGACGTCGGTAATAAACTTTTTGTCCGTCAGGAACATAATTACATGATCGCCTTGCTCAATACGCAGATTGTCATTGGCAATCATCACATCATTGCCGCGTACTACAGCACCAATAATCGTTCCTGGTGGTAGCTTGATTTCATCAATGACTCTGCCCACAACGCGTGAGGTGCTTTCATCACCGTGAGCAACAGCTTCAATAGCTTCTGCAACACCGCGGCGCAATGAGGAAACACCAACAATATCGGCTTTTCGCACGTGACTAAGCAACGCAGAGATGGTCGCTTGTTGCGGTGAAATTGCAATATCGATCACGCTCCCCTGAACCAGATCCACATAAGCGCGACGCTGGATCAATACCATCACCTTTTTCGCACCCATACGTTTGGCAAGCATGGCGGACATGATATTGGCTTCGTCATCGTTGGTGACGGCAATAAACAGATCAACTTGATCGATATGTTCTTCGGCCAGCAGTTCTTGATCCGACGCATCACCAAAAAAGACGATCGTATTCTGCAACTTTTCCGCCAGTTCGGCAGCGCGCTGCTGATTACGTTCGATGAGTTTAACGCTGTAATCTTTTTCCAGACGACGCGCCAGCCCTGCACCGATATTACCACCACCAACCAGCATGATCCGCTTATACGGTTTTTCCAGTCGCTGTAATTCACTCATCACCGCGCGGATATGCTGTGAAGCGGCAATAAAGAACACTTCATCACCCGCTTCAACAATGGTC
The DNA here is from genome assembly GCF_019366485.1 of Escherichia sp. GZ89. Taxonomy (NCBI): domain Bacteria; kingdom Pseudomonadati; phylum Pseudomonadota; class Gammaproteobacteria; order Enterobacterales; family Enterobacteriaceae; genus Escherichia; species Escherichia sp. GZ89. Next base: position 8,284 of record NZ_JAEOHX010000003.1, on the reverse strand, counting down.
GAACCTTGCGGACGAATGGGGCGATCGTGGCGGAAAATTGCTGCCACACGAGTATCGATATGTGGCATATGTTCGCGCATGGTCGAAAGTGCATTACCAATCAGCGGGCCGCCATAATAGGCTTTAACCACAGCCAGGCTGACTTTACCCTCCGCGAAGTTCACCACCTGCAATGCGCCGGGATACTCAATCAGTCGGTAAATATTATCGATAACCAACTGCTCTGGTGCGATCAGATGATCAATCGGCACAGCATCTGAATGAAATAGCTTATCGGCATCGCGCACGTAGTCTGGTGAGCGGATACGAGCGATGCGATTAGGGGTGTTGAAAAGTGAGTAGGCTACCTGGCAGGCAACCATATTGGTTTCATCTGAACTGGTTACAGCAACCAGCATATCGGCGTCGTCGGCACCTGCCTCCCGCAATACGCGTGGATGAGAGCCATGCCCCTGCACGACCCGCAGGTCAAATTTATCCTGCAAGGTCCGCAGACGCTCACCGTTGGTATCGACAACAGTAATATCGTTGTTCTCGCCAACCAGGTTTTCCGCCAGTGTGCCGCCAACCTGGCCGGCACCCAGAATGATAATTTTCATCAGTCGCGACCCGTTATCTCATCACTTTTTGATTAGCTTAGCGTAAAAGAAGCCGTCGCCCTCTTCGGCACCAGGCAGATTTTGTTTACCCGGTTGCTCTGGTGTTCCTGTTTCGCAAAGTTCGGCATCAGCGGTACGTTGCAAAAAGGCTTTAATCTGCAGGCTATTCTCTTCCGGTAACACCGAACAGGTGGCATAGATCAGGATTCCACCGGATTTTAAATGCGGCCAAATGGCGTCGAGAATTTCAGACTGCAATTGCGCGAGTTCCGGGATATCGCGATCGCGACGTAACCATTTAATATCCGGATGGCGACGAATCACACCGGTTGCTGAACAAGGCGCATCTAATAAAATGCGATCAAACTGTTGCTCGCCACACCATTGGGAAGGGTAGCGGCCATCACCTTGTTTCACGGTCGCCTTCATACCAAGGCGTTTTAAATTGTCGTAAACGCGAGAGAGGCGCTGTTCGTCAATATCAACCGCAACAACCTGCGCTTCTGGCGCCACCTCAAGGATATGCGTTGTTTTACCGCCGGGGGCAGCGCAAAGATCCAGAATGTGTTCACCGTTTTGTGGCGCAAGCCAGGCCATGCAACCTTGTGCTGATGCATCCTGAACGGTAACCCATCCTTCTTCAAAACCTGGTAGCCCATGAACAGGTGCAGGTGTTTCCAGCCGTACAGCATCAGGGTAATCCGCATGCGGGAAACCTTTCATTCCTGCTTCATCCAGCAATGCAAGCCAGCTGTCGCGGGAATGATGCGTACGATTAACGCGCAGCCACATTGGCGGACGCTGGTTATTGGCTTCAATGATGGATTGCCATTGCTCTGGATACGCTTTTTGCAGACGCTTCAGCAACCAGGAAGGATGCAGATAACGTGCATCACTGGCATTAAACTCGGCTAATAACTCTTCTTGCTGACGCTGGAACTGGCGTAATACGCCGTTAATCAACCCTTTAAGTTGCGGACGCTTAATTGCGACAGCACCTTCAACCGTTTCAGCCAGCGCAGCATGAGGTGGAATGCGGGTATAAAGCAGTTGATACAAACCAACCATAATCAGGTAATGCACAGTGCGCTGTTTGCCGGTCATCGGACGGGCCATTAACTTATTAATCAGCCAGTCTAACTGTGAAAGCGTACGCAGTACGCCAAAGCACAACTCTTGAAGAAGTGCTTTGTCTTTATCGGAAACTTTTTGCTGGAGCGGTGGCAGAATGTTGCTTAATGATTGCCCTTGCTCGACGACTTGTTCAACGGCCTGTGCCGCCATGCTACGTAAATTACGTTGTTTTTTCATAAGTATAAAAATGCCCGGCAAGACCGGGCTTAGAAGAGTGGACTATCAGACCAGACGGTTGCCCGGAACAAACCATTCCCGACGAGAATTCAGGAGGTCTTGCGCGCTCATCGCTTTCTTACCCGCAGGTTGTAACGAGAGCAGGTTCAGGATGCCACCACCAGTCGCAACCTGAATGCCTTGTTTATTGGCTTCAAGGATCGTTCCTGGTGCAGCGTTGGTTGCCGTATCAATGACCGACGCTTTCCAGACTTTAACCGGCTGTCCTTCAATTTCCAGCCAGCTCATTGGCCATGGATTGAAAGCGCGAATGCAGCGTTCAAGCTGCGCTGCCGAAAGCGACCAGTCAATACGCGCTTCTTCTTTACTCAACTTTTCGGCGTAAGTGACAAGAGTTTCGTCCTGAACTTCTGGTTTCGCCGTGCCGTCTGCCAGTTGTTTCAATGTGGTGATAAGCCCTTGTGGGCCAAGCTCTGCCAGCTTGTCGTACAGCGTACCACTGGTATCTTCTGCAGTAATCGGGCAGGAGAGCTTATAGAGCATGTCACCGGTGTCTAAACCAACATCCATTTGCATAATGGTCACACCAGTTTCTGCATCACCCGCCCATAGTGAGCGTTGGATTGGTGCAGCACCGCGCCAGCGTGGCAGCAGTGAACCATGAACGTTGATACAGCCAAGACGCGGCATCTCCAGCACAGCTTTCGGCAGAATTAAACCATAGGCGACGACGACCATAACATCAGCCTGCAGGTCGGCGACCAGTTGCTGGTTTTCTTGTGGACGCAGGGAAACAGGTTGAAAAACGGGCAGACCTTTTTCCTCAGCCAGAACTTTAACCGGGCTGGGCATCAGTTTTTTACCGCGTCCTGCCGGTCGGTCTGGCTGGGTGAACACGCCAACGACGTTATGACCAGAAGACAACAGCGCGTCGAGATGACGCGCTGCAAAGTCAGGTGTACCCGCAAAAATAATACGTAGTGATTCTGACACGTTAATTCTTATCCTTAAGCCCGGGCTTTCAGACGATCCAGTTTTTCAACTTTCTGACGAATACGTTGTTGTTTCAGCGGTGACAGATAATCCATAAACAGTTTGCCGACCAGGTGATCCATCTCATGCTGAATACAGATGGCTAACAGACCGTCTGCTTCCAGTTCAAATGGTTTACCGTCGCGGTCCAGGGCGCGAATTTTAACTTTCTCTGCGCGTGGCACTAAAGCACGTTGTTCAGGGATCGACAGGCAACCTTCTTCAATGCCTGTTTCGCCGCTTTTTTCTAAAAGCTCCGGATTGATTAACACCAGCCGTTCGTCACGGTTTTCCGAAACATCAATAACAATGATACGTTGATGGATATCAACCTGGGTTGCCGCCAGGCCAATACCTTCTTCTGCGTACATCGTCTCGAACATATCATCGACGATACGCTGAATTTCTGCATTCACTTCTTCTACCGGTTTAGCAACTTTGCGAAGCCGCTCGTCCGGAATATGTAACACTTGCAAAACTGACATAAATCTCCAGAGATGTGTTCAGGAGTTAGAAAGATTATTTCTTCTATTCTAGACAAATCCCCCTCTGATTGACAGCATCACTGACCAATCGCAAAGATTGCTAAGACTGCTTATGGCAGGGAGATAAGGATGGTCGATACAGAAATTTGGCTGCGTTTAATGAGCGTCAGCAGCTTGTACGGCGATGATATGGTCCGTATAGCTCACTGGCTGGCAAAACAGTCGCATATTGATGCGGTTGTATTGCAGCAAACAGGGCTTACATTGCGGCAGGCACAACGCTTTCTTTCATTTCCGCCAAAGAGTATTGAGAGCTCACTTTGTTGGTTGAATCAACCAAACCATCATTTAATCTCAGCGGATAGTGAATTTTATCCTTCCCAACTTCTGGCGACAGCAGATTACCCCGGTGCGCTGTTTGTTGCTGGAGAACTGCGCGCATTGCATTCATTTCAGCTTGCTGTAGTGGGGAGTCGGGCGCATTCATGGTATGGCGAACGCTGGGGACGATTATTTTGCGAAACTCTGGCGACGCGTGGAGTGACAATTACGAGTGGACTGGCGCGAGGAATCGATGGTGTGGCGCATAAAGCGGCCTTGCAGGTGAATGGCGTCAGCATTGCTGTATTGGGGAATGGACTTAATACCATTCATCCCCGCCGCCATGCCCGGCTGGCTACCAGTCTGCTTGAACATGGCGGAGCTCTCGTCTCGGAATTTCCCCTCGATGTTCCACCTCTTGCTTACAATTTCCCGCGAAGAAATCGCATTATCAGTGGTCTAAGTAAAGGTGTACTTGTGGTGGAAGCTGCTTTGCGCAGTGGTTCGCTGGTGACAGCGCGTTGTGCGCTTGAACAGGGGCGAGAAGTTTTTGCCTTGCCAGGTCCAATAGGGAATCCGGGAAGCGAAGGGCCTCACTGGTTAATAAAACAAGGTGCGATTCTTGTGACGGAACCGGAAGAAATTCTGGAAAACTTGCAATTTGGATTGCACTGGTTGCCAGACGCGCCTGAAAATTCATTTTATTCACCAGATCAGGAAGACGTGGCATTGCCATTTCCTGAGCTCCTGGCTAACGTAGGAGATGAGGTAACACCTGTTGACGTCGTCGCTGAACGTGCCGGCCAACCTGTGCCAGAGGTAGTTACTCAACTACTCGAACTGGAGTTAGCAGGATGGATCGCAGCTGTACCCGGCGGCTATGTCCGATTGAGGAGGGCATGCCATGTTCGACGTACTAATGTATTTGTTTGAAACCTATATTCACACAGAAGCTGAGTTGCGTGTGGATCAAGACAAACTTGAACAGGATCTTACCGACGCAGGATTTGATCGAGAAGATATCTACAATGCCCTGCTTTGGCTGGAAAAGCTTGCGGATTATCAGGAAGGACTGGCAGAACCGATGCAACTGGCCTCTGATCCACTCTCCATGCGTATTTATACCCCTGAAGAGTGTGAAAGACTGGATGCCAGCTGTCGTGGTTTTCTGCTTTTCCTTGAGCAAATTCAAGTGATTAACCTTGAAACCCGTGAAATGGTGATAGAGCGAGTGCTCGCGCTGGATACCGCTGAGTTCGACCTGGAAGACCTGAAATGGGTAATCCTGATGGTGTTGTTCAATATTCCGGGCTGCGAAAATGCGTACCAGCAAATGGAAGAATTACTCTTTGAAGTGAATGAAGGTATGCTGCATTAATCATTTCTTTAATTCAGCATAAGTTGTTATGGCGAAATCAGCACTGTTCACGGTGCGTAATAATGAGTCCTGCCCAAAGTGCGGGGCTGAACTGGTTATTCGATCCGGGAAACACGGTCCGTTTCTTGGATGCTCACAGTATCCGGCGTGTGACTACGTCCGTCCTCTGAAATCTTCAGCGGATGGACATATCGTCAAAGTTCTGGAGGGACAGATTTGCCCTGCATGCGGCGCAAATCTGGTCTTACGCCAGGGGCGCTTTGGTATGTTTGTTGGTTGCAGTAAGTATCCTGAATGCGAACATACCGAACTTATCGATAAACCGGACGAAACAGCAATTACCTGTCCTCAATGTCGGACGGGCCATCTGGTCCAGCGCCGCTCCCGTTATGGCAAAACATTTCATTCCTGTGATCGCTACCCGGAGTGTCAATTTGCCATTAACTTCAAACCTATAGCCGGAGAATGCCCGGAGTGTCATTATCCGCTACTCATCGAAAAGAAAACCGCGCAGGGTGTAAAACACTTTTGTGCCAGTAAACAATGTGGAAAGCCGGTTTCGGCGGAATAATAACGTGAATAATAACCTGCAAGGAGACGCTATCGCAGCTGCGATAGATGTCCTCAATGAAGAACGTGTCATCGCCTATCCCACGGAAGCCGTTTTCGGTGTCGGGTGCGATCCTGATAGCGAAACAGCAGTGATGAGACTGTTGGAACTAAAACAGCGTCCGGTTGATAAGGGGCTGATTTTAATCGCGGCAAATTACGAGCAGCTTAAACCCTATATTGATGACTGCATGCTGACTGATGCGCAGCGTGAAACCATTTTTTCTCGCTGGCCAGGTCCCGTCACCTTTGTCTTTCCCGCGCCTGCGACAACACCGCGCTGGTTGACAGGCCGCTTTGATTCGCTTGCTGTACGAGTCACCGACCATCCGTTGGTGGTTGCTTTGTGCCAGGCTTATGGTAAACCGCTGGTTTCTACCAGTGCCAACTTGAGTGGATTGCCGCCTTGTCGAACAGTAGACGAAGTTCGCGCACAATTTGGCGCAGCGTTCCCGGTTGTGCCTGGTGAAACGGGAGGGCGTTTAAATCCTTCAGAAATCCGCGATGCCCTGACGGGTGAACTGTTTCGACAGGGGTAACATAATGGAAAACTATGCTGTTTTTGGTAATCCAATAGCCCACAGCAAATCGCCATTCATTCATCAGCAATTTGCTCAGCAATTGAATATTGAACATCCCTATGGGCGCGTGCTGGCACCTATCAATGATTTCATTAACACACTGAACGCTTTCTTTAGTGCTGGTGGTAAAGGAGCGAATGTGACGGTGCCTTTTAAAGAAGAGGCCTTTGCCAGAGCTGATGAACTTACTGAACGGGCAGCGTTGGCTGGTGCTGTTAATACCCTCAAGCGGTTAGAAGATGGACGCCTGCTGGGTGACAATACCGATGGCGTAGGCTTGTTAAGCGATCTGGAACGTCTGTCTTTTATCCGCCCTGGTTTACGTATTCTACTCATCGGCGCTGGTGGGGCGTCTCGTGGTGTATTACTTCCACTCCTTTCTCTGGACTGCGCGGTGACAATCACTAATCGGACGGTATCCCGCGCGGAAGAGTTGGCTAAATTGTTTGCGCACACGGGCAGTATTCAGGCGTTGGGTATGGACGAACTGGAGGGGCATGAGTTCGATCTCATTATTAATGCAACATCCAGTGGCATCAGTGGTGATATTCCCGCGATCCCGGCATCGCTCATTCATTCAGGCATGTGTTGCTATGACATGTTCTATCAGAAAGGAAAAACACCTTTTCTGGCATGGTGTGAGCTGCGAGGTTCAAAGCGTAATGCGGATGGATTGGGGATGCTGGTGGCACAGGCGGCTCATGCCTTTCTTCTCTGGCACGGTGTTCTGCCTGACATAGAACCAGTTATAAAGCAATTGCAGGAGGAGTTGTCCGCGTGAATCAGGCCATCCAGTTTCCGGATAGGGAAGAGTGGAACGAGAGTAAAAAATGCGTTTGTTTTCCCGCTCTTGTAAATGGTATGCAGCTCACTTGCGCTATTACTGGAGAGAGTCTGGCGAACCGCTTTGCAGAAGATACGCCAGAACAGTGGTTAGCGAGTTTTCGTCAGCATCGCTGGGACCTGGAAGAAGAAGCAGAAAGCTTGATTCAGGATCAAAGCGAAGATGATCAAGGTTGGGTTTGGTTACCCTGATCCAGATACTCGTCCTTCCATTTCACGTAGTTATTCGCGGAATAGCGTAACCCGGCCTTCTCTTCATCACTTAACGGGCGGATCTGTTTGACGGGGCTACCGAGATACAGATATCCGCTCTCCAGCCGTTTATTTTGTGGGACCAGGCTACCCGCACCAATCATCACATCATCTTCTACTATTGCACCATCAAGTAAAATTGATGCCATCCCAACCAACACTCGATTGCCAATGGTGCAGCCGTGGAGCATCACCTTATGACCAACAGTGACATCTTCGCCAATGGTTAATGGGTTGCCATCTGGGTTGTATGAGGACTTATGGGTGACATGCAACATACTGCCATCCTGGATATTGGTGCGTGCTCCAATCTGTACATAATGTACATCACCACGAATCACAACGAGTGGCCAGATCCCCACATCATCAGCCAAACGAACGTCACCGATCACTACACTACTATCGTCGATCATTACGCGCTGACCGATTTGTGGAAAAAGATCGCGGTATGGGCGTAAAACATCAGACATACTTACCTCAACAATAAATGATTTACTAATGACTTTGGGTGCATTATTGGCCTTGTGCAAGTCTTTTAGTATGCAAAAAAGCACCGTTTTGTGTGCGAATGCAGCAAAAAGGGTGAAAAAACAACAAACAGAAAAAAAGATCAAAAAAGTACTTGTGCAAAAAAATGGGATCCCTATAATGCGCCTCCGTTGAGACGACAATGTGAAACACTTCACAAGATGGTCGGAACAACGAAGAGAAAAAATCCTGAAATTCAGGGTTGACTCTGAAAGAGGAAAGCGTAATATACGCCACCTCGCGACAGTGAGCTGAAAGCCGCGTCGCAACTGCTCTTTAACAATTTATCAGACAATCTGTGTGGGCACTCGAAGATACGGATTCTTAACGTCGCAAGACGAAAAA
>NZ_JAEOHX010000039.1:0-1359 GCF_019366485.1 Escherichia sp. GZ89 | reverse complement strand
TTGTGTCCACAGCTCCTGGGCCAGATGTGTTTTCCCTATCTCTCCTTTGAAAAAATCCAGATAGCCGGACGCATCATCACTCGGCTGGCCAACAGCTTCCACAAATACCGATTTGCCGACGGTGTTCACACTGCGAACATAAAAATAATAATCATGGCCCGGCCTGATATTGATACTGGCAGCTATCCAGCACTGCGCCGTACCAAGATAACGCGCGCTGGTTTCAACCTGCCTGATATCGGTAATCCGCTTTTCCGAAAACCAGAACTCAAACTGTACCGTCGGATCATAAACCGCAAGATGCGGCGTGGCGGTGATCTGAAAATAACCCGGCGTCAGCTCAATCCGCGACGGTGCTGCCGGTGCGGCAATCCGGAACGATACCGATGCCGGATCGCCCTGCTGCTCCCAGGCATTTGCCGCCCGGACTGTCAGCCTGTAGTTTCCCAGCGCCAGTTGCGTGAAGCGGTATGTGGTTTCCATCGTCCGGGCTGTGCTGACCAGCCGCTCACTGCCGTCTTCCGCTGTCACGGTCAGACGAAGCAGGAAGCTCACGCCCTTCACCACCTTCGGCGTATCCCAGCGCGCCAGCACCTGATATTCCCCGCTGTCTGCGGTGACTTCGGCAGTCAGGTGCTGCACCGCTGGCGGCGTGACACCATTCACCGTGCCGCTCTGGTCGCCGTCAAAGTGCGCCCCGTTATCCACGATGGCTTCTTTTTCCGGTATATGCTGCACGGCGGTGATGGCATACGTGCCGTCGTCGTTCTCACGGATACTCACGCAGCGGAACAGGCGCTGGCGCAGCGTCGGTAGCTTCAGCCCCCACACGCTGTATTCTGCAACGCCGTCAGGAACACGGCTCACTTTCACCTTCACGCCGTCGGTGACGGACTTAACTTCCACGCTGACCGGATTACCCTGACCGTCAACCAGGCTTATCAGCGTGGTGCCGGAGGATGGCAGCGTGATTTCACGGTCGAGCGTCAGCGTCCGGGTCTGGCTGTTCACCGCCAGCACGCGCCCGCCGGTGCTGATCCCCGCATAGTCATCATCGCAGATTTCAATGACATCGCCCGGTACATGGCGAAGCCCTTCGGCTCCCACGCTGAAGTCCACGGTCTGCGTTTCCAGCAGTTCCGTTTTAATCAGCCACAGCCCGGCGCGGTGCGCCTGCCCACGGCTGGTACAGCCAAAGGCATCCATCTTCGTGACGTTACGACCGTAACGGGCAATGGCCTGTGTGTCCTCCACAAGCTCTGTCGCTGTCTCCCAACCGTTGTTCGGGTCAATCCAGTTCACCTCAACGGCATTATGGCGGTCCTTCAGGGCGCTGAAGCTGTAGCGGAACGGCGCGCC
>NZ_JAEOHX010000038.1:0-1630 GCF_019366485.1 Escherichia sp. GZ89 | reverse complement strand
CCCCTGCAAAGCCCATTTGCACGGAACAGGCAGCCATGCGGTTGGTAGGTGGTCGTAGACCGTCGGTGTTGCAGCGATGGGGGTCTGGGGTTCTCCCCAGACGGTTTCCGGTAGCGCTCAAGGCGCTGCCGGAACCGTGGCGGCTCGGTTTTTTCTGGAGAACGGGGAGCAAAAACACGCAAAGGATTTTGAGGCGGCAAAAGAGCAATGCAGGATAGACAATCATGGTCAGAACGTTAACACGTAGCCCCTGATTGTCCGCCTGCCGCTAGCTCAATTTGAAAACATGGCCATGATTCGGCGCTGAATATCACCGTCTTTGTTGACCAGTGTTTTAGTGACAAACGCTGCATGGTTTTTCGTAGTGTTGTATCCCTTCCAGACTTCATGTGGATCGAGGGCATACGCACAAACCTTACCAGCAACGGGGATTCTAACTAATGCATTTTTTGATTCTAAGTAATTGAGCCACCGAATAATTGTGCTTCTGCTAACTCCAAGTTTTTCAGCTAGGAATTGCTGATCCGCAACGACAGCGCCACACGTAGGATCGATATGCTCCGCTAAAAATGAGTACAGCTTCAGTGCTGATATGCCTTGGCTATCCTTCAGCAGCTCTCGAACACGTTCCCAACCTTTTGGGGATACCTGTGTAAACCTTGAATTTTTCTTTGCTTCTTCGAGATCCTCGGTGTTTTTCTTTGCCTCATCTGAAAGTTGTTTCAGTCGTTTTTCTGAATCAATAAACATGATTTTTTCCCTCTGAAAATCCCATGCACTAACGTTGGTTCAAATCTAAGCCATCATGACACATCTGTGCAACACCTTGTTGCGTGTTGTCGCATCCAGGATGCGACAACGTTGTGTCATCCTGGATGCGACAGGTAAATAAAAAACACACTAAAAAAACAACCACTTACAAATCGGCGTAAAAGATCTATTCTAGGCAAGGGTGTTGCGTGCAACGCAACGCCCTTTGGGGGTGTCGGGGCGAAGCCCTGACCCAGTCACGTAGCGATAGCGGAGTGTATACTGGCTTACTCCTCTGCAAGCCTTACCAGCTGTGATTTTTGCCAGATTTCACGCTCTCAACGTTCAACAGCTCCATCATGGTTTTGCCGTCCGTTCACCGCTAAAACGCCTCAGAAATCGGGACAGGATGTGCAAATGTAATACCGTCACCCGCGACGATATTCCGTTTGCCATCTGGTCAGGGCTTCGCCCCGACACCCCGCATCAGTGCGTACGTGCTCAATGTGGTTTCCGGTTCTCTTCCGCTTCCTCGCCCACTCGCTCACTAACGTTCGGTCGCTGGGGCTGCGGCGAGCGGTGCCACCTCTCGCATGTTGTCGGTGATCCCGGTGTTGTTCTTTTGGGGATGAGTCGCCAGATAGCCCCTCAAACGCGCTCAAAAGCTCTCAGACGCACGAAACGGGTTTTAGATGCCCGCCAGGGCATGGAAGGCGCGAAAAACGCTTACAGAGGCTCTCAGGAGGTCAAGCGCGCCGATACCCCTAACCAGGGGCTTTCAGGTCGCCAGGAACCGCGCCAGCCCCCTGCAAAGCCCATTTGCACGGAACAGGCAGCCATGCGGTTGGTAGGTGGTCGTAGACCGTCGGTGTTGCAGCGA
>NZ_JAEOHX010000037.1:0-1975 GCF_019366485.1 Escherichia sp. GZ89 | reverse complement strand
ACCACAAAACGGCGATGACGTCCCGCCTGCACATCCACTGTCGCCACAAGGAAATTAACGCCATCCGGCACACTGCGGGAAGGAATTGGCTCTGCCCGCTGCTCAAGCAGTTCACTTTTTCGTTGCTCCATGCTGGCACGGGGAAGATAAGGTAATCCCCAGTCGGTATTGATAACCGTCTTGAGTGTTTCTTCACTTCCGGTTGTCTCGTATTCCTGTTCTGCAGTAAGCAGTTTGTAAACGAGTTGCGAGAGTGTCTGGTAAGCAGCTGCCGGACCCTCCATCCAGAATGACGCAATACGTGAGCGTCGGGGATCACCATAACGACTGCCATCCGCATTGATGGATTCACCATCCCGCAACCAGACCCCACGTCCGTTCAGCTCACGTTTTTGTTCAGGCATAATCCGTCCTGAACAGGAAGGACACTGAATATAAGCCGCCTCACTTGCCAGCACGGGATCGGCAATATCACGGAAACCAGCAACCACATCGCCGCAGGGCTGAAAATACTCACCACAGTGTGGACAGGGCCAGTACCAGCGACGGCGATCGCCACGGTTATAGAGCGACAGTATCCCCGTGGTTGGTGGAGCCTCATGCGGTGAAGTCCGTCGCCATTTCACATCCTTCACATCCCTGCCGGGGGAACTCTCCACCAGCGTCATACCGCTGGACATAAATGTGGTGGTACGTTTTGAGGCAAGAGAGAAGGCATCCCCCTCGCCATCAATATCTTCCGGAAAACGGTCATAATCCGTCAGCGCGACGCATTTATAATCTGATGAGGACATGATATTGACTGACGGCCAGCCGATTTTCAGGTAGTTGCCAGCAAGGAATGTTCTGTCATAAACGTTGTTGTCATTTTTGTTCGGACTCAGGCGACTGACCACTTCCGGGCTGACGCGAAACGTTCTGGCAAGTCGTTTTTTGGAGTGTTCGCGGGCTTTTTCCTCCGTCATCTGAATGATCAGCATATCCGCAGGATCGCAAATCACGTTGTAAATCACCCAGCCGTCAATCAGGCCGATAGTCTTGCCGGTTCGTGCCGGACCAACAAATATCACTGCGTCGTATTCACGCGAGGCCAGGCAGTTCATCGGCTCAAGAACATACGGTGCCACCAGCGGATCCCACGGGACTGAGTTCCCGGCCCCCATGGGCACCCGCATATACTGAGCAACGGCATCAGCAACCCGCATTCGTCTCGGTGCGCGAAGGATATAACCTGAATCGGTTCGTGCTGCCTTTGCGGTTTCCTGATTCAGCATTACTCCTCCTGCTGTAATTCCTCCTCATCATCCGCACCTGCTTCGGTCACCCGCAGGGCTATCTGATCGCGCAGATCATCAATAATGGACTGAACACGGCTCACAGCGGCAGGCTGCAGGCCGCAGTCACGTTCCAGAATATCCGGTAATGTCTCCAGCACCTGCACGACCGCTTTTGCCCAGATGGCAAACTCCCGTCTGACATCACTGGCCGGAATGAGTTGCGCCGTTTCCTGTTCGAACTTAAGACGCTCACGTTCAGACTGATACCAGGCTTTGCGCTCATGCGCGTCCATTTCGCCTTCTGCAACCGGCGGTGGTAATGCCAGAAATGCCGACACAATATCAACCACCCGATAAAGCTTGAGGTTGCTTTCATGCCCCCCTGCAACGGGTAGATTTTGCAGCCTTGCCGCAGCAGTCTGGCGATGTACACCTGACAGTGCTGCCAGTTGACTGATATTCAACGTCAGATTTTTTAACTCTCGATCCATACCCGCTCCAGAATGTTTTAAACATGCATCTTGCGAACAACTTTAGATAAATGGTGTTAGCGATGAACAAAAAACAATCAAAATCGACACCAGAAAAATAAAATATCTGTAATATCAATTCATTACAGTTGTGGTGATGACGAATGAAATTTCAAAAACTAGCCTTTTTCCGCGACGCTCCCGCCCCGTGGCAGGCCACCCCACCGG
>NZ_JAEOHX010000036.1:0-1981 GCF_019366485.1 Escherichia sp. GZ89 | reverse complement strand
ATCGCTCCATCTGTGCGGCAGCTCTCGCCACCATACCGATATCGTTTCCACGAAATGCACCACTACCCACCACCTGAGCCAGCGCACCGGCTGCAGCATGTTGCGTGATACCATTCCCGGAAATAGCACGACTGAGCGTCCACAGCTGCCCGGCAGTGACTCCGGCATAATGCCCCGTCAGCGACAGCTGGCGGTTAAATTCTTCCCCCTCCTTCTGACCGTCATACCAGGCTTTACCCAGACCATAGACAGCCGCGGCAATACCGCCAATAACCCCGCCAAGCATCATGCCTTTCGGTGACATCAGTGTGTCTATCCACCCGGCACGGTTAGCCAGCGTTATCCCGGATCCCCTCAGCGCACCTAAATTGCCGCGGGCCAGTTCACCTATCAGAACGCCTATCTCCTGGCGGGCCGCTGCACTTTTCAGACCCAGCGAATGCGTGGCTTTTCCTGCCTGCTCCATTTTGCGGATATACACTTCTGCAGCACTGCTTACCCCCAGTTGGGCAGCCTTAGCACGAAGCAACTCAGAAGAAGAAAGATTCTGGCGGGTTGCCTGCTCTTTAAGCTGACGGATAAACGCCACTTTCTGTCGGGTAGCCTCTTCCTCAGCCTGTGTAAGAACACGGGTTTTCGCAGTAACCTCAGAAATCAGCGCCAGATAATCCTGCTGACCAATCCCGCCACTGTTTCTGGCCTGTCGGATCTGCTGCTGAATACGCTGTAATTCCTGCAGCCCCGCACTGGCCTGTTTCACACTGTCAATCTGACGATAAAACGCAGCAGCCGCTTTATCCTGAGCCTCCGCCAGAGCCATGGCCTGCGCCTGTTCCTCGCGCATTTTCTGGCTCAGCGCCTCCATGCGCTGGCGGGTTTTCTCCACCTCGCGGGCCATGCGTTCATGAGCCTGTGCGTTCTTCTCCACCGTCTGCGCATGGACGGATGCGGCTGTTGCAGCCGAAGAAGCCGCCTGCGTTGTCTGCCGGGCGGCCTGAGTCTGACGCTCCATAAAACGCTGCATACGGGCAGAAGACCGTTCTGCATCGCTGGCTGCACCATTCAGAAGGTTTTTGATACGGGGGATTTCATTTTTAAACTCTGCCGCATCAATCCCCAAATCAATGACCAGGTTGGCTATCTGGTCCATAACGCACACCTCCGGAAATACCTTCCCCAAGATGCATCAGTTCTTCGTCCGTTCGCTCCGGTATCCCGTTCTCTTCCGGTAAAAGGCTGAAATCAGCCACCGCAGCATCACTGCTGCCGGACACCATTCTCACGATCAATGCCTTCAGCGAGGCAAACTGCGCATCCATCCACACATCACTGAAGCTCTGCATCCGGAAATAATCGCCCCACTCACCAAGCTCAGTGGCCGACATTTCCGACAGCATCCGCCGCCAGTCTGCCCGCCGGAACTCCCGGGCAAGCCGCATGACAAACTGCATTTCCCGCGTCAGGACTTTTCCGGCGTCAGCGCCTCATGCTCATCATCCCCGGCATTATCAATGGTCCCCATACCGCTCAGCGACAGAACCATCTCCGCCCCCGCACCCAGGGCATCATACGACCATGTTGTAATAACGGATGCGCAAAGCGTCTCTACATCCTTAGACTGATCCGCATTCCACAGTGAGCGGGAAACCAGCCAGGCATTGATATCCATCCCCATCCGCAGAAAAGCAATCTGTCGTTCAGCCTCCGGCAGTTCTCCCTCTTCGGCATCAAACTTTGCCGTTCGCTGCTGAACAAACGCCAGATATTCAATTCTCTGCAGCCCGGACAGCTCACTGAGCACCACGGACTGCTTTTCATAATTAAACGTGCCCTGTTTCAGAAACATCATGTTCTCCACCTGAAAAAAAGCCCCGGATAACCGGGGCAAATGATGAGTATCGTCCTGTTAACCTGCGGCGCTGACAGCCACCGTAGCCACTGCCACAAAATCGCCGTCAGAAGTCATGCCCACAATGCTGAC
>NZ_JAEOHX010000035.1:0-3141 GCF_019366485.1 Escherichia sp. GZ89 | reverse complement strand
TGTTAACCTGCGGCGCTGACAGCCACCGTAGCCACTGCCACAAAATCGCCGTCAGAAGTCATGCCCACAATGCTGACACTGCCCTGCTTCACGCCTTTCACCGTGGCCACAAGCCCGTTCAGGGTCACCGTGGCAGTCTGTGGATCTGTCGAATGCACACTGATCGCTTTGTCACTGGCTCCGTCAGGTTTTACTGTAAAGGTCAGCGTGGTGGTTGCTCCCACTTTTACACTGGCAGATGCCGGTGCCACCGTCAGCCCGGTAACGCCCACGGTTTCAGTGCCTTCCTCTGCCAGATACGGACGCCCCACACCGCTGATTTTCACTGTGCGGGTCATCACGTCTTTTGAGGCAATGGTTTTACCCAGTGAACTCAGCCAGCCACGGAAAACATCAACAGTGCCGTTGGGATATTTGATACGAAACGCGCAGACTTCACCGGAGTCGAACAACTGAACCAGTTTTTTCTGCCCGCTGTCACCCGGACGCCAGGCCAGCGTCGCCGAAGTATCACCGACGGATTTCTGCCCCTGGGTTGTCGTTTTCCAGTCTGCATCTTCATCATCGAGATAAGTGTCATCTTCTGCATCAGCGGTCATTTCGCCAGGTTGCAGATCCTTCACCATCGCAAGACGCAGCCAGTCAGTGTCCGACAAAGGGTTCGCAAATGCGTCGCCGTTGCCGGTATACATCCAGAACGTCGTTCCCGCACCTTTCGTTTTTGCCAGTGGATTTGGTGTGGTCATTACCACCTCCTTAATTCGTGTACGTGATCTGGTACGTGATTTCCGCCATCGCCCAGGTGGCCATCTCATTATCACGTTGATAGTTAAAACCGAGTGGGATCAGGGTGTCGATGAGTCCGGAAAGTGCCGGTACATCATTCAGGGCCGGGAAAATAGTGCTCTCCATCCACATATCCAGCTCTGAATCCGGTGCCTGTGCCCGGATGAAGACAGCAATATGCAGAACAGCCTGCCAGTCATCTTCATCCGTCATTTTTCCGGTGTACTGAGCATCACTCAGCCACACCGCCACGGCAGGCAGTTCCTGCGCATCAACAAATGCCGGAAGTCCGTCAAAAAACGTGGCGCTGTCTCCACACTGTTCCCGAAGGCGTGCCAGTACGACCTGGCGGATTTGTGTATGTCGGTTCATCGGGTCAGCCATAACCTCAGTTGTTGTTTCAGTGCATACCCCAGCTGTTTCGGCATTTCCGCAGCAATGATGCGGTCGCGGGCATCTTCAAATGCCTGTGTCAGCGGTCCGGACAACGGGATTTTCACCACATCAATGGGGTAACGATTTTTGCCATCAATACGCCGCATCACATGCCAGCGACCATTCGCCAGTTGCTGAATAAACGCATCCCGGAAAAGATATTTACCCACCTTCAGCACACTGCCACGGTACTGCAGTTTTCCACCACGCCGGGCCAGTCTGACCCGGGCTGTCCCCAGCTTAATGGCGGGCAGATTGCCCCGGTTAACGCGGATCCTGGCCGTCATTTTTCCTGACGGACTGGCTTTAAACACCCGGACACGCTGACGTACCAGTTTCAGGGGGATCCCTTTCACCTGGTTATCTCCCGCAACGGTATTCCCGGCAACCTGCCGGGTGGCAACCGAGACCGCTTTCTGTGCCACACGGTTTATCGCCCATGCGCTGGCCTGTGGCACCATACGGGTATCAAGGCTGTTCAGATTACGGATGGCATTCTCAAGCCCCTTCATCCCACACCTCTTTACTCAATAAAGATCATTGGCTTACCGTTAAAACGTTCATGCCGTGTGACCGTCCATTGTTGTCCGTCATAAACAACGCGATCCCCGCGCCGTGGGCGGTATCCCAAAGAAAACACCACCAGAGAGACAGCAGGTCCGGACAGAGCATTCAGCTCTGCCAGTGTTTCGCCCGGGATCACAGCCATATCGACATCATTAATCGAGGCTGTCTTTCCCATCTTTCTGACCGTGATCGCATCCATACGCGCTGCCAGCCGAGAAAAGGGATCAGACATTGAGTTTTACCGGCACTTCTTCTGCACTGGTTCCGGCATCTGCCCAGACAACCCCGACCAGCGGATCAGAGCCGCTGTTAGTCAGCTGAACTTTTCCGGACTTCAGATAAACCTTCTTACCCGTTTTCATGTCATCCGTTTTCAGCTTAGGCAGGATAAACACACCTTCGGTCATGCCGTCGCCTGTTTCACCCTGTGGAATATCGGTCAGCGCCACCGCAAAAACATCGCCCACCTGCACCAGATCTCCGCTGCTGATGGCTGCACTGGCAACAATCGCCACCGTTTTTCCTTCTTCTACAAAATTCTTTGCCATAACTGTCTCCGCACAGCCCCGTTCAGGGGCTGATTTCAGGTACAAAAAAAGCCCTTACGGGCCATCAGAGTTGTTGTCTGCGACGTTTACGCCGTACATTTCACCAGACCGCGGTGATCAACTGGCGCGACACCGGCGTCAATACGCACTTTCGTTGTCACGCCATCCACACTGAAGCCCTCCATCTGATCAATATATGGCGTATCCACACCGTTGAGATAAGCCACTTCAATCGTATCGGAGCCTTTGGACGCAGCCAGGTAGAAAGTGGTCTGGCTGTTATCATCAAGACGAGGCTCTGCAATAACGGTCGCAAAATCTTTCACCGGGTTAATAATACCGGCGTTAATGTCAGCCCCCTTGACACTTGAGGAGCGAATGACCTGGTTAGCAACAGACTCCATCGCCGTCGGTACCAGTACGAACGCAGGACGAATATTCAGATGACGCTCCCCCTCTTTCTGAACGCGCATCAACTGGCGGGCTTTATCCAGCGATGCCACGTCCATTTCAGCGCTCTCCAGTACGTTTGCATGTTTCGCTTTATCGAACAGACTTACATTATCTGTGGAGATTTTCGGGTTAGACGTCAGAATGGCATAAACCAGATCGGCAATAGTGGATTTCGCCGCACGGCCCAGTTTCATCGGGACATCGGTCAGCATATTCAGATCATCATTGATAATGGCCTGACGGGTGATACTGAACAGCTCGCCATAGGTCGCCAGTGCAATAGTGGCCTGTTTATCTCCGGTGGTGACGTATTTATATTCCGCCCCTTCACGCACCTGACGCAGAGCACTGA
>NZ_JAEOHX010000034.1:0-3162 GCF_019366485.1 Escherichia sp. GZ89 | reverse complement strand
GCTCAGAGCAAAAATGCGGCTGAATCCGCGGCAACGCGCGCCGAGACAGCTGCAAAACGGGCAGAGGATATTGCATCCGCCGTGGCGCTTGAGGATGCGAGCACGACGAAAAAGGGGATAGTACAGCTCAGCAGTGCGACTAACAGCATTTCCGAGTCACAGGCGGCAACGCCGAAGGCAGTAAAAGCCGCGTATGACCTGGCTAACGGGAAATATACCGCACAGGATGCAACAACAGCACAGAAAGGGATAGTACAGCTCAGCAGTGCGACTAACAGCACATCTGAAACGCTTGCCGCGACACCGAAAGCAGTGAAAGCAGCTAATGACAATGCGAATGGTCGGGTACCTTCTGCCCGTAAGGTGAATGGTAAGGCGCTTTCAGCGGATATAACACTGACACCGAAAGATATTGGTACGCTTAACTCAACAACTATGTCATTCAGCGGTGGTGCTGGTTGGTTCAAATTAGCAACGGTAACCATGCCGCAGGCGAGTTCTGTTGTTTCAATTACGTTGATTGGTGGGTCTGGATATAACGTCGGTTCACCTCAACAGGCAGGTATATCTGAACTTGTTTTGCGTGCAGGTAATGGTAATCCGAAGGGGATTACTGGTGCTTTATGGCAGCGCACATCGGCAGGGTTTACAAATTTTGCCTGGGTCAATACATCTGGTGATACTTACGATATTTACGTTGCAATCGGAAATTATGCGACTGGTGTAAATATTCAATGGGATTATACCAGTAATGCCAGCGTAACGATTCATACGTCACCAGCATATTCTGCTAATAAGCCGGAAGGGTTAACGGACGGTACAGTTTATTCACTCTATACGCCATCAGAGCAGTTTTATCCGCCTGGCGCACCAATCCCGTGGCCATCGGATACCGTTCCGTCTGGTTATGCCCTGATGCAGGGGCAGACTTTTGACAAATCTGCCTACCCGAAACTTGCAGTCGCTTATCCGTCAGGCGTGATCCCTGATATGCGTGGCTGGACGATTAAGGGCAAGCCCGCCAGTGGTCGTGCCGTATTGTCACAGGAACAGGACGGCATTAAATCGCATACCCACAGTGCCAGTGCATCCAGTACGGATTTGGGGACGAAAACTACCAGTTCGTTTAATTATGGTACCAGGTCCACGAATAACACCGGAGCGCACACCCATAGTGTCAGTGGTACGGCTGCTTCTGCAGGGGCACATACACACACGGTTGCCTGTTACCCATCTGGCAATACCGAGCAGGGCGATCAAGCCCTCAAAGGTGCGTCTCGTTCAGGATCGAGTACTGGCACATCGTCAGCCGGAGCGCATACCCACACGGTGTCAGGTACTGCTGCAAGTGCAGGCGCACACGCACATACTGTTGATATTGGCGCTCATACACACTCCGTTGCGATTGGTTCACATGGACACACCATCACCGTTAACGCTGCTGGTAACGCGGAAAACACCGTCAAAAACATCGCATTTAACTATATTGTGAGGCTTGCATAATGGCATTCAGAATGAGTGTACAACCACGGACTATAAAAATTTATAATCTGCTGGCCGGAACCAATGAATTTATTGGTGAAGGTGATGCATACATTCCCCCTCATACAGGTCTGCCAGCAAACAGTACCGATATTGCACCGCCAGATATTCCGGCTGGCTTTGTGGCTGTTTTCAACAGTGATGAGGCATCGTGGCATCTCGTTGAAGACCATCGGGGTAAAACGGTCTATGACGTGGCTTCCGGCGACGCGTTATTTATTTCTGAACTCGGCTCATTACCGGAAAATGTCACCTGGTTATCCCCGGAAGGGGAGTTTCAGAAGTGGAACGGTACAGTCTGGGTGAAGGATACGGAAGCAGAAAAACTGTTCCGGATCCGGGAGGCGGAAGAAACAAAAAACAGCCTGATGCAGGTAGCCAGTGAGCATATAGCGCCGCTTCAGGATGCTGTAGATCTGGAGATTGCAACGGAAGAAGAGGCGTCGTTGCTGGAAGCCTGGAAGAAGTATCGGGTGTTGCTGAACCGTGTTGATACATCAACTGCACCTGATATTGAGTGGCCTGCTGTCCCTGTTATGGAGTAATCGTTTTGTGATATGCCGCAGAAACGTTGTATGAAATAACGTTCTGCGGTTAGTTAGTATATTGTAAAGCTGAGTATTGGTTTATTTGGCGATTATTATCTTCAGGAGAATAATGGAAGTTCTATGACTCAATTGTTCATAGTGTTTACATCACCGCCAATTGCTTTTAAGACTGAACGCATGAAATATGGTTTTTCGTCATGTTTTGAGTCTGCTGTTGATATTTCTAAAGTCGGTTTTTTTTCTTCGTTTTCTCTAACTATTTTCCATGAAATACATTTTTGATTATTATTTGAATCAATTCCAATTACCTGAAGTCTTTCATCTATAATTGGCATTGTATGTATTGGTTTATTGGAGTAGATGCTTGCTTTTCTGAGCCATAGCTCTGATATCCAAATGAAGCCATAGGCATTTGTTATTTTGGCTCTGTCAGCTGCATAACGCCAAAAAATATATTTATCTGCTTGATCTTCAAATGTTGTATTGATTAAATCAATTGGATGGAATTGTTTATCATAAAAAATTAATGTTTGAATGTGATAACCGTCCTTTAAAAAAGTCGTTTCTGCAAGCTTGGCTGTATAGTCAACTAACTCTTCTGTCGAAGTGATATTTTTAGGCTTATCTACCAGTTTTAGACGCTCTTTAATATCTTCAGGAATTATTTTATTGTCATATTGTATCATGCTAAATGACAATTTGCTTATGGAGTAATCTTTTAATTTTAAATAAGTTATTCTCCTGGCTTCATCAAATAAAGAGTCGAATGATGTTGGCGAAATCACATCGTCACCCATTGGATTGTTTATTTGTATGCCAAGAGAGTTACAGCAGTTATACATTCTGCCATAGATTATAGCTAAGGCATGTAATAATTCGTAATCTTTTAGCGTATTAGCGACCCATCGTCTTTCTGATTTAATAATAGATGATTCAGTTAAATATGAAGGTAATTTCTTTTGTGCAAGTCTGACTAACTTTTTTATACCAATGTTTAACACTGAGAGATCCCCTCATAATTTCCCCAAAGCGTAACCATGTGTGAATAAATTTTGAGCTAGTAGGGTTGCAG
>NZ_JAEOHX010000033.1:0-3248 GCF_019366485.1 Escherichia sp. GZ89 | reverse complement strand
ATTTGATGCCTGGCAGTTCCCTACTCTCGCATGGGGAGACCCCACACTACCATCGGCGCTACGGCGTTTCACTTCTGAGTTCGGCATGGGGTCAGGTGGGACCACCGCGCTAAGGCCGCCAGGCAAATTCTGTTTATCAACACGTCCTGTTCTGACCTGTCGATGTCATCTGTATCAAGCTTACTTGTCGATGTCTCTTCCGCCAAAACACCTTCGGCGTTGTAAGGTTAAGCCTCACGGTTCATTAGTACCGGTTAGCTCAACGCATCGCTGCGCTTACACACCCGGCCTATCAACGTCGTCGTCTTCAACGTTCCTTCAGGACCCTTAAAGGGTCAGGGAGAACTCATCTCGGGGCAAGTTTCGTGCTTAGATGCTTTCAGCACTTATCTCTTCCGCATTTAGCTACCGGGCAGTGCCATTGGCATGACAACCCGAACACCAGTGATGCGTCCACTCCGGTCCTCTCGTACTAGGAGCAGCCCCCCTCAGTTCTCCAGCGCCCACGGCAGATAGGGACCGAACTGTCTCACGACGTTCTAAACCCAGCTCGCGTACCACTTTAAATGGCGAACAGCCATACCCTTGGGACCTACTTCAGCCCCAGGATGTGATGAGCCGACATCGAGGTGCCAAACACCGCCGTCGATATGAACTCTTGGGCGGTATCAGCCTGTTATCCCCGGAGTACCTTTTATCCGTTGAGCGATGGCCCTTCCATTCAGAACCACCGGATCACTATGACCTGCTTTCGCACCTGCTCGCGCCGTCACGCTCGCAGTCAAGCTGGCTTATGCCATTGCACTAACCTCCTGATGTCCGACCAGGATTAGCCAACCTTCGTGCTCCTCCGTTACTCTTTAGGAGGAGACCGCCCCAGTCAAACTACCCACCAGACACTGTCCGCAACCCCGATAAGGGGCCTACGTTAGAACATCAAACATTAAAGGGTGGTATTTCAAGGCCGGCTCCATGCAGACTGGCGTCCACACTTCAAAGCCTCCCACCTATCCTACACATCAAGGCTCAATGTTCAGTGTCAAGCTATAGTAAAGGTTCACGGGGTCTTTCCGTCTTGCCGCGGGTACACTGCATCTTCACAGCGAGTTCAATTTCACTGAGTCTCGGGTGGAGACAGCCTGGCCATCATTACGCCATTCGTGCAGGTCGGAACTTACCCGACAAGGAATTTCGCTACCTTAGGACCGTTATAGTTACGGCCGCCGTTTACCGGGGCTTCGATCAAGAGCTTCGCTTGCGCTAACCCCATCAATTAACCTTCCGGCACCGGGCAGGCGTCACACCGTATACGTCCACTTTCGTGTTTGCACAGTGCTGTGTTTTTAATAAACAGTTGCAGCCAGCTGGTATCTTCGACTGATTTCAGCTCCACGAGCAAGTCGCTTCACCTACATATCAGCGTGCCTTCTCCCGAAGTTACGGCACCATTTTGCCTAGTTCCTTCACCCGAGTTCTCTCAAGCGCCTTGGTATTCTCTACCTGACCACCTGTGTCGGTTTGGGGTACGATTTGATGTTACCTGATGCTTAGAGGCTTTTCCTGGAAGCAGGGCATTTGTTGCTTCAGCACCGTAGTGCCTCGTCATCACGCCTCAGCCTTGATTTTCCGGATTTGCCTGGAAAACCAGCCTACACGCTTAAACCGGGACAACCGTCGCCCGGCCAACATAGCCTTCTCCGTCCCCCCTTCGCAGTAACACCAAGTACAGGAATATTAACCTGTTTCCCATCGACTACGCCTTTCGGCCTCGCCTTAGGGGTCGACTCACCCTGCCCCGATTAACGTTGGACAGGAACCCTTGGTCTTCCGGCGAGCGGGCTTTTCACCCGCTTTATCGTTACTTATGTCAGCATTCGCACTTCTGATACCTCCAGCATGCCTCACAACACACCTTCACAGGCTTACAGAACGCTCCCCTACCCAACAACGCATAAGCGTCGCTGCCGCAGCTTCGGTGCATGGTTTAGCCCCGTTACATCTTCCGCGCAGGCCGACTCGACCAGTGAGCTATTACGCTTTCTTTAAATGATGGCTGCTTCTAAGCCAACATCCTGGCTGTCTGGGCCTTCCCACATCGTTTCCCACTTAACCATGACTTTGGGACCTTAGCTGGCGGTCTGGGTTGTTTCCCTCTTCACGACGGACGTTAGCACCCGCCGTGTGTCTCCCGTGATAACATTCTCCGGTATTCGCAGTTTGCATCGGGTTGGTAAGTCGGGATGACCCCCTTGCCGAAACAGTGCTCTACCCCCGGAGATGAATTCACGAGGCGCTACCTAAATAGCTTTCGGGGAGAACCAGCTATCTCCCGGTTTGATTGGCCTTTCACCCCCAGCCACAAGTCATCCGCTAATTTTTCAACATTAGTCGGTTCGGTCCTCCAGTTAGTGTTACCCAACCTTCAACCTGCCCATGGCTAGATCACCGGGTTTCGGGTCTATACCCTGCAACTTAACGCCCAGTTAAGACTCGGTTTCCCTTCGGCTCCCCTATTCGGTTAACCTTGCTACAGAATATAAGTCGCTGACCCATTATACAAAAGGTACGCAGTCACCCCATAAAGAGGCTCCCACTGCTTGTACGTACACGGTTTCAGGTTCTTTTTCACTCCCCTCGCCGGGGTTCTTTTCGCCTTTCCCTCACGGTACTGGTTCACTATCGGTCAGTCAGGAGTATTTAGCCTTGGAGGATGGTCCCCCCATATTCAGACAGGATACCACGTGTCCCGCCCTACTCATCGAGCTCACAGTATGTGCATTTTTGTGTACGGGGCTGTCACCCTGTATCGCGCGCCTTTCCAGACGCTTCCACTAACACACACACTGATTCAGGCTCTGGGCTTCTCCCCGTTCGCTCGCCGCTACTGGGGGAATCTCGGTTGATTTCTTTTCCTCGGGGTACTTAGATGTTTCAGTTCCCCCGGTTCGCCTCATTAACCTATGGATTCAGTTAATGATAGTGTGTCGAAACACACTGGGTTTCCCCATTCGGAAATCGCCGGTTATAACGGTTCATATCACCTTACCGACGCTTATCGCAGATTAGCACGTCCTTCATCGCCTCTGACTGCCAGGGCATCCACCGTGTACGCTTAGTCGCTTAACCTCACAACCCGAAGATGTTTCTTTCGATTCATCATCGTGTTGCGAAAATTTGAGAGACTCACGAACAACTTTCGTTGTTCAGTGTTTCAATTTTCAGCTTGATCCAGATTTTTAAAGAGCAAA
>NZ_JAEOHX010000032.1:0-3304 GCF_019366485.1 Escherichia sp. GZ89 | reverse complement strand
GGGATAGTGAGCAGAAAGGGACATATAACACGGATGACTACAGAAAGGCCGAGCAGGCGCTGACGGAGAGCCTGAACCGACAACTGAATGAGAATCGCCGTTACTGGCAACAGCTTGAAATTGCTCAGGGTGACTGGAAAAACGGAGTCCTGCGTGCACTCCAGAATGTCACTGAGAATGCGGATAACACAGCCTGGACAGTGGAACAGTTGTTCACGTCTGCGTTCAGTAGCATGAGTGACTGGCTGGCGACATTCTGTACTACAGGCAAACTCAATTTCAAATCCTTCACCTCTTCTGTGCTGTCAGATATGTCCAGAATCATGGCTCAGATAGCTTTAATGAAAGCGGTAAAAGGCATTGCTTCCGCGCTGCCTTTTGATTTTGTAGCCAATGCTGATGGCGGGGTTTATCAGTCGGCTGATTTGAGTCGCTACAGTGGCACGGTGGTTAACCGTCCGACGTTTTTTGCTTTTGCAAAAGGCGCTGGTGTGATGGGGGAAGCTGGACCTGAAGCCATTCTGCCACTGCGTCGTGGTGCTGACGGTAAGCTGGGGGTTGTAGCGGATATTGGTGGTTCAGGTATGGCGATGTTTGCCCCGCAGTACAACATCGAGATCAATAACGATGGCACGAACGGGCAGATAGGTCCGGCTGCCCTGAAGGTGGTTTATGACCTTGGGAAAAAAGCGGCAGCGGACTTTATGCAACAGCAGGCCCGTGATGGTGGTCGGTTAAGTGGAGCATATCGGTAATGGAGACGTTTCACTGGAAAGTGCGCCCGGATATGAATGTGGTATCAGAGCCGAAAGTGGTGACAGTGAAGCTGGGCGATGGTTATGAACAGCGTCGTGCGGCGGGACTGAATAACCAGTTGTCGACTTACAGCGTGACGATACGTGTTCGTAAATGTGAACACCCATCTTTAAAAGCCTTTTTGGAACGGCACGGTGGCGTCCGCGCATTTCAGTGGACGCCACCTTATGACTGGAAACCGATTAGGGTGGTTTGTCGTAAATGGTCGGCAAGCGTGGGGGCGCTGTGGGTAACCATAACGGCAGATTTTGAACAGGTCGTGGCATAGGAGGCTCTGATGCAGGATATTCCACAGGAAACACATCATGAGACGACACACCTCACTCAGTCAGCCCAGGTGGTGCTCTGGGAAATCGATCTGACAGAGGTCGGTGGTGAACGTTATTTTTTCTGTAATGAGCAGAACGAAAAAGGTGAGCCGGTTACCTGGCAGGGGCGGCAGTATCAGGCATACCCCATTCAGGGGACGGGATTTGAACTGAACGGCAAGGGCAGTGCTGCCCGTCCGACACTGACGGTTTCTAACCTGCACGGCATGGTCACCGGGATGGCGGAAGACCTGCAGAGTCTGGTCGGCGGAACGGTGGTCAGGCGTAAGGTTTACGCCCGTTTTCTGGATGCGGTGAACTTCGTCAACGGAAACAGCGACGCCGATCCGGAGCAGGAGGTGATCAGCCGCTGGCGCATCGAGCAGTGCAGCGAACTGAGTGCGGTCAGTGCCTCCTTTGTGTTGTCCACACCGACGGAAACGGATGGTGCCGTTTTTCCGGGGCGCATCATGCTGGCTAATACCTGCACCTGGACCTATCGCGGTGATGAGTGCGGTTATCACGGTCCGGCTGTCGCGGATGAATATGATCAGCCGACGTCCGATATCACGAAGGATAAATGCAGCAAATGCCTGAGTGGCTGTAAGTTTCGCAATAACGTCGGCAACTTTGGCGGCTTCCTTTCCATTAACAAACTTTCGCAGTAAATACCATGACACAGACAGAATCAGCGATTCTGGCGCACGCCCGGCGATGTGCGCCAGCGGAGTCGTGCGGCTTCGTGGTGAGAACGCCGGAAGGGGAAAGATATTTTCCCTGCGTGAATATCTCCGGTGAGCCGGAGGAGTATTTCCGGATGTTGCCGGAGGACTGGCTGCAGGCAGAAATGCAGGGTGAGATTGTGGCGCTGGTCCACAGCCACCCCGGCGGTCTGCCCTGGCTGAGTGAGGCCGACAGGCGGCTGCAGGTGCAGAGTGATTTGCCGTGGTGGCTGGTCTGCCGGGGGACGATTCATAAGTTCCGCTGTGTGCCGCATCTCACCGGGCGGCGCTTTGAGCACGGGGTGACGGACTGTTACACGCTGTTCCGGGATGCTTATCATCTGGCGGGGATTGAGATGCCGGATTTTCATCGCGAGGATGACTGGTGGCGTCACGGTCAGAATCTCTATCTGGATAATCTGGAGGCCACAGGGCTGTATCAGGTGCCGTTGTCATCAGCACAACCGGGCGATGTGCTGCTGTGCTGTTTTGGTTCATCGGTGCCGAATCATGCCGCCATTTACTGCGGCGACGGCGAGCTGCTGCACCATATTCCTGAACAACTGAGTAAACGAGAGAGGTATACCGACAAATGGCAGCGACGCACACACTCCCTCTGGCGTCACCGGGCATGGCACGCATCTGCCTTTACGGGGATTTACAACGATTTGGCCGCTGCATCGACCTTCGTGTAAAAACGGGGGCTGAAGCCATCCGGGCGCTGTCCACACAGGTCCCGGCGTTTCGTCAGAAACTGAATGACGGCTGGTATCAGGTGCGCATTGCCGGGCGTGATGCAGGTGAAACCGAATTATCTGCCCGTCTTAATGAGCCGCTGGCAAATGGTGCCGTGATCCATATCGTGCCGCGTCTGGCGGGAGCTAAAAGTGGCAGTGTATTTCAGGTGGTGCTGGGGGCGGCGTTGATTGCGGTGGCATGGTGGAACCCTGTGGGCTGGCTGGGTGCCGCGGCTGTATCGGGCATGTATGCGGCAGGGGCCAGTATGATCCTGGGCGGTGTGGCGCAGATGCTGGCACCGAAAGCCAGGACGCCCACGGCAGCCAGTACAGATAACGGCAAACAGAACACCTATTTCTCCTCACTGGATAACATGGTTGCTCAGGGCAATGTTTTGCCTGTTCTGTACGGTGAAATGCGTGTGGGGTCGCGGGTGGTTTCTCAGGAGATCAGCACGGCAGACGAAGGGGACGGTGGTCAGGTTTTGGTGATTGGTCGCTGATGCAAAATGTTTTATGTGAAACCGCCTGCGGGCGGTTTTGTCGTTTATGGAGCGTGAGGAATGGGTAAAGGCAGCAGTAAGGGGCATACCCCGCGCGAAGCGAAAGATAACCTGAAATCCACGCAGCTGCTGAGTGTGATTGATGCCATCAGCGAAGGGCCGGTTGAAGGTCCGGTGGATGGATTAAAAAGCGTGCTGCTGAACAGTACGCCGGTGCT
>NZ_JAEOHX010000031.1:0-3662 GCF_019366485.1 Escherichia sp. GZ89 | reverse complement strand
GTTAACTGCCGCTGGGCAGCTAAGTCATCGCGAAACTTTTGGCCGCGCGCGCCGATAAATCCAGCGCTCATTCCACGTTCGCTCTGGAGTTGATGCACCACATCACCCGCGCTGCGGGCGAGCGTGGTGAGCTGTCCAATGGTGTTCATCTGCTGTTCGGTATTGATACGGCTGACAATACCCGAACCGGCGAACCAGACCAAGGCAAGCAGTAGCGGGAATAATGCAATAAACAACTTCATTTGCATTGAAATACGATAAGCCCATGACATATCGATACTTTCCTTACTTTCTTGAGGGATCGCAGGAGTATCGGTAGATACATGCATAAACTTTATAGTTTATTGTTGGGGGAACGGGCACCACATTCGGCAGTGGCGCTGGTAGCAATCCATAAAGGATCTTCTTGAGATCCTTTGACGATCGTCGTAATCTCTTGCTCTGTAAACGAAAAAACCACCCTTGCAGGTGGTTTTTCGAAGGTTAGATAATCCTGGCAGATTCTCTAACCGTGGTAACAGTCTTGTGCGAGACATGTCACCAAATTTGTCCTTCTAGTGTAGCCTCAGTCAGGCCACTACTTCAAGAACTCTCGATACATCTCTCGCACATCCTGTTTACCAGTGGCCGCTGCCAGTGGCGATTTTTCGTGTCTTTCCGGGTTGGACTCAAGACGATAGTTACCGGAAAAGGCGCAGCAGTCGGACTGAACGGGGGGTTCGTGCATACAGTCCAGCTTGGAGCGAACTGCCTTCCCGGAACTGAGTGTCAGGCGTGGAATGAGATAAACGCGGCCATAACAGCGGAATGACACCGGTAAACCGAAAGGCAGGAACAGGAGAGCGCACGAGGGAGCTACCAGGGGGAAACGCCTGGGATCTTTATAGTCCTGTCGGGTTTCGCCGCCACTGATTTGAGCGTCAGATTTCGTGATGCTTGTCAGGGGGGCGGAGCCTATGGAAAAACGGCTTCGCCGCGGCCTTACCGTTTCCCTGTTAAGTTTCTTCCTGGCATCTCCCAGGAAATTTCCGCCCCATTCGTAATCCCGCACCGCTCGCCGCAGCCGAACGACCGAGCGCAGCGAGTCAGTGAGCGAGGAAGCGGAATATCTCCTGTCTCATATATTCCGCTTACGCTCTGCTGCTGCATTTTCCTCCTGCCACATGAAGCACTTCACTGATTCCCGCACCCGTGCCTACATAATAAGCCAGTATACACTCCGCTAGCGCTATGTGACTGGTTCAGGGCTGCGCCCCGAAACCCGCTAAAACCACTGACGCGCCTGCGGCTTGCCCAACGTCTCACGTCACCGGATTAAAATCCGCTCCCGTTCACCGTTTCTGGCTGTCTTTCAGCACCGCCAGCGCTTCATCGGTTCTGCTGTGTCTGGCAGACTGTGCGGAGTTATTCTGACGGGAGAATGCTATGAACAGACTGACAAACCTGACACCTGCAGAGAAAAAATTTCTTGATGATGCTATTGCCGCAGCTGAGAGAGCGTCAGGCAAAAAGCTAAATCAGCCGAACCGGCATATCGTCCTGAACAGAGCGCGTGCGCAGATTGAGTCGCAGCGTTACGCCGACCGCCAGCGTGCATTACGTGAGGATGAGCGGCAGCAGTCCGAGTTTGCCTGGTCACGTCCGCGCGCGCCGCGCCGCTGATTGCGCCTTTTGGCGGTTTAGTGGTGCTGACACTCCGAAATCGTCTGCCATTCACCCGCGTGCATAGCCATGCAGTCGCGCAGAAATCATCAGGTGCGTTTTTCAGGGTTATGGCCAGGGAAAGGTGCTGGAAATGGCTAACTCGTTACAGAGTGGCGCTGAGGGCCTCTCAGGCGGTGCGGGCAACAGATGTTATGGTAAATCCTAGTTATTTGCAGGCATAAAAAAGCCGTCTTTTAGGCGGTTTTTTCTGATTGTAAGTTATCAAGACCGGATGCTGAACGGCAGTATCAGACAATAAAGCGATCGACCAGCGTGGACATCGCTTCAGACTGGCCGTCCAGCATCTGGCTGGCGCTCGCCGCCTGAGAGACCAGCGCTGCGTTTTGCTGAGTGACCTGCTCCAGCTGATTCAGTGCCTGATGCACCTGCGACACGCCAAGCGACTGCTCATTCGCCGCACGGGCAATATCGCTCACGTACTGTTTCATCCGCCCGGTATTTTCCGCCGCTGCTTTCAGCGCGGTGCCGGACGCGGTGACTCGTGCTACCCCTTCGCCAATCTTATCCATATTCTGGTTAATCAGCTCACGGATCTGACTGGCCTCTCGTGCACAGCGCTGGGAAAGGTTACGCACCTCCGTCGCCACTACCGCAAAGCCTTTGCCAAGCTCACCGGCACGTGCCGCTTCAACGGCGGCGTTAAGCGCCAGCAAGTTGGTCTGGAAAGAAATCTCATCAATTGACGCAACAATCTGGGAAATCTGCTCGCTGGAAGAACGAATTTCCGCCATGCTCTGACTGGCCTCGTTAGAGACGCGATTAGCTTCCAGTACGTCCCGCTCCATCGAATGTATCAGACGCTCCGCCTCGCTGGCGTTATCGGCGGTCTGGGTGATCGCAGTAGAAATCTGCTCCATGCTGGCGGCCGTTTCCACAATCGATGCCGCCTGTTCATCCGTACGCTGGGCCAGATCCTGATTACCGGCAGCGATATCACTACTGGCGCTACGCAACACCACCGCACCGGACTTAATTTCTTGCACGATATGCTGAATATTCTCAATCGCTTGGTTATAGGCACGGTTCAGGGCTGAGAGCTCGTCGCTGCCGGGGACGTCAAGACGACGTGTCAGGTCGCCGTCCATCTCTGCGATGGTTTTCAGCGTACCGTTCAGTTGCTGCTGGATACTGCGTGCCACCATCACCGCAAAGGCGATAGCAATCAGTAGGGCAACCAGGCTGATTACCAGGAAGGACTGCCAGTCGACACGGGCATTGTGGGCAAGCAGCGCAGCATGTTCCTGCAAGGCATCCACCGCGCGATTTTCCACCTTTTGCAGCGTTTCAATACGCTGGGTCTGAAGGTTAAACCAGTCAGTCGGGTTGACTCCAAATCCGCCTTCGGCGGCTTTATTAAAAGCCGTCTCCCGCAGTTCAAGAGCACGAGTTGCTTCAGCGGACTGAAGAGATTTGTCCAGCTCAGCCGCCTGCACAGGTGTGCTAAAGCTGCGAGCTGCCGTCAGCCAGGCATCCTGCTGGCCTACCACATCGCTAAACATGCTGAACTGGCCGTCGTCAAAGCGATCCATCGAGAAGATATTGGACAGCAGCGCACGTTCTACACCAGCCTGCTCCTTCAAATTCAAGAGACTATAATAAGCCGCCAGTTCGTTCACCATCGAGCCTGAGGTGCTTAAATGCCCCATCCCGCCGACAAACTTCAGCACGTCAGAGATGGTTTGGGTATAGAACTGACTCGCTTTTGGTGAATCGATAGTTAATTCGCTGATGGCGGTACGGGTTGAGTCGAGAAACTGAATACTTTCATTAAACGTTTTCAGGGGGGCGGCAATATTTCCCTGGAGTAAATCCTTATTCGTATCGGTCAGCAACCGCTTAAATGTTGCCAGCACCTTGTCGGTTAACTGCCGCTGGGCAGCTAAGTCATCGCGAAACTTTTGGCCGCGCGCGCCGATAAATCCAGCGCTCATTCCACG
>NZ_JAEOHX010000030.1:0-3860 GCF_019366485.1 Escherichia sp. GZ89 | reverse complement strand
GCTGCAGACAAAGCAGCAGCAGAGAAAAAAGCTGCTGAGAAAGCCGCTGCAGACAAAGCAGCAGCAGAGAAAAAAGCCGCCGAGAAAGCCGCAGCAGAGAAAAAGGCTGCCGAAAAAGCAGCGGCAGACAAAAAGGCTGCCCAGAAAGCAGCAGAGGCTGATGATATTTTTGGTGAGCTAAGTTCTGGTAAGAATGCACCGAAAACGGGCGGTGGGCCGAAAGGAGGCCATGATTCTCCTGCTGGGGTGGGTAATACTAAAAATAATGGCGCATCAGGCGAGGATATCAATAACTATGCCGGGCAAATTAAATCTGCTATTGAAAGCAGGTTTTATGACGCATCTCTTTATGCAGGTAAGACCTGTACATTGCGTATAAAACTGGCCCCGGATGGCATGTTACTGGATATTAAGCCGGAAGGTGGAGATCCTGCGCTTTGTCAGGCTGCGCTTGCTGCAGCTAAACTTGCGAAGATCCCAAAACCACCAAGCCAGGCGGTATATGAAGTGTTCAAAAATGCTCCACTGGACTTTAAGCCGTAATGTTGTTTTTCTCTGGTATAACGAAGAAGAACAAATAGGGCGGGTCGCTGGGTTCTGGTAGTTTTGTGTATTTGAGTTTGTTAAAATTCTGCTAAATTATCGTGGGCATTGTGTCCAGATAAGGGAGATATGATGAAGCAGGCATTACGAGTAGCATTTGGTTTTCTGATGCTGTGGGCAGCGATGCTACACGCAGAAGTTCGTATTGTGATCGACGGCGGGGTTGATTCCGGTCGTCCGATTGGTGTCGTTCCCTTTAAATGGGCAGGCCCTGGTGCTGCACCAGAAGATATCGGTGGTATTGTCAGTGATGACCTGCGCTACAGCGGTAAATTTAATCCGCTTGATCGCGCTCGTCTGCCACAACAACCGGCTTCTGCACAAGAAGTTCAGCCAGCAGCCTGGTCTGCACTGGCTATTGACGCTGTTGTTGTTGGTCAGGTAACACCAAACCCGGACGGTTCCTATAACGTTGCTTATCAGCTGGTTGATACTGGCGGTGCTCCAGGAACTGTTCTGGCGCAAAATTCATTCAAAGTGAATAAGCAGTGGCTGCGTTACGCCGCTCATACTGTCAGTGACGAAGTATTCGAAAAACTGACGGGTATTAAAGGTGCGTTCCGTACTCGTCTTGCTTATGTTGTGCAAACCAATGGCGGCCAGTTCCCTTATGAACTGCGTGTATCCGATTACGACGGCTACAACCCCTTTGTCGTTCACCGTTCACCACAACCGCTGATGTCTCCTGCATGGTCACCAGATGGTTCGAAGCTGGCTTACGTGACTTTTGAAAGTGGTCGCTCTGAGCTGGTTATCCAGACACTGGCGAATGGTGCTATCCGTAAGGTTGCGTCTTTCCCGCGTCATAACGGTGCTCCTGCTTTCTCTCCTGATGGTTCGAAGCTGGCTTTTGCCCTGTCTAAAACCGGCAGTCTGAATCTGTATGTTATGGATCTCGCCTCTGGTCAGATTCGTCAGATAACTGATGGTCGTAGCAACAATACTGAACCAACCTGGTTCCCGGACAGTCAGAATCTGGCATTTACTTCAGACCAGGCTGGTCGTCCGCAAGTGTATAAAGTGAATATTAACGGCGGTGCACCACAGCGTATAACCTGGGAAGGTACACAAAACCAGGATGCTGATGTCAGCAGCGACGGTAAATTTATGGTAATGGTCAGCTCCGATGGCGGTAAGCAACACATTGCCAAACAAGATCTGGTAACGGGAGGCGTACAAGTTCTGTCGTCCACGTTCCTGGATGAAACGCCAAGTCTGGCACCTAACGGCACTATGGTAATCTACAGCTCTTCTCAGGGGATGGGATCCGTGCTGAATTTGGTTTCTACAGATGGGCGTTTCAAAGCGCGTCTTCCGGCAACTGATGGACAGGTCAAATTCCCTGCCTGGTCGCCGTATCTGTGATAATAATTAATTGAATAGTAAAGGAATCATTGAAATGCAACTTAACAAAGTGCTGAAAGGGCTGATGATCGCTCTGCCGGTTATGGCAATTGCGGCATGTTCTTCCAACAAGAACGCCAGCAATGACGGCAGCGAAGGCATGCTGAACGGCGGTGCCGGCACTGACATTAACGGCGGCAACGGCAACATGTCTTCTGAAGAGCAGGCACGTTTGCAAATGCAACAGCTGCAACAGAACAACATCGTATACTTCGATCTGGACAAGTACGACATCCGTTCTGATTTTGCTCAAATGCTGGATGCACACGCAAACTTCCTGCGTAGCAACCCGTCTTACAAAGTCACCGTAGAAGGTCACGCGGACGAACGTGGTACTCCGGAATACAACATCTCCCTGGGTGAACGTCGTGCGAACGCCGTTAAGATGTACCTACAGGGTAAAGGTGTTTCTGCAGACCAGATCTCCATCGTTTCTTACGGTAAAGAAAAACCTGCAGTACTGGGTCATGACGAAGCGGCATACTCCAAAAACCGTCGTGCCGTACTGGTTTACTAAGAGAATTGCATGAGCAGTAACTTCAGACATCACTTGTTGAGTCTGTCGTTACTGGTTGGCATAGCGGCCCCTTGGGCCGCTTTTGCTCAGGCGCCAATCAGTAGTGTCGGCTCAGGCTCGGTCGAAGACCGTGTCACTCAACTTGAGCGTATTTCTAATGCTCATAGCCAGCTTTTAACTCAACTTCAACAACAAATCTCTGATAACCAGTCCGATATTGATTCTTTGCGTGGTCAAATCCAGGAAAGTCAGTATCAGCTAAACCAGGCTATTGAACGTCAAAAGCAGATCATGCTGCAGATGGATAGTTTGAGTAGTGGTGGAACTGCGGCACAATCTGCCAATGGAGATCAGAGCGGAGCGGCAACAGGAGCATCAACTGCACCTGAAACCGGAGCTGCGGCGTCAGGCACACCAGTACAAAGTGGTGACGCTAATACCGATTACAATGCGGCAATAGCACTGGTACAGGATAAATCTCGCCAGGATGATGCAATTGTGGCGTTTCAAAACTTCATCAAGAAATACCCGGATTCCACTTACTTGCCAAATGCGAATTATTGGCTCGGTCAGTTGAATTACAATAAGGGTAAGAAAGATGATGCGGCTTACTATTTTGCTTCAGTAGTGAAAAACTATCCGAAGTCACCAAAAGCTGCAGATGCGATGTTTAAAGTCGGCGTTATCATGCAGGACAAAGGTGACACCGCAAAAGCGAAAGCTGTTTACCAACAGGTTATCAATAAATATCCTGGTAGTGATGGTGCTAAACAAGCACAAAAACGCTTGAACGCGATGTAATGCATAACACACGACCAGAAGTCGCATTATTTCTGGTCGTGTCGTGCGAATCATAAGCAGTTGAGTGATCTACATCGAAATTTTTGTTGCGCTCAAATCTGAAATCAGTAATATATGCCGCCGTTGCCACGGGATATCGAACAAACCGAAAGCAACGAAAAAGTGGGTCGTTAGCTCAGTTGGTAGAGCAGTTGACTTTTAATCAATTGGTCGCAGGTTCGAATCCTGCACGACCCACCACTAACGTAGTTAGTTGTAGTATCCAGCGTAGTATCGGGTGATTAGCTCAGCTGGGAGAGCACCTCCCTTACAAGGAGGGGGTCGGCGGTTCGATCCCGTCATCACCTACCACCGGGTCGTTAGCTCAGTTGGTAGAGCAGTTGACTTTTAATCAATTGGTCGCAGGTTCGAATCCTGCACGACCCACCACTAACGTAGTTAGTTGTAGTATCCAGCGTAGTATCGGGTGATTAGCTCAGCTGGGAGAGCACCTCCCTTACAAGGAGGGGGTCGGCGGTTCGATCCCGTCATCACC